>CAYZWZ010000006.1:0-62684 GCA_964482285.1 uncultured Helicobacter sp. | reverse complement strand
TGAAACAACTTTCAAAGATGAAACAGAAACTGATCTATTTGGAGAGCAAGCTGTATTATGTGGTGGAGCTATGTCTTTAGTTCAAGCTGGATTTGAAACATTAACAGAAGCTGGATATGCTCCTGAATTAGCATACTTTGAGTGTTTACATGAACTTAAATTAATCGTTGATTTAATGTTCCAAGGTGGAATCGCTGATATGAGATATTCTATTTCTAATACTGCTGAGTATGGAGATTATGTATCTGGTAAAAGAGTTATCAATGAACAATCTAAACAAGCTATGAGAGATATCTTAACTGAAATTCAAGATGGTAGATTTGCAAAAGACTTCATCCTTGAAGGTCAAGCTGGATACCCTAGAATGAATGCTGAAAGAACAAACGCTAGAGCTTCATTAATTGAGCAAACAGGTGTTGAGCTTAGAAAAATGATGCCTTGGATTGCATCTAACAAAATAGTTGATCAAGAAACTAACTAATCCAAAAATATCTTAAGAGTTTATACTCTTAAGATATACTTTTAAAATACTATGGCAAAAAGAAAAACTTCCCCAAAAACAAAACATAAACCTAGAAAAAAGAAAAAATCTAATTCTAAAACTAATAATCAAGTAATACTAAAATATATAAATAAAGTTATATTATTTTTAATTATTTTTATAATTATATTTTTCATATATGAAGTTTTTATAAAAGATGATATATCTAAAATATCAAATGAGATCTCAAAAACTAAAAAAACAACACCAGTTGTAAAACACAAAAAAACAATTAAAGAACTTAGTAAAGAGTTTGAAGAAAAAACAAAAGAGCTGACTGTTGAATATGTACCAAATGATGATGAAGAGATAATAGTAGTAAAAAAACCTATAGCTGATACTAATAAAAAAGAATCTTATAAAGAGCCTAGTATATTTCAAGATTATAAAGAGGATAACAATAAAACAACTTCTACAACAAAAAATCAAAAAGATAATATTATTAGCTCTAAACCAGAGATATCAGAAGATAAAAAAATAGTAATAAATAAAAACAACAAACCAATGTTAGCTATTTTAATTGATGATGTATCAAATATATCACAAGTTAGAAAAATAGAAGCTATACCATATCCTATTACTATGTCATTTTTACCTCCAACACCTAGACATAAAAACTCAGCAACTATTGCACAAGGTATAAAAGTACATATGATACATCTTCCACTTGAAGCTGGAAATAGAAAATATGAAGAATCTAATACTCTTCATGTTGGAGATTCTTTAGCTAAAATAGATGCTAGGATAAAATCTCTAAGAGATCTTTATCCTCATACTTTATATACAAATAACCATACAGGAAGTAAGTTCACAGCAGATGAAGTATCTATGGATAGATTAGTAAAAACTCTAAAAAAATATAATTTTTATTTTATAGATAGTAGAACTACTTCTAAAACAGTGATAAAAAAATATGCAAAAAAATACAATCTTCACTATATGTCAAGAAATGTATTTATAGATAATAAACAAGATAAACAATATATAATCAATCAATTAAAAAATGCAATAAAAATAGCAAAGAAAAAAGGTTTTGCTATTGCTATTGGGCATCCACATACTATGACTTTACAAACTCTAAAAGAGGTGAAATATCTATTTAAAGATATCGATGTAGTAGATATAAATACATTGGCTCACCGATGATAAATAAGATAAACTTTCATATAAAAGAGTTAGACTCTATGAAAGAATATCCAAAAGATATATACTATATTGGTAATACAGATTTATTAAAAAATAAAAAAGTAGCAATTGTAGGAACTAGAAAACCAAATGCCTATACAAAAAACTTTACACATAAACTATCTCAATTATTATCTTCAAATAATATCACAATAGTAAGTGGTGCTGCAATGGGTGTTGATGCTATTGCTCATAGTGCTTCAAATAATAATACAATAGCAGTAGTTGCAAATAGTCTTGATATTAGATATCCTGCAGTTAATAAAAATCTAATCCAAAAGATTGAGCAAAATTCTTTAATACTAAGTACTTATAAAGCAACTACAAAAGCTAGAGCTTATACATTTGTACATAGAAATGAGATTGTAGTAGCACTAGCTGATATTGTAATAATAACTCAAGCTGATCTAAATAGTGGTAGTTTAACAAGTGCAAAATACGCTATAAAGATGAATAAACCAATATATGTACTACCACATAGAATTGGTGATAGTGATGGTACAAATGAACTACTTCAAAATGGCGATGCAAAAGCTATTTATAATATTGATGATTTTTTAAAAGAGATTGGGATAAAAAAAGAGCAATCTATAAAAGATGAGTTTTTACAATATTGCAGTTCAAATCCAACTTACGATGAAGCTATATTAAAATATAACTCAAAAGTATTTGAATATGAACTACTGGGTAAGATTGAAATTAAAGATGCAAAGATATACCTATCTTAATTGATAAGTGATATCTCCAGCTCCAACTCCTAAAACTGTACCTTCACAAATAGTATCTATAACTTCATCTCCTTTTAATAATTCTATCATTGCATCTTTACTTTGTACTTTTGAAGCAAAAATTGGATTGTAGTGTTTAAATTCATGTACAAAATCAATTACTTGTATCTTTTCTGCTACACTCCAAACAGGAAGTATAATAAGCTTATCACAGCCATCAAAACATTTTTTGAACTCTTCTAGGTTATCAGCAGTTCGACTATATTTATGTGGTTGCCATATAACTGTTGTTGAGTTTAAACCTTTTAATTTATTGTAAAGTTTTACACTTTGCATTGTAACTTTTATCTCTGTTGGATGGTGAGCATAATCATCTATTACTACAAAGTCATCTTTTTTTTGAACTACATCAAATCTTTTTTTGATACCTTTATATTTCTCTTTTAGATTTTTTCTAATAATATTTATATCCATATTTTGTGAAGCTGCTAAAATAGCGGCACTTGCATTTGATGCTATATGGTCACCAAATCCCCAAACTTCAAAATCACCCATATCTTTTAGAGTAAACTTAGTATATGGCTCATCATCTTTTAATACAAACTCTATATTTGTAATATCTTTTGATGGATAAAACTTTATAGCTTCACCTTTATATTTTGATAAAAATTGATCTTCTGCATTTATAACTCTAATTTTTGCAATATCTAAAAATTTTGTATATGCATCGTAAAATCTTTTTTCATCATATTCATAGTATTCCATATGCTCAGGTTCAGTATTTAGAACAATTGAACAATAAGGATTTGATAATATAAAACTCTCATCGCTCTCATCTGCTTCAAATGCTAATGTATCATTTATATATCTAAAGTTAGAATCAAACTCTTTACTTATTGCACCAATAAGTGCTGAACTTTGAAGTATTGAGCTTAACATTGCTGTTGTTGTACTTTTTCCATGAGCTGCACAAGTATTGAAGTTTTTTGTATTTTTAAGTATTATTGGTAGGGCTTCTTTTCTACTTAGAAGTTTAAGAGCATTTTCTTGAGCTTGCATGATTTCACAATTATCAGGTGTAACTGCTGCACTATATATTACTAAATCTTGATCTTTTATTGCACTTGCACTTTGTGGTATATTTACTTCTATACCCTCTTTTTGCAACTCTTTTGTAATTGGAGTTGATTTTATATCACTTCCACTTACATTATGTCCACTATATTTTAAAAATCTAGCTAAGGCAGATAATCCTATTCCACCTATTCCTATAAAATGTATATTCATTTTATTTACCTAATTATACTTGGATTAAAGATTTTAATTCATCATATATAGATGCTAATTTAGAAGCATTATCATCAAGATATTTTTTTGTATCAAATGTAAAATCAACTAAAAAATATCCATATTTTTCATCTTCTACTGATTCTTTATGTAGAATTTTTGTTTCATAAAACTCTTCCATATCAACTTTATCATGACAAGCTAAAAGTTTAATATTTAAAGCTTCATATAGTTTTTCATCATCAATAATTTGAGATAATACAAAAAATAACTCTTTTGCACCTTTGTGGTCATCTCTACTCCATTTTTCTATACTATGCTCATAAAATGCTCTTATATAATGTTTATCTTCACTATCGTTATCATCTAGCTTTAGTTTAATACCTGATTTTAATCTAGCTTCAATACCATCAAAAGCAACAGTTAAAATTGTCTCGTAAACTTTGTTTATTCTACTCTCATCTAAATCAAGTATAAGTAACATATCAAGCACTTCGTACAATCCAGATATATTTTTAGATTCTAATACATCTTTCTCTCTTATATCTAAATACTTTAAAAACTCTGGGTCAGTACTGGCTTGGATCATCTCTTCTTGTGTCATTTAATATTTCCTAATAAATTTAATATTTGAAATTGTAACATTATTTTGGTGTTTATTATATTATAATCTTATTCTTATATTTCAAAATTTCTAATGTTTTTTGTAATTTCATTAATAAACTTTTGACTTATATTATATTGATTTGCTCTTTTTTCAAAAGTTTTAAATATATTTTGAGTTTTATTTATAATATCTAAAGCATCTTCTTTTTTTATAGAGTGTATTTTTGCAATACTTAATAGATTATCAATAGTAAAATTATTTACTTTTCCTAATAATGAAAGTTGATGATTTTTAGTATAACCTACCCCATTTGCATAAGTAATATCATAAGCAGGAGATATACTCCATTGTCCATTTTCATCCATCATAAATGAAAAATTTTTAGCATGGTCATCTTGATTTCGTCCAATTATATTAAATACCATTCTTTTATATTGTTCAAAAACATCATTTTGACTTCCTGTTAGATATCTTGTTAATCTAAAAAGCTCATCATAAGAGTAATGCATAGGTAAATTAAAATTTGAATGAGTAAGTCCTGCTACACTATGTAAATGTATTCTTTTATTTTTTACTCTATCAAATCTTTTAATCAAAAAGTGATATAAATTACCATGTTTTAAAAGTTCAATATTTGGTATATCTATACCTACTTCTTTTGCCATTAACATATAAATATATTCTAACTTAGTAAAATCACTACTAAAACCTTTTTCATTTTGAATATCAAATTTTATTAAATAATGTTCAAAGTTATTTGGTAAATTATCATTTAATCCACTTACCATCTCTTTTGTATTTTTATTATAAGCTATTACAGCTTTTGCTCTTGCACCTCCAGCACTTGCAGTACTATCCATAAAGTGTAACATCTCATCAACTACTTCTATATTATCACCTTGAATAACTTTTTTAGCATTGTTATAAAATTGATTTAATTCTATTAGTTCATTGTGTATTATATTTGAAATATTTAAAGATGGTTTATATGTGATTGCACCAATTGATTTATCTGCTACGAACATAAGTTTTTGAATAGGGTTTAGTTCATAAGATGATATACCTTTTGATTCAAAATATCTTTGAATTATTTTTGTTCCAAATTTATCTGGTAAACTATCATGAAATACTCCAGGTAATTGCTCAAAGTAGCTATCATCATTATTAGTATATACTCCATTTAATGATAATGGTAATTTTAAAGGTGAGATATTTAGATTTGTAATTTTAAACTTTTTATCATATTCAAAATATACAATTCCATCTTGTAATAAAAGAGTACCTATTTTTTTATCATAAATATATGCATCTACTTCATATTTATTCATTTAACTATCCTTTTAGGAAGTTTATTTTTATTTTTAATATCACTTAATGTTATTACTTTTTTCTCTTTTAATAATCCAGCTATATTTTCAAATAAGCGTAATGCAATTAAAAGTTTTAATAAATTTTCAAATGATATTCTTTTTTTATAAATAAAATCTTTATAAGTAGGTAGTGGAATATTAGCTTTATTTGATAATTCTTTTTGCTGAAGTTTTTGCTCTTTTCTATTATTTTCAATTAATAAAATAGTTTGTTCTAGTAATTCATTTGGAGTAGATAGTTCAATCATAAAATATCCTTTATATATGTTATTACATATTTAAGTAGATAAATAATATCATATTATATGTAATAACATACTTATATAATAAATGATAATTTATTTATAACTATCCATAAACTCTTTTAGTCTTGTTAACACCTCTTTAGTTTTTTCATTATTTTCAACTAAAGCTATTCTTACATAATTTTTACCAATACCATTTCTACCTAGATAGCTTCCTGGAAGTACTTTGATATTTTTTTGTTTATATAACTCTTGTGTAAATTTTTCTTCATCATTTACTTCAAGCCAAATATAAAATGTAGCTTCAGGAATAGTTATACCTAAAATATCTTTTGCTATTTGGAAGTTCTTTTTATAAATATCTCTAAACTCTTGTACATGAGATTCTTTACTCCAAGCAATTGCTGCTGTTTTTTGTAAAGGTATTGGAGATGCACATCCTACATAAGTTCTATATTTCATATACTCTTTTAATATGTTTTTATCTCCAGCTATAAATCCACTTCTAAGTCCTGGAGCTGAACTTCTTTTTGAGATTGAATTTAATACTAAACAGTTTTTAAACTCATCATTTCCTACACTTTTACAAGCTTCTAAAAGTGATACTGGTTTTTTATTTTCATCAAAATAAAGTTCACTATAACACTCATCATTTATAAGTATAAAATCAAACTTTAAAGACTTTTTAACCCATTTTTCTAACTCTACTTTAGTAATTGTAGCACTTGTTGGGTTATTTGGATAGTTTAATATCACTAGATCACAAGTTTTAAGTTCACTATCACTTATTACAGGAAGATAGTTATTCTGCTTAGTTAAATCAAGATGTATAGTTTTAGCACGACTAGCAGTTGCAGCACCTTCGTATATTTGGTAAAAAGGATTTGTAAAAGCCATTACTGGATCTTTTATATCAAAAAGTGCAAACTGAGGAAAGTTAAATAATACCTCTCTAGTTCCAAATACAGGTATAATTTGACTGTATTGTAACTCTACATTAAATCTTTTTTTATTAAAACTTATCATTGCATCTTTTAGGTAATCTTCTCCTGCACTTTTTGGATATTTATTTAAAAGTTCAGTTGAATTTTTTAATTCATCTTGGATAAATTGTGGTGTTTTAAATTGTGGTTCACCTATTGTTAAACTACTAGGCTCATAGTTATTATTTGGTGTTATATCTTTTAATAATATATTTAATTTTTCAAATGGGTATTTTTCAAATGTCATTAATCTTCCTTATTTATATTTTCTTCTTCTATTATTGGTATTAAAATCTGATTTATATTTTTAAAATCGTATGAAATCAAATCACTATTTGTACTAAAAAATTCAAAATATCTTTTTGAGAACATCTCACTTTTTAGTGGTAATATTTGTAAAGTTTGGTTATCTTTTTTCATCTGATTTATTGGATTTTTATTATTTTGGTTTACTTGTATACTTTGGTTATATATCTCAGATAAATTTTTAAAATGCTCAACTAATGTATCTCTATTTTGATCACCTATTGGATCTGAATCTATTAGATATAGTTTATGTTTTAATTGAGATGTTATATCAAAAATCACTGGAGAT
Organism: uncultured Helicobacter sp.; assembly: GCA_964482285.1. Lineage (GTDB taxonomy): Bacteria > Campylobacterota > Campylobacteria > Campylobacterales > Arcobacteraceae > CAIJNA01. Next base: position 55,143 of record CAYZWZ010000006.1, on the reverse strand, counting down.
ATTTGTTCATACTCTTTGTTGTTATTTAATATCACTGAAGTCAATTGAACTTTAGATAAAGGGATACTTGTAGCTTTAAACACTGCTATTTTTAACTCTTTTGTTTGATTTATTATATTTTGATTTTCTAATAAAATTCTAGATAGTACTATAATTCCTACATCAAATCTTTTTTTATCTATTTTTAATAAATTAGTTTTTTCACCTATACTATAATCAAACTCTAGTTCAACATTTTTAATATTTTTTATTTTATCTTTTATTTTATTTATTGAAGGGATTGTTCTTGCATTTACTATTTTGATTACTAATTTTTTTGTCTTTAATCTTTCATGAAGATATATAGCTTTATTTATACAATTTTTTATATCTTCATCATCTTGGATATACATATCAATATATGAGTATACATTTCGTCCAAAAGGAAGTGGAAAATGCCCTGATGTTTTTGACATAGATGAATAAACTTGTAGTAATACCTTTGGATCACCAATTATTAATATAATATCATTTGGTTTTAAAATCAAAGTTGGTTTTACATTTACTAATTTTCCATTTCTATAAAGTGCAAATATTTTCCACTTTTTTTGTGAAATACTACCTATATATCTATAAGCATATGAACTACCAAATGGGATATTAACTTCCATTATCTCACCTTGTCGTAGTCCAACATTTTGTGCAACTACTGGTACATTTGGAAGTTGTTCTATTAGAGCATTTGATAAAATTCCTACAGCATCAAAGTTTCTTATATGTTTATTATTAAACTCAATATTCCAAGCATTATATACTCTAAAATGATTGTTTGGTCGTATTTTTAAAATATTATCAACAACTGCTAATGTATCAATCTTATTTGATAATACTACTAAAATTTCGTTGTGTATAACTTTTTTCATCACAAATTCAAGCTTACTATAACTAGTAGCATCAAACTTATAAAATATAAAGTTATCACTATGTTTTTTTGGGATTATTGCATCGTTTGTGTAAACAATATCATAAACACTATGTGATGTATCTTGCTGTACTAGTCTTTTTAATAAACCAGCAGCTATATGACCATCTACTATTATTAATACTTTTTTCATAAAGTTATTGTATCTAAATACTTGTTAAAGATGAACTTTCTAAAATAAGATCTATTAATCTAAATTATATCTTTAAATAGTTTTTTATTATTTACTAAAACTTTTCATAATATCAAGTAGATTATCCATAGAAGCCATAGCATCTTCTTTTGTTTTTGCATCTTTTATAGAATCAACTAAATGCCCTTTTGCATAGTGTTCAATATATGAATTCATCATACCATTTACAGCACCTTTTATGGCACTTAGTTGTCTTATTATCTCATATGGATCTTGAGATTCTTCACACTCTAGTTGAGCTGTTAGTTTACCTTTTAAAGAGTTAACTTGCCCAGATATACGGTTTATTCTATTGATTAGTTTTTTATTTTCTACTTTACATTCATACATTTTTGTTCTCTTTTATTAAAAAATATTCTACACTCTTTTTTAAAAGAGGATATGAGTGTATTATAATATAAATAGTAAAAATAATAGTTAAAATAGAATCTATAAAATATATTTGATAATAGTATATAAAAATACCAGCAATAACAACTCCTAATGATATTAAAGTATCACTTAACATATGTAAATATGCTGATTTTATATTCATATTTTGATGTTCATGATTATCATTATGCTCATGATGAATATGTCCACAACTTGATACTTGCATAGCAGATAGATAATAAGCACTTAACCCATTTGCAATAAGAGCAACAAAACCAACACCTATCATATAAAGTGGATCTATTATTTGAGGATTATATAGGTTTAAAATAGCTTGATATATCAAATATATCATAGTTATATATAAAAATATTGTATTAAATAAAACTGATTTCATATTTGTAGAAATTGTATGTTTTAGAGTTAAATATGTAACTATTAATTATATTACATCACCAAAATTATGTAAAGCATCGCTTATTAGTGCAAAAGAATTTGATATAAATCCAAATAACAATTCAGATATTATAATAATATAACCATAAATATTTTTTCTGTTTTCATTTTAAACCTTTCAATTAATATACTATAGGGGGGTATAGTATATTAATTATCCTTAATTTAAACTTTTGAAATAAATAATCATTTATTTATTATATATTTAGATTTTGCATAAATTTTATTTATCTAAGAATAATTAAATATTAGTTTTTATTAAAATTATGGTAATATATCTGCTTTATAAAAAAAAGGTTATTATATATGAATGAAAATATAGAAGTTAGAAAAATCCCTACCAAAACATACATTTGGTTTGGAGTTATGGCTGTATTGGGTATTGTAATTTACTTAATAAGTGAAAATACAAGAGTGCATAAAGCACAATATATATTAAATAATCAAGGATATACAAATATTTCAAATTTAAAAGTATATTCAAAACAAAAATTTGAAGATCCAGATACTATGATTGAAGGGTATCAATACTTTGTAAAATTTACAAATAACGATACAAATCAAAACTGTAAAGGATTTATAATTAGAAATTTTAAAAATATCATGGACAAAGATATTGTTTGTGGTGAAGGTAAATAATGAATTTAAAACAAAAAATAAACTTCTCTTTATGGTGTGATTTTATTGAAAGAGATTTTTTACAAAATCAATTCAAAGAGTTATTACAAGAGAAAATAATCCATGGTGCTACATCAAACCCTGCTATTTTTGAACAATCAATAACAACAAGTGATGCATATACTCAACAAATATCTATGCTTCAAGATAATCCAAATAAAAAAATATATGAAGAATTAGCAATTACAGATATAAAAAGTGCAGCTTCTATTATGAAAGATCTTCATGATGAACAAAATGATAGTGGATTTATCTCTATTGAAGTTGATCCTGCACTTTGTGATGATGCTGAAGCTACTATTGAAGAGGGTGTTAGATTATATAATTCTATTGGATATGATAATGTTATGATAAAAGTACCAGCAACACAAGCTGGATATATTGCTATGAAAGAGCTAACTTCACAAGGTATAAATGTAAATGCTACACTTATTTTTAGTGTAGAGCAAGCTATAGCTTGTACAAAAGCTTTAGATGAAGGTATTAAAAAAAGTTCTAAGAATACTCAAGCAGTTGTTTCTGTATTTGTAAGTAGATTTGATAGAATGTTAGATGAAAAATTAGAAGCACTAAATCTACCAACAGCAAAAGTTGGAATAGTAAATGCCACTAAATGTTATTATGAGATTGAAAAATTTAACAACTCAAATATTAGAACTTTATTTGCTAGTACTGGTGTAAAAGGTGATAAATTAGCTCCATCATATTATATCGATGAACTAGTTTTTCCAAACAGTATAAACACAGCTCCACTTGCAACAATTGAAGCATATATAGCTAATAATAATTTTATAGCAAGTGAAATATTAAGTGAAGATAGCTGTAATGAATTTTTTGAATCTTTAGAAAAAAACAATATAAACATAAATGAAATAAGTGATATACTTTTAAGAGATGGATTATTATCATTTAAAAAATCATTTAAAATAATGTTAGAAAAATTAAAAATATAAAAGGGTATTAAAATGAGTACACAATGGTCACCAGATTCTTGGAGAAAACTTCCAATAAAACAACAACCAACATACAAAAATCAAGAAGAGCTAAAAGCTGTTGAACAAGAGCTATCTTCTTATCCTCCACTTATATTTGCAGGGGAAGCTAGAGCATTAAAAGAACAATTTGCAAAAGCTGCTCGTGGTGAAGCATTTTTATTACAAGGTGGAGATTGTGCTGAAAGTTTCAAAGCTTTTGATGCAGAGAATATAAAATCACTTTTTAAACTAATGATGCAAATGGCTGTAGTTCTTACATATAGTTCAGGTAAACCTGTAGTTAAAGTAGGAAGAGTAGCTGGTCAATTTGCAAAACCAAGATCTAGTGATTTTGAAGAGATCAATGGTGTAAAATATCCAAGTTATAGAGGTGATATTATAAATGATATTGAAACTGACTTAGAAAAAAGAGAACCAAACCCACAAAATCTTCTAAAAGCATATAACCAAAGTGCTGCTACTATGAACCTTCTTAGAGCATTCTCAAGAGGTGGTATGGCTGATTTAAATAAAGTACATGAGTGGAACTTAGAATATATGAAAAACCATGAACTAGGTGAAAAATATGAAGAGTTATCAAATAAAATCTCTGAAAGTTTAGCATTTATGAAAGCTTGTGGTATAGATTCTAGTAATACGCCAGCACTAAATGAAACTAAACTATTCACTTCACATGAAGCATTATTATTAAACTATGAGCAAACTATGACAAGAAAAGATTCTTTAACAGGTCAATGGTATGATTGTAGTGCTCATATGTTATGGATTGGTGATAGAACAAGAGATCTAAAAGAGGCTCATATTGAGTATTTTAGAGGTATTCAAAACCCTATTGGATGTAAAGTAGGTCCTACTATGGGTGAAGATGAATTAATCGAACTAATAGATGCACTAAATCCAAATAATGAAGAGGGAAGATTAAACCTTATTGTAAGAATGGGTGCTTCTAAAATAAAAGAGCATTTCCCAAAACTACTTAAAAAAGTAAGAGATGCAAATAGAAATGTACTTTGGTCTTGTGATCCTATGCATGGAAATGTTGAAAAAACATCAAATGGATATAAAACAAGAGATTTCTCAAATATCTTAAGTGAAGTTGAGCAATTTTTTGCAATACATAAAGAGCATGGAACAGTAGCTGGTGGAATCCACTTAGAGATGACTGGACTTGATGTAACAGAGTGTACAGGTAGTGCTTCTTGTAATATCTCTACAGAAGATTTAACAAGTAGATACCACACTCAATGTGATCCAAGACTTAACGCTGATCAAGCTTTAGAATTAGCATTTACAATTGCAGACACACTTAAAAAAAGCTAGAAAATAATTAAAAAAGAAGTAATAAAAAGATGAATGAAATAAAAGTATTTGATTGTACAATTAGAGATGGTGGATTAGTAAATAACTTCCATTTTACAGATGATTTTGTAAAAGGTGTTTACGATACTTGTGTAAAAGCTGGTATTGATTATATGGAGATTGGGAAAAATAACTCACCATCTCTTATGAGTGAAGATGAATTTGGTGCATGGAATTTTTGTAAAGAGGAAGATATAAGAAGAATTGTAGGAGATAACAATACTGATCTAAAAATTGCTGTTATGAGTGATATTGGAAGAACTATTAATTCTGAACTTTTAGAAAAAAAAGATTCTGTTGTAGATATGATAAGAATAGCTACATATATACACCAAATCGATGAAGCAATAACTTTAGCACAAGAAGCACATAACAAAGGTTATGAAACTACAATCAATATTATGGCTGTAGCAAAAGTAGATGAAGATGAACTAAATGATGCTTTAGAAAAAATATCTAAAACTAATGTAGATGTGATTTATATAGCAGATACATTTGGATCATATTATCCTAGACAGATTGCCCAACTAGCTAAAAAATATACTACTATGGCTAATAAAGTAGGAAAAAAAGTTGGTATCCACGCACATAATAATATTCAACTAGCATTTGCAAATACTATTGAAGCAAAAAACAATGGTGTAGCTTTCCTTGATGTTACTATTTCAGGTTTGGGAAGAGGTGCTGGAAACTGTGCTATGGAACTTTTAATTGGTTATTTAAACGATGAAAAATATCAATTAACTCCAGTTATAAAATTTATAGAAGAACATATTGTAGAACTAGAAAAAGAACTTGATTGGGGATATAGTATTCCTTATATGGTTGCTGGACAATTAGTTCAACATCCTAGAAATGCTATGAAAGCTAGGGATGATCAAGATACAAAGTATCTTGATTTTTATAAAAAAAGCTTAGAAGAAAAATAATAAGCTTTAAATAGTCATTTTATAAATGACTATTTACTAACTGTTTTAGTGAGTTTTCATCTAAAGCTCCAGATACTCTTTGAACTTCAACTCCATTTTTAAATATTACAATTGTAGGGATACTTCTTATTCCAAATTGAGCTCCTAACATTTGATTATCTTCTGTATTTACTTTTGCAAAAGTAGCTTTTAGTGGATAATCTTTTGCTACACTTTTAAATGTAGGTGCCATCATTTTACATGGACCACACCAAGGCGCCCAGAAATCAACTACAACAGGTAGGTCACTATTTACAATAACCTCATCAAAATTTGATCCATTTAGATCTATTGCTTCATTATCTAATAAAGAGTTTTTACACTTTCCACAGTTAGCTTTTTTATAGCTATCTTTTTTTGGTACATTATTTACACTTAAACAATGTGGACATATAGTTTTCATATTTAATCCTTTTTAATTTTTATTTGTGTATTATACTCAAAAGTATAAACTACTTATGCTACTTTTGTAGCATTCCAGCAAGTGCACCACTTGAAAATGCCCATTGTAAATTATATCCGCCACAAGGACCATCTATATCTACTATTTCACCTGCAAAATATAAGCCTTGTACTATTTTGCTTTGCATTGTTTTATTATCTATATTTTTTAAAGAGATCCCACCTCTTGTTATCATAGCGAGTCTAAATCCATCATGTCCTACAATAGTTAATGGAGTATTACAAAGTATTTTTATAAACTCAAACTTTTTACTACCTTTTAGGTTTTTATATGTAACTTCACAATCAATATCAACTATCTTTGCAAGTTCTAAAATAATACTTTTTGCTAATAACTTTTCTAAATGATCTAACACTGTATTTTGTGGATTTTTTTTAGATTCATCTTTTAAAAAGTTTATTAGTTCATCTTCATTTTTACCTTTTATTAGATTCATTTTTAATGGTATCTCATCATACTTATCAAATAATGGTGTAATCTCTCTTGCAAAATCTAATACAACTGGACCTCTTATACCTTTTTTGGTAAATATTAGATCTCCTATTGCATTTAGTTTTTTATATTTTTTAATATCTACTTGCATATATACTTTAGCAACAGTATCAGCAGTACATAATGCAACCCAAGTCTCTTTTACAAAAAGTGGCATCATAGCTGGATAAAGGGATGTAATTGTATGTCCTAGTTTTTTAGCAAACTCAAACCCTTCGGCTGTTGCACCTAAGTTTTCATACCCTTTTCCTCCAGTTGCAATTAATATATTTTTACAACTATAACTATCTTTTGTAGTTATTATTTTTTCTATTTTATTATTAGAAACTATAATATCAACAGCTTTTTCACCACACTTTAACTCTACACCAATTTTTTGCATATAAGCTAATAAGCCATCAATTATAGTTTGTGAACTATGTGTAGTAGGAAATACTCTAAATCCATCAGGAGCATGTGTAGCTACACCAATACTATCCATAAAAGAGATTAAGTCATTATGATCAAATTGCTCTATTGCATAGTTTATAAATCTTTTACTTTTACCAAAGTGTTCTACAAACTCCTCATTATTTAAAGTATTAGTAAGATTACACCTACCTCCACCTGTTGCTTTTAATTTTGGAGCAATTTTATTTTGTTGTTCTAACAGTAGTACTTTTTTAGAATTATTTCTAGCAGTAATTGCAGCCATGATTCCAGCTGCCCCACTTCCTATTACTATTAAGTCATACATTATATTTATTTCTCATAACAACTTTTTCCTTCACCACATGGAAAACCATCATATATTTCTATATCATCTACTAATTGTTTAAGTGGTAATTTTGCAGGTAATTTTAACCAATAACTAATATATAAATCACCATCTTCTTTTGCATCTTCTAATATATAAGGATCTTGTGTCCATGACTTATCTGCTTTTAGAACTTCAGAACTCAGAACTTTTGTATATTCACCTGTATGTCCTATAGTTGCGATAATTTTATTTTGTATATATTCATAACTATCAACACTGCTATCTACTAATACTTGAAAAGAACCTTTTGTTTCCCATATATTTATAGGAAATGAAAACTTACTATCATCACTACCTTTTATATCTTGCATCCATGTTCCTCCACCATCATTATAAGGAGTATCAAGATATACTCCATCTTCAAAACCAGATTTGAATAATAATTTCACCTCTTGATCATCTAATGAACTAGTTTTACAAGCAATAAAGATAATAGATACAAATAATGCTAAAAAGTATTTCATAAGATTTCTTTCATTTAAGTTATAAATTATTATAACAAAAAATATAATACTAATAACTTAATATTATTTTGCTATGATATTATAAATAAATATAAGGATTATTAATGAGCTATAATAAATTAAATGAAGAAGAAACAAGAGTTATAATAAATAAAGGTACAGAGATGGCATTTTCAGGTAAATACTGGGATAATAAAGAAGATGGTATATATACTTGTAGACAATGTAATACTGCATTATTTGATTCTAGTTCTAAATTTGATTCTGGTACTGGTTGGCCAAGTTTTGATGATGCTATAGGTAATAGTGTAAAAGAAGTTCCAGATGCTGATGGAAGAAGAGTAGAGATTGTATGTTCAACTTGTGGTGGTCACCTAGGTCATGTATTTAAAGGTGAAGGTATGACTTCTAAAAATACAAGACACTGTGTAAACTCTATATCTTTAGATTTTAATTCAAAATAAATTATTTAAATTCATCATTTTTGATGAATTTAAACTATTCAAAAGTTATTATAAATAAAGCTCCAATTTCATTATTTTTAACACTTAATTTTCCACTACAGTGATCTTCAATAATAAGCTTACTCATATAAAGTCCAAGACCTGTTCCATCTTTTTGTGTTTTTGTTGAAAAATATGGATCAAATATTTTACTAATTATATCTTCAGAAATTCCACCAGCATTATCATTTACTGTTAAAATTATTTTTTCATTTTCATTTATTAGATCTATTTTTATATATTTATCTTCAATATTATTTTCTATTAGTGCATCTTTTGCATTATTTATTATATTTAAAAGTGCTTGTCCAAACTCATTAGGGAAACCTACAATATATAATTTTTCATTTAAATTAATTTTTAGATCAATTTTCTCTTTTTCAAATACAGGTCTTACTATATCTACTGTATTTTCTATAACCTTATTTATACAAAATTCACTTTTTTCTTTTTCTGGTTTAAAGAAGTTTCTAAAGTCATCTATAGTTTCTGACATATTTTTAATTTGAATTTTTGAATTTTCTTTAAAATATTTTACAAACTTATCATCAAGTTTCCCTCTTTCATAACGCATTATGATTGTTTGATTTAACATAGACAATGTATTTAGTGGTTGTCTCCACTGATGTGCTATCATAGATATAATTTCACCCATTTGAGCCAATCTACTTTGTTGCAACATCAATTTCTCTTTTTGTCTATTTTTTGATATCTCCTCTTGTACCTTTGTTTCAAGAGATTGATTTAATCCCTCTATCTCTTTTTTTAATTTACTTTGTTTCATATATAATAAAAATATAATAAAAATTATTAATATAGCTATAGTAAAGACTACAATTACTAAAGTATAGTCTGTTTTTTTAATAATCTCTTGTGTTGTCCACTTATCACTAATAACTTTAATAACATCATTTGAGATTAAATATATAGCTCTATTTAAAACAGCTAATAACTCTTTTTCATCATCTCTTACTGCTATTGATAGATCATATTTTAAGTTTGTATATCCAGATACTTGAAGGTCTTGTAAATCATATTTTTTACTATTATAAGATAACACTGGTAATGTTGTAATTGTAAAATAACTAGTACCATCTTGTACATCTTTAAATGATTCTATCATATTTTTTGTATCTTTGATTTGGATATTTGGATATTTATTTTTCAAAAGAATAGATATTCCTGATCCTTCTTGTCTTGACATCTTTTTATCAACTATCTCAGAAAGATTATTTACTAAAGGTTTATCATTTTTTGTTACTATTGCTAAATCATAAGATATATAAGGATCACTAAAACTTGCATATTTTGCCATATCATTTGTCTTTACAACAGATGATAAAATATCACATTTTTTATCTTTTAGATAATCTTGAGATCTCTCCCAAGAATCTATTTTAATATACTCTAAATCTAATTTTATTTTTTTAGAAATAAGATTTAATATATCAATACTAATACCTTTTGGTGTACCATTTTCATGAAACTCCAATGGAGCTAAATTTGGATTTATACAAACTTTTATAGATTTTTTATTGTGTATATATTTTTTTTGTTCAACAGTAAAATCATCTCTTTTTCTACTTTTTAATCCAAACCATTTATCCTCTATCTCATCTAATTCTAGTTTTGATATACTATTTTGAGCTTTTACTAATATATCTCTTAATATTGATTCACTTTTTCTAACACCTATTGCTAAATTTGTTGTTAGTTCATCATCAGTATTTATACTAATATATTTCATATTTAAGCCATCTTTTTTAATTAAGTAGTTAATAACAGCATAGTTCTCAATTATAGCATCAGCTTCTTTATTTATAACTGCATATATACACTCTTTTATATTTCTATATACTTTTAATTTGATTTTTGGGTAATGCTCTTTTAGATATAAGTGTATATAAAATTGATCTGGTACTGCTACAGTTCTACCATTTAGATCTGATACTTTTTTAAAATCTATAGTATTTGAAAATATTGCTTTTTTTGATTTTAAAAAAGGTTTTGCAAAATTTATAAATTGTTCTCTTTGTTTTGTTTTTGCAATATTTGCAATAACATCAATTTGTTCAGTTTTAATAAGATCTATATATTCTTTCCATGAATATCCACTAATATATTTAATATTAATATTTAGTTTCTTAGCAAGGAGATCCATATAATCTATTACAAAACCTTTAGGTATTGAATTTTCATTAAAATTATATGGTGCCCATACAGATTCATTATGAACTGTAATTGTTTTTTTCTTTTTTAGGTACTTTTCTTCCTCTTTAGTAAGATTAATATGATTATTGTTTATTACTCTTAGGTGTTTATATATAGCTTTTATATAAGTAAAATATTCACTATTTGCAAACTTATTTATAAAAGGGATTACTGCACCAATATCTGACTTGTATTCTTTTTTATAATAAACATATATCATACCTAAATCTAAAGTATCATCTTTTTCTTCTAAACTTATTTTTGCTCTTATTTTTTGAAGTTTTTTATACGCTTCATTATTTTTATTTATTTTTAGTATCTCTTTATCTTCACTATTTTTTATAATAATAGCTACAATATCAGGATGAATTAAAAATTTATTTAGTATATTTTTTAGATCCTTAAGTTTATTATCATATATTAGTTTTGATGAAATTTTTGCAGTTAATTTTGTAAATTTTAATAACTCTTCAACATCTTGAGTCTCATAAAATCTAATAATTTCATCATATCTGCCACTATCTTTAAACTTTTGTAATGCAATATTAAATTCATCTTTTAATTTTTTTGATCTAAATGTAACAGGATATGTTTTTTTAGTTTTAAATATATCATGAAAAGTAAACTCGTCTTTATTTCCTAAATGTGTTTTAAACCAGTTAAAAATTGTTTTATCTATTATAATCGCATCAACTTTTTTTGAAAAAAACATTTTTACATCGTCTAATTGAAATTGGTTGTCATTGTAACTTTGTTTTGATATACCATCAATTGGATTAAACAGTTTATAAAATTCTTCTCCTAGATCATTATATGCACCATTCCATGCTGTAAACTTAATAGCTTGTAAGTCTTGTATATTATTTATATTTATATGCTCATCAGCTCTTGTGATAACATAGTTTGCATAAGTGGTAAAAACATCACTATAAAATAGATTCTCATTTTTAGGAGTTATTGTAGCAACTAAATCATATTTATTTTTTTTATCTAAAACAGTTTGCATATAACTTTTTTCTTTTTGTACTATTTTAAGTTTATATCCCATATTATCAAACACTTCATATAATACATCTGCTTCAATACCCTTTTTAGTATCTTTTTCAAACATAAAAGGTGGTTTATCTTGACCTAGCACGGCATTTACTGTTATTTTTTCTTGTGCATTTAATATGCTTAACATTAAAAAAATAATATTTATTATAATTCTCATATTTTAATCTTTGTATATTGGATTGTTTATATATAAAATCTCTTCTATATCTTCTAGTGTTGTATTTTCAAAATCTAGATTTTCTAATCTATAAAATATTGAAGATAGCTCTTGTGTTTTTTTAGTAATTAGATCTAACTCTTTATGGGCATCTTTACTTAGTGGTATTTCATATTCTAAATTATAACTATACTTACTAGATATAGTTGATATCACAGAAAGTGGTTGTATCCAATGATGAGATAAATTTTTAATAACTTTTACTATTAGCTCTGATTTTTCTTTATTTTTATTTAATTTTTCTACTCTTTTTATATCTTTTTCATATTCAATTTGCTTTACTATTTTTTCTATTTTTGCAAATAATATCTCAATATCTTCCATAGGTTTATTTATAAAACTATCTATTCCTATATCTATTGCTTCTTTTATTATCGATATATCTACTATTGCAGATAATATAATAATAGATTGATCTGGATTGATCTGTTTTATCATTTTACTCATTTCAATACCATCCATTTTAGGCATAAGAAGGTCTGTAATAATTAAATCTATATTTTTATTTTCTTTATATTTATTTAATCCATCTTCTCCATTAGTAGCAACTATTAGATTTTCAAATAGATGCTCCAAAATAAGCATTGTAGTTTCCCTTGTATCATCATTATCTTCAACATATAAAAGTGTTAACTCTTTTGTATGTTCAATTAATTCATCTAAGCTATACATAGTTATATCCTTTATATTTAAATTGTTTTATTTAAAGTGATAGTAAACACTGCACCATCAGCATTGTTTGAAACTTCTAGTTTCCCACCACAGTGATCTTCTATAATCATTTTACTCATATAAAGGCCTAGTCCTGTTCCATCTTTTTTAGTTTTTGTTGAAAAATATGGATCAAATACTTTTTCTATAATTTTATCAGGTATTCCACCTGCATTATCACTAACTTCAAGTATACAATTTCCTTCATTTGAATATGATTTAAGTAAAATTTGTTTGTCTTTTATATCTTTTTCTACTAAAATATCTTCTGCGTTTTTTATAAGATTTAATACCACTTGTTTTAACTCATTTGAATACGATTCAAATCCCTCTTTACAATTTAATTGTATAGTTATTGTTATATTTTTATTTGCCATAGATTCAGATACAATATTTAGTACACCATCTATTATCTCTTTATATGATGTTTTTTCCTTTTTTTTATTTGATTTAAAGAAGTTTCTAAAATCATCTATTGTAGAGCTTAGATGTTGTGAATAATCTGATATCTTTTTTGATAAATCTAAAGCAACTTCATTAGTTAATTTATCTCTTTTTGCTTTTAATTGAATCGCTGTACTAGCACCACTAATTGCAGCTAGTGGTTGTCTCCATTGATGTGCTATCATAGATATCATCTCACCCATTTGAGCTAATCTTGATTGCTCAACCATTTGTTGATCTTTTCTTCTACTTTGAGCTATCTCTTCTTTGATTCTTTGTTTTAGACTTTTATTTAGTTCATCAATTCTTTTTTTATCAGTTATATCATATCTAATAGCAACATATCCCATATGTTTATCATCATGATAAAGTGGAGAGATATTTGCTTTTACCCAATAATCAGAGCCATCTTTTGTTTTATTTTTAATATCCCCTACCCAACTTTGTTTTGATGATATAGTTTTCCACATATCTTTAAATAACTCTTTTGACATATCTTTATGTCTTAGTATATTATGATTTTTACCTAATAATTCCTCTTTTTTATATCCTGATATATCACAAAATCTTTTACTAACATAAGTGATATTACCTTTTAGATCTGTTTTTGAAGCGATAACATATTTATCAAAATCTTTAAATAAGTCATTAAAATCATCATTTAATCTCTCATTTTTATCATTTAATTCATTTTCTCTTTTTAAAAGGATAAAGGCATAATATAAAATCAACAATATCATAATAAATATAACAGCAAATACAACTTTATTTCTTGATATTGTCATCTCTTTTAGCTCTAAATCAATAGGTGTTATAATCTCTAAAACACCCCTTTTATCGCCAACTTTCCATTTATCTTCTGGCCAATCCTTCAATGCACTATGATTATGACAATTTACACATGCTTGTTGAGTCATATAATCAGCAACGGCTACTCTTAAGACCTCTTTTTTATCTACTATATCTTTTTGATAGTATATTCCATCAGGAGATTTCTCTACCATCTTTATAGCTTTTTTTTGAAATGGTGTTAAAACTCTATTTTTTCTATTTAAAAATGGATACTTACTATAAAGTGCAAATTTTACATCTGTTCTTTTTGAATAAAGTTTTGTAAGGTCATGAACTACTGTAGTAGGAAAAGGTAATTTTCCATTTACACCCTCATGGTTATAATCAAATTTAATATTTGGTGCAAATTTTTTAATATCTTTTACAACACTACTTACATAATATTCTCTTTGTAATTGTAATCTTTGAACATCACTCTTAGAGTGTTTTACCATATTTTTGATCATTCCATCTTCCATAGTAATAGGGATATAAAAAAACAAAAATATTCCTAATAGTATTGATGTTAAGAATACTGGTATTAATATTTTACTTGTTTTAAATATTTTTATAAATTTATTCATCGTTACCTTTCAATACAATTTCAAATAATGCTCCATTTTCATTATTCTTTACTGTTAATTTTCCATTACAGTGATCTTCTATAATTGTTTTACTCATATAAAGTCCAAGTCCTGTACCATCTGTTTTTGTTTTTGTTGAAAAATATGGATCAAATATCTTATCTATAATATCTTCAGGTATTCCACCTGCATTATCTTGAACACTTAACATTAACCCATCGATATTTATTATTATTTGTTTATCTTGTATATCTTTTTGAATTAAAATATCTTCTGCATTTTTTATCAAGTTTAATAACACTTGTACCAACTCATTTTCAAAACTTTCAAAATCTTTTAGATCTTTTATTTTACAATCTACTTTAATATTATTTTTTACAAGAGATGATTCTATCAATCCCATAACTTTTTCATATATTATTTTAAAATTAGTATTTTGTATTTTTTTATTTGGTTTAAAGAAGTTTCTAAAATCATCAATTGTATCACTAAGGTACTCTGTATATTTTTGAATTTTTGAAGATATATCCAAGGCTAAATCATCATTAAACTTTTTCATCTTTATTTTTTGTTCAATAATTAATGCTGCTGATTTTATATTACTTACAGGTTGTCTCCATTGATGAGCAATCATTGCTATCATCTCACCCATTTGAGCATGTCTACTTTGTTGAAATAGTATCTTATCTTTTTTACTATTTTTTTCAACTTCTTGCATCACTAACTTTTCTAAATTTGTATTTAGATATTTTAATTCTTGAGTTTTTTCTTCTAGAGCTATTGACTTCATAAAATAATCGATCCATAAATCAACTTTTAAAATAAACTCTTCAAATACAAATGGTTTTTTCAAGAAATCATTTGCTCCATTTTTTAATACATCTCGTATTATTTGAGGATTTGAAGTACCTGACAAAACTATAATAGGTAAAGATTTAAATCTTGCATCTTTTCTTATCATCTCTAAAACTTTTAAACCATGAATATCTGGTAATTCCATATCTAATACAAGTAGATCATAGTCATCTTCTCTTAGTTTTAACATCCCTTCTTTACTAGTAAATGAAGTATCTACAATATAATTTCTAGGTTCAAGTATTGTTTTTATTTGCATACATATTAGTTTAGAATCATCAATCACTAATATTTTATTTTTATTTATATTACTTAATGTTTTAATAATTTTTACAATCTCATTAATAGAATACATTAAATTTTTATCTTTGATTATATAATCTAATATACCAAACTCAAATAACTCTTCTCGTAAGTCATTATTATGTGTTGATGTAAGTACAATAACTTTAGTTTTACTTAACGATTGTATACTAGCAATAAGATCACTACCTTCACCATCTGGCAGATGTAGATCTAATATTATTAAATTATATTGATTGGTTTGTAAAAATTTTTTTGCCTCAATTAACATAAAAGCTTGATCTATATTAAAATCTAAACTAGTTAATACTTTAGTAATAATATTATTTATTGTTTTTGAATCTTCTATAACTAGAATATTTTTCATATATTAATCATCCTTTTTTTACTTATATAAAGTAATAGTAAATACTGCACCATCAGAATTGTTTGAAACTTCAAGTTTCCCGCCACAGTGATCTTCTATAATCGTTTTACTCATATAAAGGCCTAGTCCTGTTCCATCTTTTTTAGTTTTTGTTGAAAAATATGGATCAAATACTTTATCTATTATATCTTCAGGAATTCCACCTGCATTATCACTAACTTCAAGTACGCAACAATTATCTTCTCTATAAGATTTAAGATAAATATTTTTATCCCCTTTATCTTTTGAAACTAATACATCTTCAGCATTTTTAATAAGATTTAAAACAACTTGTTTTAATTCATTTGGATATGATTCAAATCCATCTTTTGCTTCTAAATTTTTTACTATATTTATATTTTTATTTGACATAGATTCAGATACGATATTTAGTACACCATCTATTATCTCTTTATATGATGTTTTTTGTTTTTTCTTATTTGATTTAAAGAAGTTTCTAAAATCATCTATTGTAGAGCTTAGATGTTGTGAATAATCTGATATCTTTTTTGATAAATCTAAAGCAACTTCATTAGTTAATTTATCTCTTTTTGCTTTTAATTGAATCGCTGTACTAGCACCACTAATTGCAGATAAAGGTTGTCTCCATTGGTGAGCTATCATAGATATCATCTCCCCCATTTGAGCTAATCTTGATTGCTCTAAGAGTTGTTTATCTTTTATTCTATTATTTGCTAGTTCTTGTTCTAATTGAGTAATATCATCAAAAGATACTAAATAGTGTACCTCATCATCTTGATAATATTCTTGATATTTTACTAGATATATTTTTATATTTTTATATTTATCTAGCATCTTTACTTTATGTGTAGAGTTTGGATTATTTATAAGGTGATCTAGCCAATTCTCATCTTCTGACACTTTTTTTTGTAAGTATCCTTCTCCAGGTTCAAATCTATCACAAATACACGAATAGTGTTCTAAAAAGTCTTCCATCTTTTCAAAATTAAAAAATCTTAAAAAACTTTTATTAACATTTTTTAATTTTTTACCATTTGTAATAACTAAAAATGAAGAGATATTATTAAAAATATTATTTATCTTCATATTTGTTATTTCATTTTCTTTTACTATATATCTAAGTAATAATCCAAATACAAGTATTAAAATAGTTATTCCAAATAATACTTTAGAGATATCAAGAGTAAAAACAATATCAAAACTCTCATTTAACTCTAAAATAATAATACAAAGAGTTATTATAAAAAAGCTATATACAGAAGCTTTATATATTCTTTTTAAATTATCTAACATATATTAAATCTTTTACTTCTAGTTAATAGGTTCTGGTTTACCAAAGTAATATCCTTGAGAAAAATCAACACCTAAATCTTTTACAATTTTATATATTGCCTCATTTTCAATAAACTCTGCAATTGTTTGAAGTCCTTGCTCTTTAGCAAAAGTTACAATACTTTTTACAACAGAATGTGAGTAAGAGTTTGTTTCAATATCTCGTATTAGACATCCATCAATTTTAAGTATATCTGGTTGATATTCCAGAAGTCTTTCATAGTTAGAATATCCTGCACCAAAATCATCAATCGCAATTTTTACACCATAATTTTTAACATCAGTAATAAACTGTTTTACTATTTCAAGATCATTTACACCTTCATCTTCAAGTAACTCAAATACTACTCTATTTGCCATATTTTTATGAGCTTCTAATAACTCAAGAACTTTTTCTCTTGTTGTTCTTTGTTCTATATCTAAAGCTGATAAGTTTATAGATATATCAAAATTACAATTTTTCAACATTGTAAATGAATGTTCTAAAACTATATTTGTGATCTTTTGATATTGATTACTTTTTTTAGCTGTTTCCAAAAAGAAAAATGGAGATAAAACTTTATCCTCTTCATTTACTAATCTTACAAGTGATTCATACTTCACTATCTCTTTTGTATTATTATCTATAATTGGTTGAAAATATGAGAATATTTTTGATTGACTAATTGCAGTTTTTATCATAGAAACTGTTTTCATATTCTCTTTTGCTCTATTTTGTTCTATTGTTGCTAAATTGTTTGCAACTATAAAATGATCTTTATTTTTTAATATCTTTTTCAATCCTAATTTTACAGATTCAAGTATCTTATCTTTTTCGTAAGATATACTCATAATAACTGCTGTTTCATACTCTATATTTTCTAAATCAATTTTATCTTCTTTTATTTGTGTTTGAAATTCTTTTAGATCTTTTATAAATTTTTCTTCATCTTGTAGATATTCATCTTTATCTAATATAAATGCAAATTCACCATTATTTAATTGAAACAAGGTATCAAAGTTATACTTACTTGATATTTTTTCTTTTAAATATTCATATGCTTTATTTTCAATTTTTTCTATAGTTTCATTATCATAAAACTCTTCTATTAACTCATATTTATCAAGTTTTAAATATACCAAAATTAGACTATTTGCATTTTTAATAGCATCATTTAATTGTTTTACAGGATTCATAATATATGTAATATCATTTCTTAATGATATATACTCTAAGATATTTCCTTCTGTATCTAAAATAGGCATAACTAAACTATCCACATAATAACTTCTACCATCTTTTGATCTATTTCTTACAATACCTTTCCATATTTGTTTTTTATCTCTTATTGTATGCCACATATCTTTAAAAATTGATTTTGGATTATCTGGATGTCTTACAATATTATGATTTTTACCTATTAGCTCTTCTTTTGTATATTTTGTTATCTCTAAAAAAGCATCATTTACATAAGTGATAATACCTCTTGTATCAGCTTTTGATACTATTGAGCTTTCATTTGTTGCTAATTTATACTCCTCTAAAAGATGCATATTTAATTCTGATTCTTCTTTATATCTATTTTTTTGAACCACTTTATTTAACATATTAGCAAATTGATCAATATCTATGGGTTTTAATAAATAACCATCTATACCAAGTTTAATACTTCTTATAAAAAAGTCATCTTCATTATGAGCTGATAATACAAGTATTGATATATTAAGATCTGTTTCTCTTATCTTTTCAATCATATCTAAACCATTTAATTTTGGCATATTTATATCTGTGATAATTAAGTCAAATTTATTTTCATGGAATTTTTCAAGTCCATCTTGTCCATCTACTGCTATTACAATATCATCAAAAAAATCTTCTAGTATCATAGCAGTCATCTCTCTTGCGTCTGCATTATCCTCTACATATAATAATTTTAAATGTTGTGAATATTCAATTATCTCATCTATATCAACTGTCATTATTTTCTCCTAATGTTATTGTAAATTTTGCACCATTTCTATCATTTTTGACAGTTAAGTTACCATTACAATGCTCTTGTATTATTGTTTTACTCATATATAATCCTAATCCTGTACCATCTTTTTGCATTTTTGTTGAAAAATATGGATCAAATATTTTATCGATAATATCTTCTGGTATTCCACCTGCATTATCACTTACAGTTAAAATATAATTATCTATATGTATATCTATTTGTCCATTTTCAATTTGATTTTCTACTAATGCATCTTCTGCATTTTTAATAAGATTTAATAACACTTGTTTTACTTCATTTTCAAATGTTTCAAACTCTTGCAGTGAGTTAATATTTATATTTAATTTTATCGACTTTTGCTCTAAAGATACACTTATTATATCTAATACGCTATTTAATATCTTATTAAAATCTGTTTTTGTTTTTATTTTATTAGTTTTGAAAAAATCTCTAAAATCATCTATTGTAGAACTCAAGTGTTTAGAAAATTCTATTATTTTATTAGCTAATTCAATTGCTGTTTCATTTTTTAGTCTATCTCTTCTAGCTTTTAAATATATTCCAGAAGCTGAAGCAGATATTGCACTAAGAGGCTGTCTCCATTGGTGTGCTATCATACTTAGCATCTCACCCATTTGAGCAAGTCTTGATTGTTGTTGCATCATTTGTTGAGTTAGTCTATTTTTTTCTTCTTCCTCTTTGATCTTCTCCATCAACTCTTCACTTTGAGTAATATCTAACCTAATAGATATATATGAATCTATATTTCCATTTTTATCATATAGTGGTTCAATATTTGAATATACCCAATAAGCACTTCCATCTTTTTTTAAGTTTTTAACTTTTCCACTCCAAGATTTTCCTGAACTTATAGTATCCCATAGGTCTTTAAATACTTCTGCTCTCATATCTGGATGTCTTACTATATTATGTTTTTTACCTATTAATTCATGTTTTTTATATCCAGATATTTTACAAAATGCTTTACTAACTTCTGTAATTCTACCTTTTGTATTTGTAACTGAACTAATAATATATTTATCCATTACCATTCTTAATCGTTGTTCATCTTTTGCTAATCTTAAAAATGCGATAATCATTAATAATAATGTTAATAAACTAATAACAGTTAAAAAGATCACTGCATAATATATAGTACTTGTAAAAAATAGCTCATCTTTGATAATCTTTTTAGTATCATCTTTGATATACTTTATTGTACTTTGATAAGTATTAATTTTTTTAGTCATTACATAAAACCAATGATTTGGATTTACTACTTTTACTTTTTGTAGTTTTTTAGCAATTATATCTCTTATTTTTTCTATATCTTCATCAATATTCTTTCTTTGTTTTGAGTTATAATAATCTTTGATATTTTTAGATGCATATTTTAAAAACATCTTTTCATTTTCTTTTTCTAAGGACTTACTTTTTAGATATTCAAAATACATACCTTGTCCATCTCTTAATTGAGATAATAAACTTATACCTAAAGCTCTTTCTATACCTGTAAACTCTTTTAGTGTAATCATATAGCTATATGAGATTAAATTTTGTGTTATTTTTGGGATATTTGATTGTTTTATTATATAAATTAAAACATCATTTAGTAGTGCATTATTAATTTGTGTATATTTTTTAATAATTTCAATTGAGTTTATTTTATGATTATTTACTAGCTCTCTTATGCTATTTATTTTATCGATTTTTAAAAAAGCATCATTAATAATAATTTTAAATTCATCATCATTTATATTTTTAATGATTATTTTAAAATCTTTAATTTTTTGATCTGTAATATCTCTTTGAAGATATAACTCTTTTTTGAAAGCCCCTCTATAAGTGATTGCATAACCACTAGATAGCCCTCTTTCTTTTTGAATAGAGTGAACTAGTTCAGATATTTTAGCACTGACTATTATCTTTTCATTTTGATGAACTAGACATTGCCTTTCATTATATTTAGTATATATTAATATAGCCCCAAGCAAGAACAATATAATTGTAATTGCTATTGTTGGTATTATTAATTTGGATCTTAATGTCATCCTATTGAACATAAAATATCTCTCCTATAAAATTCAGTACTTATTATATCACATATATTATATAATATACATTTCTTAATTTATTTAGAAATATTAAATTAGTATTTTAGCTTAAGTATTATGTAATAAAAGCAACTATTTATATATTAAAATAGTTTGCTTTTTTATTTGGTACAATAATTGCCACTGTACTTTGTTCTGGGTCTATTTGATATGTTTCACTAAGAGTAATATCAAAATCTTCAGGTTTTAAAAGATCAAATATTTGTCTATTTTGTGATAGATCAGGACAAGCTGCATATCCAGGAGAATATCTACACCCTTGATATTGTTTCATCTGTACATCATTGATTGTTGGTTTTTCTTTACTAGCTATATTTAGATCTAATCTTATTTGTTTATGTAAAATTTCAGCTGTTGCTTCTGCTAATTCAACACCTAAACCATGTACTGCATAATACTCCGTAAATTTACCCTCATCATACAATGCTCTCTCATAAGAAGTTATCTTATGTCCAGCACTAGCTAGTGTAAATGCAACTACATCAAAATCATCACTTTTAAAGAAATCAGCTAAACATCTATGCGGAGATTTACCTTGTCTTGGAAAATCAAATGTTGTAAGAATTTTAGTTTTTGTTTCATCATATATATAAAGTTTTGTATCATCCGCTTTACAATAAAAATATCCATATAAAGCAATAGGATCAAATATATTTTTATCTAAAAATTCCTCTTTTAATCTTTCATATAATGGTTTTACTAGAGTTTCTTCTTGTTTTTTAAACTCTTGTATATTCATTTTACCACGTTTATATCCCCATCTTTGTCTAAATAATACTCTATGGTTTATCCATGAAAATGGCAACTCTTTATTAAAATGTGTATTACATTGTATTTTAGAGTTTACTGCATTATTTTCTATTTTATTTAAATATTCATCTGGTGCTACTAAAACTTTTCTACCTAAAAATGGTGGATTATAATCTTTATGATTGTTTAATAATTTTGGAGTATGAATATCACTATTAAATACTACTTTTTCCTCTTTTAAACTCTCATCTATTACTATTAAATCTGCTGGCATATTTGTATCTAGATTTGTATAATCACCATTACAAACTTCAAGTCTTTGCATAGCTAAAACACCATCAAAGGCATCTCTACAATAAAATATTGGTCCATCATAAATAGGTCTACAAAAATCATCTACAAATGGTTTAGTTAAAGCAGCTCCCCCTAAAAGTACCGGTAAAGATATCCCCTCTTCTTTTAGTCTTGTCATATTTGACTTCATCTCATTTGTTGATTTTACAAGTAATCCACTCATACCAATGGCAATTGCATCTGACTCTTTAGCATTTTTAATAAAATCATCTATTGTTACTTTAATACCAATATTTACTACTTTAAATCCATTGTTAGATAAAATAATATCTACAAGATTTTTTCCAACATCATGAACATCGCCTTTTACAGTTCCTATTACAAGTGTTGTATCTGTCTCTTTTTCAACTTTTGGTAAATATCGATTTAAACTATCAACACAAGCTTTCATTGTTTCTGCACTTTGCAGTACAAATGGAAGTTGCATCTGACCAGATCCAAATAGTTCTCCTATTATCTTCATACCATCTATAAGCCATTCATTTACAATAACTTCTGGAGCTACCTCTTTTCCTTGGATCTCAAGAGCTAGTGGTATTAATCTTTGTTTATCACCATCCATTAAAAGTTTTTCAATTTTTTCTTTACTACTTAGTGCATTATATTCTTCATCACTTTGTTCTGCAACTGCTTCAATATCACTAAAATGATCAATAAAAGCAAATAAAGGATCACCATCTTCTCTTCTATTAAATAGTAAATCTTCACAAGCTTTTATATCAGATTCTCTCATTTTATTTCTAGGTACTAGATGTTTTACATTAACAATAGCACTAGATAATCCAGCTTCTATACAATGGTGTAAGAAGATTGAGTTTAAATATACTCTAGCTTTTGCATCTAATCCAAAAGATATATTTGATAATCCTAAAGTAGTACTCACTTCTGGATGCATAGTAGTAAACTCTCTTATAGCTTCTATTGTTTCAATTCCAGCAGTATAATACTCTTCATCACCACTTCCAATAGTAAATACAAGCATATCAAATACTAAATCTTCTGGATTTAGTCCATGTAGATTTACTGCTCTATCATAAATACGCTGTGCAATTCTTATTTTATCTTCTTTTGTTTTAGCCATTGCAACCTCATCAATTACAAGACAAACTAAAGATGTACCATGTTTTTTAGCTAAAGTACAAATCTCATCAAATCTTTCAATTCCATCTTCTAGGTTTACTGAATTTAATATTGGTTTTCCACCTATTAATTTTAGTGCTTGTTCAAGTGCTGGTATTTGTGTACTATCTGGCATAAGTGGAAGGGGTATTTTTTGAGCATAAAGTGAAACAACCTCTTTCATATCTTTTGTTTCATCACGTCCAGCAAATCCAACACTTACATCAACAATATGAGCTCCTGCTCTTACTTGTTGTTGACCAACTGTTAATGTACCTTCAAAATCTTCTGCTTTTAATAACTCTCTAAAAGCTTTAGATCCTGTTGCATTAGATCTTTCCCCTATTAAAAGTGGTGCTGGATCTTGTTTTAGTTCTACAGATTGAAAAAGTGAAGCTAAAGATGTAGGAGCAGTTCCTGTAGGTGCTTTTGGAACAAGATCTTTTGTAACTTCAACTAAAGCTTTTATATGTGCAGGTGTAGTTCCACAACATCCACCTAAAAATGACACCCCATCAAAGTTCATAAACTCTTTTTGAATAGATGAAAACTCTGCATCATCCATAGGATAATATGTACATCCACCTCTATTTTGAGGAAGTCCAGCATTTGAGTGAACAGAAAGTGGAAATTTACAAGTTTGACTTAAAATCTCAAGATGTTTTTTTACTTGTTCCGGTCCAGTTCCACAGTTAAACCCAAGTGAAAGTAGATCAAATGGTTCAAGTATAGTTACTATTGTTACTGCATCTGTTCCAATTAACATAGTACCACTTAGTTCTATTGTAACTGATACCATAACAGGAATAGTAGGATCTAAATCTTGTACAGCATGAAGTGCTGCTTTTATTTGCAATGGATCTTGACAAGTTTCAAGTAAAAACACATCTACTCCACCATCTTTTAAACCTCTTGCCATCTCTTTATAGCCAGCATACATAGTGTCATAATCGATATGTAATAGTGAAGGTAGTTTTGTACCAGGACCTATTGATCCTAATACAAATCTAGGTTTTTCTGGTGTGCTATATTTATCACATATCTTTTTAACATGTGCTGCTCCTAGTTTTGATAACTCATAAGACCTATGAGACATATCATACTCATCAAGTACCCAATCCATAGAACCAAAAGTATTTGTTTTGATCATATCAGCACCGCTTAAAGCATATGCTTCATGTATTTGTTCTAATATTTCAGGTGAAGTTGCATTTAAAAGTTCATTACAACCCTCTTGATCTAGGCCTTTATCATCCAACCAAGCAGAGCTTGGTATATCAATACTTTGAAGCTGTGTTCCCATAGCTCCATCAATTATTAGTGGTCTTTGTTTGATTATTTCTAAAATTTTATTCTTCATTATGTTTTAGTATATCAAATTTTTTGTTAAAAATTGATGATATATCCTTACTACAAAGTAATAATTAGATATAATATTTACAATAATTATCACAACCTTGAGGAAAATAAATGTTCAACAAAGAATTCTTAAAAACTTTAACCGTTTTATATGCAGAAGATGATGCTTCTATTAGAAACTCTCTTAGTAATATACTTAAAAAAGTATTCAAAGAAGTAATCGTATGTGAAGATGGTCAAGAGGGAATTGATAATTATAAAAACTATAGTCAAAGTATCGAATTTGATGCCATCATTAGTGATATTAATATGCCAAATAAAAATGGTTTAGAGATGGTAAAAGAGATAAGAGAACTAAATAGTGATATACCAGTAATTATGACAACTGCTCATGGTGAAGCAAACTATTTAATGGAAGCTATAAAAGTAAATGTATCTGGATATAGTTTAAAACCTATAGATACAAAAGAGCTTTTAAAAACTGTACAAAAGTTTTGTGAAGTAAAGAAAAACCAAAGACTAATCGCCCAAAAAGAGGCTGAACTATCAGAGTATATGGATCTTATAAATACTCTTGCAACTATTACAAAAGTAGATATGACAGCTAGTATTACTGAAGTAAATGAATTTTTAACTCATCTTAGTAACTATAGTGAAGATGAACTTTTGCATAAACCTATCTCTGATCTTTTACATAAAGATTGTTTAAATGGTACTTACCAAGAGATGGTAGCTACAATAAAAAGAGGTAAAACATGGAAAGGGAAACTAAAACTTGTAAATAAAGATGGAGATATCTTCTATTTAAGAACAACTTCTATTCCACATAAAGATGTAGATACTAGTGCAATTATTGGCTATATATCTATAGGTTTTTTAGCAGATGAAGAGGAACAAGAAAAACTTCAAACAATGCAACAAGTAAGACAAAAAATGCTTATTGAAAAGCAAAAAGTTTTACAACTAACTAAAAAAGTAAAAGAGTTGCAAAAAAGTGTTGGTATGCCTTCTAGTACGCAAGTTCTTAAAAATGAAAAAATCTTAAAAATGAACCTAAAAGAGGAAAAAGCTAAAAATGCAAGCTTAATAAAACAAGTACAATACTATGAAGAACATATTAAAGAACTTGAAGCAAAATTAAATACTATTGTATCAGCAGAAACTGCAAAAAGACAAGCTGTTTTAGATAAAGTAAAAGAGCTTCAAAAAGAAAATACAAGACTAAAAGATAATCTAATAACAGCACAAAATAAAATAAAAGCACTACAACCAAAACCTAAATACGTAGAGTAATATGTCTGCATTGCTTTCGATATTAGCAATATATTCTTTTATTTTTTTAGGTTATATTGCAAAAAAAATATATAAAGATGATATTCACGAAAAAACTTTAATTATATTATCTATTTATTTTTTACAACCCATTTTAACTTTTTGGGGACTTACTAGAATCAGTATAAACTACGAGCTAATTCTTGTTCCTTTTATATATTTTTTAGCAGTTAGTTTTACACTTATTTTACTAATTTTTATCTCAAAAATTTTATTTGATGACGATAAAGATAAATCTATATTTATAAGTACTTCACTTATTGGAAATACTGGAAACTTAGCTATTCCATTGGGTATTGCACTTTTTGGAGAACAAAGCATTGCATATACAAGTATAATAAATATTGCAAATATCTTTTTTATCTATACTGTTGGTATATTTTACTTTGCAAAATCAAACTATACATTTAAACAATCATTAGTAAAAATGGTATCAATACCAATTTTATGGTTTGCTATACTAGCTTTAGGATATAACTATTTTGGCTTTACTATAAATGCTCAAATAGATCAAGCTTTACAAATGGGTGCTTATGCTACTATTGTGATTCAACTTATGATTTTTGGTGTTTATATGGCTGGTATTAAACTAAAATCCAGCAATATGAGATTAAATCTATCAACAACTTTTGTAAAACTAATTGTTCTGCCACTAGTTGGTATAGTTTTTGCATATATATTCAATCTTCCTAGTGATCTTGCAAAAATTTTAATAGTATCTTTAGCTGTTCCACTTGCTGTTACAACAGTTAATATATCTGCCCTTTATGAGTGTAAACCTTATGAGGTAACTTATATAATTTTTCTATCTACACTTTTATTTTTGTTTATATTTTATTTTGATTTAGAGTTTATAAATATGGTATTTAAATAATGTGTGGAATTATTGGATTTAATTTTAAAGCAAAAGAGCCTTTAGAAGATCTTGTAAAACTTCTTAAAAATAGAGGCCCTAATAATAGTGGTACTTATAACCTAAATAATAACTCTTTTGGACATACAAGATTGAGTATTATTGATTTAAAAGAAGAAGCAAATCAACCTATGGTATTTGATGATATTGTTTTAGTATTTAATGGTGAAATTTATAACTATAAAGAGCTTATAAAAGGGCATAATTTAAAATGTCTAACTTCAAGTGATAGTGAAGTACTTATAAGATTGTACCAAAAATATAACTTTGAATTTTTAAATAAACTAAATGGAGCATTTTCATTTTGTATTTATGATATCAAAAAAGATATCTATTTTTGTGCAAGGGATAGATATGGTAAAAAGCCATTTTATTTTTACAATATTGATGGTAAATTTATATTTTCTTCACTTATAAAACCTATAATTAAAGCTATTGGATATACTCCTAGTTTAAATAAAGTTGCACTTTCTCAATACTTACAATACTTTGTACCAATAGGTGATAATACTTTTTATAACGATATAAAAAAACTAGAACCAAGCTCATATATTGTATATCAAAACAATAAACTATCTATAAAAAAGTATTATAAAATAAATACCCATAAATCAATATTTGATGAAAAACAAGCCCTAGAACAAATAGAATCAACACTTCTAAAAAGTGTAGAGCTAAGATTAGTTAGTGATGTTGAAGTTGGCACTCTTTTAAGTGGTGGAATAGATAGCTCACTAATATCAAGCATATACTCAAAACTAAGTGCTAAAAAAATCCAAACTTTTAGTGTAGGATATGAAACATATACAAAATATTCTGAGCTTCCTTATGCAAAGCTTTTAAGTGAGCATATAGACTCAAATCATCATGAACTAAGACTTTCTAAACAAAACTTTATAGATAGTTTTGAGGATGTATTACATAGTATGGAAGAACCTCATGGCGATCCTGCATCAATACCACTTGATTTTTTATGTAAACATATAAAAAATAGTGGCATTAAAACTGTACTTTCAGGAGAGGGAAGTGATGAGATATTTTTAGGGTATGATAATTATGCTAAATTTGATAAGTTTTATAACTTTAAAGCTTCTCTAAATGCTGAACAAAAAGAGTTTATGAATAAAAATCTAAGTTCAAGTTTAAATAAAAATACAAAAGAGAGTACTTATATAAAAAGATTGTTAAATGACCAAACTATATACAATAGTTTTGGAGAGATTTTTACATTAAATCAAAAAAAGTTATTATTTAAAAAAGTACCTACATTTAAAACTATAAAAGAAAAATCAAACCATATAGATTGGATGAGTTATATTGATCTAAAAATTTGGCTAGGAGATGCCTTGCTTAGTAAAGTAGATAAAATATCTATGAATAACTCAATTGAAACTAGAAATCCATTTTTGGATTTTAATTTAGTTGACATATCATTTAAAATTGATGGAAAATTAAAACTTGGAAATACCAATAAATATTTACTTAAAAAAGTTGCTTCAAAATATATCCCTGAGGAGATAATAAATAGAACTAAAAAGGGATTTAACTCTCCATATAACGAATGGTTACATGAAGAGTTTAAAGATAAGTTATTAAATACTATTTTAAAAGCAAATAGTATCCATAATCTTTTTAATGAAGCATATATCAAAGAGATATACACTCAAGCAAAAAACAATAAACTAAAGCAACATTTTTATGCTTTGTATAATTTTTCACTTTGGTATATTAAAAATTATTAGTTTTAGTGACTACACCCACCAGCACATGATGTTGAAGCAAAATCAGTTACACCATCTACACCAGCTTTTTTTGTAAACTCAACTCTAGTAAGTCCATCTGCTCTATCTGCATAAGTAAATTCGAATTCATTTTCAACTTTTGGAAATAATCCCATAGGAGCACAATGATTTATCATAATAAGTTTTTCACCATCTTTTAACATTGCTAATCCTGCCATTGCATTTACCATTGGATGACCACCTGCTGATGTATCAAATCCATATGCTGTTGTTCCATCTATATCACCTTTTACAAATACTACAGTTGCATTTGGAACTTCTACTACTTCTTGATTTTGAATATTCATTTTAAACCTTTTAAATTTTTTAGTATTATAGTTTAAAATTTATAAATACTACATTTAGTAGGAGTTATTAAAGATATAACAAATATATTTATAAGTAAAGTTAGTGTAAAATCACATCAAAATAGACTAATATAAGGGTTTTAGATGATTACAAGCAACGATTTTAAAGAGGTATTAATTAAATACTTAAACTTAGAAGATGTAGAAGTTTCTGATATAGATGATAACGATCCACTTTTTGGAGATGAAGGGCTAGGTTTAGATTCTGTTGATTCAATTGAATTAGTTTTAGCAATAGAAAAAGAGTATGGTGTAAAAATATCTGATACTAAACAATATGAAACTATCTTTGCTTCAGTAAATACTCTTTTAAAATATATAAATGACAATAAAAAATAAAGTTTTTATAAATTCTAGCACATCAATTTCATGTGCTGGAAATTCAAATGAAGAGTTATTTTTAAATATCTGTAATTGTAATACTGGTATAAAAAACAATTCAAACTTTTCTTATGAAAATAATCCTGCAATTGGAGTTATAGATTCAAATTTAACTTTTGATGAAAACCTAATATCTCAATGTCAAAAAATACTTGACAATTCTAATTTATCAAACTTTGAAGATACACTTTTAATTCTTGGTTCTTCAGTTGGTGGGATGAAAAATACCGAAGATTCATATTTCAAAAATAGTGATTATAAAGATATAGATATAAATAAACACAATATCCAAACACTTATTGATGTTATTGAATCAAAATACAAATTTTATGATAATATTGCTTTTTCAACAGCTTGTACATCAAGTGCAAATGCAATAGGTTATGCTTATGATGTAATAAAAAAAGGTATTTATAAAAATGTTTTAGTAGTTGGTGCTGATTCTATTTGTCACACAACTGTTGGAGGATTTAGTGCTTTAGGAGTATTATCAAACAATGTTTGTAAACCATTTGATAAAAATAGAGATGGTATGAATGTATCTGAAGCAATTGCTTGTTTACTAATACAAGATCAAAAAACTTCAAATAGTATAGAGGTATGTGGCGTAGGATATAGTAGTGATGCTTATCATATGACACAACCTCATCCAAATGGATCTAAAAATGCTATGCTAAATGCACTAAACTGTGCAAATTTAGAGCCTGAAAATATAAACTATATCAATGCCCATGGAACTGGAACTATGGCAAATGATACATCTGAAGCTAATGCAATTGAAGCTGTTTTTTCTTCTAAAGTAAAAGTTAGTTCTACAAAATCTATAACCGGTCACACATTAGGAGCTGCAGGTGCTATTGAAGCAATTATCTCTACTCTTGTTATACAAAATCAAACAATACCTTCTAGTACAAATTTAAAAGATATAGAAAATAAAAATATTAACTTATCTTTACAAACTTCAAAAGAGAAAGTAACTTATGTACTTAGTAACTCTTTTGCCTTTGGTGGAAATAACTGTTCGTTAGTATTTGGAAGTGTAAAATGAAAATAAATTTAGAAGTTTTAGAAGCATCATATATATATGATAAAGAGGATATAAAAGATTTAAATACAAAAGAACTGGTACCTAAAATGGTTACCAGAAGAAGATTAACAAAAGCAGCTAAAATAGTGATATATTTAGCTTCTAAAATAGATTTAAATAACAATAGAATAGTATTTGGAATAGCTTATGGTGAAACAAAAGCTACTCAAAGTATTCTTCATAGTATAAATGATAATGAACAAATAAGTCCTACAGTATTTCAAAACTCTGTTTATAATACTGCTGTATCTTATTTATCCATGCTTACAAATAATACAAATGAGATAATGACTATTTCAAGTGGAGATAGAACTTCTGCTAATATTTTAAAAGCAGGAGCTATTAAAGCTATAGATGGTGATGAGATTATTTTAATGAGTGTAGAAGCACTAAATATTGAAAATATTGATAAACTAAATAACTGTATAGATTATTTAGAAGTGGGTGTAGCTTTAAAAGTGAGATTTACTAAAGAATCAAAAACTTTAGATTTTGATAATACAAATCAAGAAAACTATCCAAATTCAGTTATAGATATGTTAAATATTGCAAAACAATTTAACCCAGATAAAAAGAATATTATAGAGATTAATATATAATGAACTTACCACATCAAGAGCCATTAATATTTGCTAAAGAGGTATTATATAAAGATGATACCACTTCAAAAGTATTATGTGTATTTGATATATTTCCTACTTTAGCTACATTTATAGAAGCAGCTGCTCAAAGTTCTGCTTCATTTAAAGATCTAAAAAAAGATCAAGTTGGTTTTTTAACAACTATTAATGATATAGCTTATCTAGAAGAACCCAAAAATCAAGAATATATATTTCATATAACACTTGAGATTGATTTAGGAAATATTAGTAAGTTTTCATTTGTAGCTTACGATAAGATAACAAATATTGCAACAGTAAGTGGAAAATTTACTGTTGTTTTAGACTCTTAAAATATATATCCTATTTTAAATGCCACAAATGTTGCATGATTAGAATCTACTAAACTAGAGTCTTTAAAAACTGCATCACTTAAATCATAATATCTAATAAATCCACCATAAAACATATCTTTTTGAATATATGAAAATCCAATTGAAGTTTTATATCCCCCAAATCCATTTTTTGAAGAATACTGATATCTGGTATTTGTAACATCATTAGTATCTACATCATAAAAATAGCTATAATAATTATTATCTGCATATACAACACCAGCCTGAGCTTCTATTTCTAAACCATTTAAGTAGTATTTTAATAAAATATTTGGATTATATAAATAACCTATATAATTAATACTATCTCCTACAC
Organism: uncultured Helicobacter sp.; assembly: GCA_964482285.1. Taxonomy (GTDB): domain Bacteria; phylum Campylobacterota; class Campylobacteria; order Campylobacterales; family Arcobacteraceae; genus CAIJNA01. The sequence continues at coordinate 22,664 of CAYZWZ010000006.1, read as the reverse complement.
TAAAAGCAGCTCTAATTGGAAGATTTAGATCAATTGATACATTATCATATCTTAAGTATTTATATATAAAATTTGGACCTGCTTCTAATGTAAGATCAAGATCATCCATTCTATACCTCAAAGAATCTCTACCACTTTTTACAGGTACTGTTCCACTAAAACTCATATCAATTTTAAACTTTTTACTGTTATGAATATGTTTAAATAAGCTATTTTTTTCAATTGTAAGTTTTTTACTTGAATAATAAATATATGGATAAGGAAGAATATGTTGTATTGTATTTTTAGCACCAATATATTCTGGTATATTAATATATGCTACACCTATTCCATAATCTAATCTATAATCATCTTTACCATTTAATATAGTAATTATAAATAATAAACTAAAAATTAATTTTTTCATTATTTACAAACAATTATTGATTGACAAATTCCTACATGATCAATCTCATCTTCAACACTTAATCCTGCTTTTTTTATATAATCTAACATATCCCAAGAATTAAACATTTTACTATATCCATTTGCCATTGCTGTAAAATAAGGTGATGTATTTATAATACAAAATGCTCCAGCTTCTACTGCTTGTTTATCCCATAGAGGTTCCATTATATATATTTTTGCATCTTTATCTTTTGCTTGTTTAACTCTTGTTAATATTTTTATTATATCTTCTTCTTTAAAACAATCTAAAAATTGACTCATCCAAATAACATCATATCCACTTGGAATATCAAGTTTATCATCAAGTATATTTGTAGGATAAAAATCAACTTTGTGTTCTAAATTATTATCTTTTATATTTGCAGTTGCAAGTGCTATTTGCTCTTTTAAATCTGCAATTGTAACTTTGATATCATCTGATTTGTTTGCTAAACGAATACTAAATTTACCAGTATTTCCACCTATATCTAAAACTTTTTTAGGTTTATTTTTTAATAATATATCAATAGCTTCATCTAAAGCGGTATCAGAATAAAAATGATCAAATTCAAACCATGACTGTTTTACTTTTGAAGGAAGAGAAGATAATACAGGATATATAGTTTCACAATCAGAAAACTCTTTTAAACCTTCTGCTTTTTCATTTACAATTGCTTTTTCTAAATCATATAAACCTTTATAATTCACATAATGGTTATAATTCATATTTACATTTGTCATCTCATCTTTTAATAAAAAATAACCCGTCTTTGTAATAAAATATCTATTTTCAATTTGTTTTACTATATCTGCACTTAATGATGTTTCAATTAAAGTCTTAATACCATAATTACTAATATTTGTCTCTTTTGCCATTTGCTCAATTGTAAGTCCATCTTTATCATTATTATATAATAATTCAAGTATCCCTAAATCTCTCATAGATCTTGCTACTTGAAATATAATAGGAGCAAATGCAATTTTTTGTGCTTCATACTGTGCTTGTCTAGCTGATTTTGTATCATTTTCTTGAAAAAATTTATTCATATATTTTTATTACCTTTTTTGAATATTTTAGTTAAATTTAGATAAAATAATGCTTTTAATAGGGAGAAAATAAGTACTTGACAAATAATTTATATACTATATTACTAAGTGATGAGAATATTGTAAAAATACAACTTACTAATAAAGAGCATCCTATATTTAAGGCTCATTTTCCAAATAACCCTATACTTCCAGGTTTTTTACAAATTGATATAATTGCAGAGATATTATGTGATAAATTAAAAAAAATAAATAGATGTAAATTTATAGCACATATCTTACCAAATGATATAATTGATTACCAAATCACTGTAAAAGATACTAATAAAAAACAAATTAAAATAATAAAAAACAATAAAAAAATAAGTGAATTTACCTATGAAACAATATAGAGTTATAATAATAATACCAACATACAACAACCCAGATACAATTAAAGATGTAGTAAAAGATGTTCAAAATCATAATTTACCAGTAATGGTAATAGATGATGGATCAGATAGACCTATTAAAAGTTTATTTACAAAAGAGGAACAAGAAGGTGTACACTTCGTAACTCATGAAATAAATAAAGGTAAAGGTGAAGCTATAATAAGTGGAACTAAAAAAGCAAAAGAGTTAGGATATACTCATGTACTGAGTATTGATGGAGATGGTCAGCATCTAGCTAGTGAAGCTAGCAAATTAATCAATATTTGTGATGATGAATCAATCATTATTGGTGCTAGAAATTTTGATTTGGATAATGTTCCAAATGGAAGTAAATTTGGTAGATGGTTTAGTAATATGTGGGCTACTTGGGATACTGGGTATAAAATCACTGATTCACTATCTGGATATAGAATATATCCTATTTCTATACTTGATTTAGATATAAAAACTAGTAGATATGATTGGGAGATGGAAGTAATTGTAAGACATGCAGATAAAAATAGACCAATTAAAGAAGTAATTATAGAATGTTATTATCCAACTGCACAAGAAAGAGTTAGCCACTTTAATAAGTTTGGTGATACTATGGCAATAGTTTGGGTACATATCCAAATATTACCACTAAAATGGATTAAGTGGCTTAATCCATTTTCTAAATAATTTATTTAGTTTTAGGTTTTAATCTCCAGATATCTCTATTTCCTCCAGCATTTGCTGAGAAATATATATATCCATCATCTCCCCAATCTAAACTAGAAACATTATAATTTCCATCTGTTAATTGAGTTAAGTTTCTACCATTTATATCCATTACATATAAATGTATATGATTATTTGATCTATCTGATAAGAATGCTATTCTTTTACCATCTGGTGACCATACTGCTTCATAATCATTATATGTTTCAGATGTAAGTTGCATTAAAGAGTTTCCATTTTTATTCATTACAAATATATGAAAATAGTTTCCATCATCTCTTATAAATAATATTCTTTTACCATTTGGTGAAAATTTAGGGCTTCTACCTGTTCCAAACATTCTAATTTGTGTACCATTTGGCTTAATTAAAGATATACTTCCATTAAGGACAAATACTATATCATCTTTTGCTGAATTAATATTAGCAGAATCTGCTTTTCCTAATGAACTATTTGTTATAAACTTAATTCCAGATTCTCCATTTACTCCCATAGACTCAGCTATAGTTGAACCAGATCTATTTGTTGTAAAAATTATTTTTTTATCATTCTTTGACCATACAGCTCTTGAATTTGAACTATTTGCTGGAGTTAAAATCATCTTCTGACCATTTAGTACATTTAGTTTTTGGATAATTTTATTACTACCTTTTGAATAAGTATCAATAAGTAACCACTCCCCATTACTAGAAAGTTCTGATACTAACTCTTCATAACCACCAAATGTAAGTCTTTTTAATTCTCCTGCTGCACCTGTAACATTTACAGATTTAACAATTACTGGTTTAACAACTTTAACTTGTTGTACAGGTTTAACTACAACTACAGATGCTTCTTTTTGACTACAAGCACTAAATAATAATGAGACTGCAATTAGTGAAACTATTTTAATATTCTTCATATATACATTATCTCCAATCTTCTTTTTTAGTATTTTGTGATCCATTTTGAGGTACTGATGCTGAAGGTGTAATAGATTTTGGAGTAGTCATACCTGATCTAGTAGGATTACCAAATAATACTGCTAATCTAAAATAAATTGCTTGTTTTAAATTTTTTACCCAACCATTATAATTAGAATGAATTGTTTCTCCATCATATTTTAAATTTTTACTTGATTTATAAAGAATACTATAACTGCTATTAGAATAAGGAATAGATACTATCGCCTCATGTGCTCTTAAGTTTATTTGACCTTGTGCAAGACCATCTGATACTTTTGTAATAATCCAACCTTTTGAGGCACCTGCTAATTTAATTGCTTCATATACATCCTCTTGACTAACACTATTGTTACCAGAGATAGGTATATTTTTTACATTATATACTGATTGAGATCTACAACCAATTATTGCAAACGATAATAATACCATCATAGCAAAAATTTTAAGTAATTTCTTCATTTATTTCCTTTAAGTTTAAAATTTGCAAAGTATATCTAATTCTTTATAAACTTTAGTAATATATTTTTTTAATTATTTTATCTTGAAATTAAGTTTGTATTTCCGATATAAACATTATCTACAGGATTTGAAAGCCATTTACCAATATCTTTACCTAAAGCTTTTGCAGCTCTTCCAAGAACAGAACATGACCCTTTAAATCCACCCATAAAACCACCACTTGATCTTCTAGCAGCATGAACTGTAGAAAGTAATTTCCCATTTTTTAGTAACTTTCCAGTAATCACAATATATTTTTTATGTCCTAAAAATGCATTACCTGTACTCACAGCCTTATCAATAGTTACATTTAAAACCATATCTAATGGAGATGGTGCATCATCAATTATTACTTTTAAACCATTATCCTCAGAATACTCTTTGATATATTCACTAAGTTGCGATTGAATATTACATTCTGTTTGTATTGCATAAGATACCATTGAATTTTTTGCATATGGTATTTTTGAAGCTATTTTTATATTCTCACCAGATGTATCAACAATATTTTTCAACTTTGCCGTATTTAGATTATTATTTGATGATCCACAACCTGTCATAATAAATGATACTATACCTATAGCAACTAGAGTTTTTAGAGTTTTCATTTTTTTCCTTTAATTTAAATTCTACAAATTATATCTAGTTATTTATAAAGTTTAAAACTATTCCTTTTTAGATGATACTCTCCATGTAAAGAATTACCATTTTTAGTACTTAACGATATTTGAATTTTACTTGAGATTAATGGATTTAGATTTTTAAACATATATGTTCTAGATTTAAAATCAACTGCAACAAATTCCATTGTACTATTATATACTTCTATTGGATATTTATTATTAACTTCTGAAGCTACTACTTCAATTATGCTATTAATAAAATAGCTTACATATGAAGGTTGTAATTTACTATTAATAACTTTAATCCTTGATTGGAATATTTGAAACTCTTTAATTTTTGCATCTTTTATAGTGATATTTTGGCAATTATTAAGCTCTAAATAATGTATATCTCCACTAATAGTTCTACCATTTACATTTTTCCAAATAATACTCTTTCTTTTTTTATAACTTGGTTGTTTTGGTATATCATAATAAGGGTGATGTAGATGTTCTTTTAATATTCTCATAAATTTATCAAAGTTATCTACAAATGGAACATGTTTTGAATCATCAATAATACTTAACTTTGAATGCTTAATTAATTTATGTAAGGCATAAGCTGTTTTAATTGTTGCTATTGGGTCATCTTTGCCCCATATTATTCTAGTATTTAATTTTATCTTTTTAATTACATTTGAATAATCTTGATCAACTAAAGATAATGCAGATATTGCAGTTGCATTTGATTTAAACAAATACTCTCTAGCTTTTGAATTATTAATAACTTTACCCATATCAATTGGTATTAATTCTTCTAATACAGATGGTATTTTTGAAATTGCAACATCAATTCTATACTTTTTTGCTCTATCTCCTAGCATATTATTAACATTACTTTTTATAATTGCTTGTGAAAAAGATTGTTTTGTTAAAATACCTGCTGCATCTACTATTATAAGACTTTTTATCTCATCTTGATATATAGAAGCATACTTTAATGATATAGCTGCACCCATTGAATGTCCAAAAAGGTGATATTTTTTATTAATAAATTTCTTTTTTATATTATGTATAAACTTAACATATCTATCCATAGAGTATAATTGATTTGATTTTGTTGATTTTCCAAAACCAGGTAGGTCAAATGTTAAAATATAATAATCATCTCTTAAATCTTTAATAACCTCTTCAAATAAACTGGAAGCTTCATTTCCCATACCATGAACAAATATAATTGCTTCATTTTTTATATCTCCATAAGTTCTCACATAAACTTTATCTTTAAACTCTTCCTCTACTATATATTTAGCATTAAGAGATAATGTCACAATTAATATAATTAATAATATTCTTTTCATATATTTCCTTTAAAATATAATTATACTAAGATAACCTTTATATATAAGATTTATAAGCTATTAATATAATTAATATTATAATATCTGTAATAAGTTAAGGGCTAAAATATATGAGTGTAAAAGTAAAACAACGAGGAAGTGCAAGTAGTATTAAACTTGTGATTTTTTTGTACAATTTATTGGGATATAAATTTATATACTATTTAATGTACCCTGTTAGTTTTTTTTATTTTATTTTTGCTTCAAATGTAAAAGAGTCCCTAAAAGTTTATTATGAAAAACAGAATAAAAAAATGACCCCTTCTATGTATTTTACTCATTTAAGGGTATTTGCTATTTGTATGGTAGATAGATTTATATCAAAATTTGATCCTGATTCATATACTTTTGAGTATACAGATGTTCAAAAACAAAAAGAGATTTTATCAAAGGGGACAATTATTGTTTATTCCCATTTTGGAGGATGGGCAGCATCTGCAAATTCACCATTAGTAAATAGCAAAATAAACATAGTAATGCAAGAGTCTTTACTTGATGAAATCAAAGAAATAGAAAAAAATATTGAACAAAAAAGTAATACAAAAATAATTGATATAAACTCTGGCGCATTAAGTGTTGCAATTGAAGTTGCAAATGCACTTATAGATAAAGAGATAGTTGTTATGATGGCAGATAGATCAGCAAATAAAAAAGCTGAAATCTCATCTTTGTTTTTTAATGATTATGCAAAATTTAATAAAAATCCTTTTCAAATAGCTTATAAAATGGATAAACCAATGATGGCATATTTTATAATTTTTAAAGATATAAAAAAATATGAAGTAAAACATATATTTATAAACTTGGATAAATCACTAACTGAAAAAGATGCTATTATGAAAGCTTTAAATGAATATATACTAGAATACGAAAAAATAATCACAAAATATCCAAATCAATGGTTTAACTTTTATAATTTTTGGGAGAAATAATGAACAACAACTTAACAATAGATCAAAGAACAATAACTTTAGAAGAGATAATATCTGCTTCAAATATTCAAATATCAAATGATGATACGTTTATAACACATATAAATCATACACATGATTTTATGATGGACACAATCAAACAAGGTAAACCAATCTACGGAATTACTACTGGATATGGTGATAGTGGGAAAAACTATGTAGACTATGATGATGCTGCAAAACTTCAAGTAAATCTTTTTAGATTTCATGGATGTGGAATTGGATTAAATTTATCTTATGAAGTTTGTAGATATGCGGTTATTTGTAGAACTATTTCTCTAAGTAAAGCAAGATCTGGTGTTTCATTAAACCTTTTAAAAAGACTTGAGATGTTAATTGATAAAGATATTATTCCAGTTATCCCATCACAAGGAAGTGTAGGAGCTAGTGGAGATCTAACTCCTCTATCTTATATCGCTGCAGTTATAGCAGGGGAGAGAGAAGTATATTATAAAGGTGAAATTAAAGATGTAATGGAAGTTTATAATGAACTTGGTATTACCCCTTATACTTTTGAACCAAAAGAAGCTCTTGCTATTATGAATGGTACAACAATTATGTCAGCAATTGCACTTAAAGCAATTCAAGAATTTGAAGTTATTCTTGATTCTATGGAGTCTTATGTTGCTGGAATGTTTGAAGTATTATTAGGAGATGATACACCTGTAAGTGACTTTGTTCATGATTCAAAACCATTTTCTGGTCAAATTACTGCTGCAAAAAATATCAAAAATAAAATCGCTGGTTCAAAATTAACTCATGGAAGAGATGATAGATATGATAAGTTTTTTGCAGATAATAATCTAAATATTCAAGATACATACTCAATGAGATGTGCTCCTCAAGTACTTGGTGTAATTAGAGATAATCTTGAAATATCAAAAAATTGGGTACAAACTGAAATAAATAGTGTAAATGATAATCCACTAATAGATGGCGAGAATAAAGTTATTTATACATCTGGAAACTTCTATGGTGGATACGTAGCTCATGCTATGGATACTCTTAAAATTTGTGCTGCAAATTTAGCTGACCTTTTAGATAAAGAGTTTGCTTTACTAGTTGATCATAAATTTAATAGAGGATTAGGTGAAAATCTAAAACTAAGTAAAGAACCATTTTTCCATGGATTTAAAGCTATGCAAATTTCACTTTCATCTTTAAGTGCTGATGTTATCAAAAATACAACTGCTGCTTCAATTCATTCACGACCTACAGAATCACTTAATCAAGATAAAGTATCTATGGGAACAACTGCTGCTAATGATTTTGCTAAAATGATACCTGATTTACATAATATGCTATCAATTGCATTTATAGGAATGGCTCAAGCTGTTGATATTAGAGGAAATGATAAAGTATCTGCTCATTTAAGAGCAATTCATGATGAAACAAGAAAGATAATTAAACCACTTTTAGAAGATAGAAGAATGGATGGTGATATTAAGAATATAAAAGAGCTAATTAAAGCTGCTAAATTTATATAAAGAAATATATCATGCAAAAGGTCTTAATAACAGGAGCAACAGGAAGTATAGGTGAAGCTATAGTTAAGAAATATGCTTCTGAAGGCTTTTATATATACATCCACTACAACTCAAACAAACAAAAAGCACTTCAACTTTTAGATTCTATAAGCCATGGTGAATTAATCACTTTTGATATCTCTAATAAAACAAGTATCAAAGAATCTTTAGAGGACTTAGATGTTGATATCCTTATAAATAATGCTGGAATTATAAAAGATAATCTTTTTTTCTTTATGGAAGATGATCAATGGGAAGATGTAATCAATATAAACCTAAATGCAAACTTTTACATCACTAAACTTATATCAAAAAATATGATTAAAAATAAAAAAGGTAGTATTGTAAATATTGCTTCAATTTCAGGTATTTGTGGAAATGCTGGTCAAGCAAACTATAGTGCTAGTAAAGGTGGAGTTATAGCCTTTACTAAAACACTTGCTATAGAATTAGGAAGATACAATATAAGAGTAAATGCTCTAGCACCTGGTATTATAGAATCACAAATGATAGAAAGTCTACCAAATACAAAAGAATTAAAAAAACAAATACCTCTTAAGAGATTTGGAAAAGCTGATGAAGTAGCATCTTGTGCATACTTTATAGGTGTTGAAGCTAGTTATGTAAGTGGTGAAGTATTAAATATTAGTGGAGCTATGGTTCGTTAGATTGAGAGTAATTATATCTATACTATATGCACCTACAATATACTTTATATTTAAGTATTTTGATATAGATATGGCTGTTTTACTTACGGTTAAACTTTTCCCTTTATTTATGTCTGTACTTGTAACAGTTCTAATTCTTATATCTTACTACAAAAAGAACTCTATGGTTTTAAAATTTGCTAAAAAATATGCTAAATTTGAAATAACAAAACAAGAGGAAGATTATATTCAAAAATCAACTCTATTTTGGGTAGGGGTTAGTTTTGTAAATGTACTTATTCATATTTATATGTATTTCCAAACCAATATAGAGTTATGGGTATTTTATGCCTCTATTGGATGGTATGGTGTGTTTATAGTAGGAGCAATTTTACAACTATTGCATAGACAATTTATATTTAAAAAAGGAGATATTGATGAAACTAATAGTATTAAATGATGATGGAACAAAAAATATACATAATATAACAAAAAGCTCATCAAATAATAAAGATAAAATTCAATATATACACTCCTCAAAAAAAGAACAAAATGCACTAAAAATAATAAATAATTTCTACTCTAATAATAAAATAATACTATACGATGATAGTAATAAAACTATTGAATCTAAATTAAATAATTTAGATGATAAAATATTTAATCATTATGATTTTTCAATGATGTTTTTTACAAGTGGCTCAACAGGTATTCCTACAGGAGCACTTAAAACAAAAGAAAATTTAACAAAAGAGATTGAAGTATTTACAGAACTTATAAAAGAATATAATATTAAAAAAGTGATCATAACAGTACCCTTTGTACATATTTATGGAACATTAATTGGTCTTTTATATCCATTATTAAATGGCATTGATATAGTTTTAAAAGAACACTTTTTACCATTTAATCTACTTGATACTATTGAAGAGAACTCATTAATTGTTGCAACACCATTATATATAAATGCTCTAAATAAAGTTCAAGAAACAAAAGATTTATCTAAATCATTATTTGTAAGTTCAACTGCTCCACTTATGGCAGATGATGCAAAAGAGTTTTGTACTAAATTTAATACTAATATACTACAACTATTTGGATCAACAGAAACAAGTGGAATAGCTTATAAGTATAATGATGAACAACTATGGACACCATTAAAAAGTGTGAAGATATCTTCAAATAAAGATAATGAACTTCATATTAAATCACCTTTTGTCTCAAATATTTTATATGAAAATGACTTTAAACATATAAATGGACAAATTCAAACATTTGATTTTGTTGAGATTCAAAAAGATAATAGATTTAAACTCTTAGGTAGAAGTAGTAAAATACTAAAAGTTGCAGGTAAAAGATACTCAACAATTCAGATTGAAAATATATTAGAAGATATTGAACAAATAAATAAAGCATTAGTATTTGTAAAAAAAAGTAAAAAAGATATAAAAAATGAGGTCTTAGATATTACTTTAGAAGCTAGTAAAGAGTTTACAAGCAAAGAGATTAAAAATATTTTAAAATCAAAGCTGAGTAATTTAAAATTTTCAATAGAATTAAATTATGTAGAAAAAATATCTACAAATAAAATAGGAAAAAAACTTATTATATAAGTTTTTATATTCCAGAAGCTTCCATAAGTTTTGCTTGATGATCTGCGATTAGTGGATCTATTATCTCATTTAGTAAACCATCATTCATAATAGCATCTAAACGATAAAGAGTAAGGTTTATTCTATGATCAGAAACTCTTCCTTGTGGATAGTTATACGTTCTAATTCTAGCACTTCTATCTCCACTTCCAACTTGCTCTTTTCTATCTGCACCCTCTTTTTCCATTCTCTCTTGCTCTTGTAAGTCATAAAGTCTAGCTTTTAGTACTTTCATAGCTTTTTCTCTATTTTTATGTTGAGATTTTTGATCTTGGTTAGTTACAACTAATCCTGTTGGTAAGTGAGTAATTCTAATAGCACTATCAGTTGTATTAACTGATTGTCCACCACATCCACTAGCTCTCATAGTATCAATTTTTAAATCTTCAGCTTTGATCTCAATTTCAACATCATCAACTTCAGGCATAACTGCAACTGTAATAGCTGATGTATGTACTCTACCTTGAGATTCAGTTTCTGGAACTCTTTGAACTCTGTGAACACCAGATTCAAATTTCATTTTAGAATAAACAGATTCACCTTTTACAAGGAAAATTACCTCTTTATATCCACCAGATTCACTAGGTGTTGTACTCATAATTTCAGTTTTCCAACCTTGATTAGAAGCAAATCTCATATATGTACCAAATAGATCCCCTACAAATATAGCAGCTTCATCACCACCTGCACCTGCACGAAGTTCAATAAATATATTTTTATCATCATTTGGATCTTTTGGAAGTAGAAGAATTTTAATCTCTTCTTCAAGTATAGGTTTTCTTTGCTCTAGTTCTTTTAGCTCTTCTTTTGCTAATTCCCCTAAATCTTCATCACCTAAAAGTGCTCTATTATCTTCAATATCACCTAAAATTTGATTATATTCATGTGCAGCATCTACTATTTTTTTAATATTTGATTGTTCTTTTGACAATTCAGTCATTTTTTTAATATTTGCTAATACATCAGGAGAGATTATTAAATCGCTTAGTTCATCATATCTGTTTATGAAAGATTGAAGTTTTTCTTGTAACATAGAAAGTACCTTATTTGGTGTTTTGGAAGTAAAATAAAAGAGAAAATTCTCTTTTATTTAGGTTTAAATTATACAGCGTTTACTTTTAATTGTAATCTAGAAACTTTTCTAGCTGCATTTTCTTTTTTAAGAATTTTTTTACTTACACAGTGGTGGAAGTATTTATTTGCTTCTGCCATTGCTTTAACAGCTTCTTCTTTATTTCCAGCTTCTACAGCACTTAATACTGCTTTAGTGATGTTTTTGATTCTTGTTTTATAAAATCTGTTTCTTTCTGTTCTAACGATAGTTTGTCTAGCTCTTTTCGCTGCTTGCTTATGATTTGCCATAGCTTAACCCTTTTAATTTATTTGTTTTATTTCAGTTAAGATCAGTTATAAAACTAATCTTCTGATAATTTTGTTTGGAATTGTACTTAAGAAGTACTTAAAATAAGCTTTGATTAATAATACTAAAGCTTCTTTTCTTGTATATTGGCATTGTCATACCTACATTTGCATTTATATATGTTGGATCTGCCATTATATATCTTTTGTTATGATATACAAAACCATCTCCATTTACCTTTGAGCTGAAATTAACTGCTGCACTCATATGATCATCGTATTTAACAGCAACTACATCTAAGCCTAGAAGATTTTTTACTAAATACGAAAACATAATACTTCTATCTTCACAATCACTAAATGGATAATATATTGTCTCTTCTGGAAAAAATACTTTTTCATACGAGAACTGCTCTTGATCTGTTTTATAAGCAAATGCTGTTTGTACAAATCTTAATAAAAAATTTACGCCTTCAAGTTCTGTTTTACCTTTTATTAAAGGTTTTAATTCTAAAAGCAATGAATTGTTAATTGCTGGTGAATTTTTTGCCTTATAGTATAAATCATATTGAGACTGTGGAAATGTTTTATAAAATGATAATAGATCTTTACTATATCTTGCTGTTAATTTATAATCTTTGTTGTTATACTTAAAATCTAAATTCTTCTTATCAATATTAGTAAATAATCCAATTTCATGTTTATTCATATCAAAAGATAATCTTTTTTTAGATTTTTTATATGAAGAATCATATGTAAAAATCGCTTCACTAATATTTATTTTTCCATTTGGTGTTAAAATATGATATTTTTTATTATTTATATTTAGTTGTGATACTTGATAAAGCTTTTGTTTTATATTTGCTAGTAGATATATCTTGTTATTACTATAAGCTACTTTTGTATCATATCCCATTTTTGTAAATATAAACCATGTAAATATATTTGCTTGATTTTTATTATGATAAATAGTTTTTCCAAGCTTATAAATAAGCTGATATTTTGCCCAATCATTTAGTGAATATTTTATTGTATATAAATTTATTTGTTTTATAAGTGATTTATAATCTGTTTTACTTAATTTTTTCCATGAATCACCAATTGAATTGTTATTTACACTATAAAGATCGTATTTAAACTTTTTATCATAAGTGATTTTGATATCTTGATTATAAAAATCAATTTTTTCAGAGATATAACCTTTTTTTATAAACTTTTTAATCACTACACTTTTTGGTAGCTCTTTTTTAATTACTATTTTTTTAGGTTTTACTTTTATAGATTTTATTAAATCTTTTTTAGGTATTTTTTTAATCTTTTTTACAACTGGAAGTATTTTTGGTTTTGGCTTTTTATATTCACTATTTTTATACATAGTTTTATACTCTTGCCACTGTTTTTTCAACATCTCACTAAATTCATCATCTAATGATTTTTTATAGTTATAAAAAGATTGATTTTGTTGTTCTAGCCATTTACTATACTCACTAGCACTTAAAGTACTAGTGCTTAATAGTATACATACACTAAGAGATAATTTTTTTAACATTATATTGTAATATAGAAAATCTATATTACATACCTGCTTTTTCTAATTCTTCGTCAAGTTCACCATTTGCTTTTGCTGCTAAAAACTTTTGGTACATTGCACTATCATTTTTAAATGATGTTTTAACAGCTCCTTCCATTCCATTTTTAACAGAATCATTAGGTACTGTAACTAATAAATATAACTCTCTTGTTTTTGGATTCATCCAAGAATCAACAGCTCTAGTCCCTCTTAAAGTTTGATTTGCAAGTTGTTTTGAAACTTTAGATGTTGTTTTATCAAAAGTTGAAGCAGAACCACTTCCTGTTGTACCTTTATATGATTTAAATAAATTTGAAACTTTTGTAGATATTTGAGAAGCAAGTGCATCTCTTCCATCTGCTAATGCTTCACTTCTTTGCATAGACTTATCATTTCCTGCATTCATTTTTGCAATACCAACTGCTGCTATTGAATCTTTTACATAAGGGTTACAAGTCCATTTTGGAGCTAATACACCATCTTGTTTACATCTAAAATCTGCATCTTGTGAAGATTTTACTACTTGTGGCTCTACTTTTTTACTACTACAAGCTGTAAATAGTGTTGCACTTAGTGTTGTTATTAATAAAGTATTTATTATAATTTTGTTCATTTTATATCCTTTTTATTTTCTCATTATAATATATTATTACTAAATTTTGTTATATTATAAATATCATTTTACATAATTTTAGATATAATTATATTTAAATATTAAGGTTACATATGATTAAACTATTATTTATACTATCTTTAGCTATATTATTCACTTCATGTAGTTCATCAAAAATAAATATTGCTGACTACTCACAAAATATAAATCAAAAACTTCCTGTAGATCCTATTTGTAAAAAATATTATATTACAAAAAAACCAACTGTAGCAGTTGTAAATTTTACAAATAATACAAACTTTGATCTATCAACACAAAATGATAGATCATCGAACTCTTATGGTGGAGTATATGGAATAGGAATTGGTGTAAAATCATCAAAATCAAATACAAAACGGCAAGTCAATCCAAAACTATCTAGTGCATTTATTCCAAAAATAGAACAAATGGTACTAAACATAAAAGGTGCAAAACTAATAACAAGAAGTGATCTAAATAAAGTTGATACAGAATTAAAACTTCAAGATAGTGGTTTATTAGATCCAAACAGTGTTGTAGAGTTTGGATTAAATTCTGGTGTTCAGTATATAATAACAGGATCTATTGATTATATAAGTCATAATTTTCAAAATTATTCACAATATACAGGTTCACTTGCTCATGCTTCACTTTATACGAATAATAAAGACCTAAAATTAGCTTCAGCTGCAGTGTTTCTTACTAGTTCTTTTTTTGATGGAACTACAATCAAAAGTGCAGTTACTGTTAAAATCATAGATGTATCTACTGGTGAAATTATTTTTAGTAAACAAATAAAAACAAAAGATAAAATTCATAACCAAAAGAAACCTTCATATGATCAACTAGTAGGACTTATAAAAAAGAGTATCAATAAAGCACTACCTACTCTACAAAGTAAGCTAAAAGAGCAATTTTCAAAAACTAGCTATATAAGTCAAATAAAAAAAATACCCAATGATAATGAAGCTATTGTAAAAATAACTTTAGGAAAAGATGATGATATAAAACAAGATGACAACTTTATGGTACAAACTCTTGAAATTTCAATTGATCCACTTACAAATAAAAAAACTTGTGAAAAAATAGATACAAATATTAAACTAACTACAACTAATCAAATAAACCAAACTACCTCTTGGGCAAAAGTGATCGATGGAGATTATAAAAAAATAAAGCTACTTCAGTTAGTAAAAAAGATAAAGGATTAAAAATTGATTTTACAAAAAATTTTATATAGTTTATGTATAAGTTTTCTACTAATAGTTTTAACAGCTTGTTCTAGTTCAAAACAAAATACACAAACTACTAAATTACCATCATGGTATTTAAATACACCCAATAACACAATAGAAAAACTATATGGTACAGGTGAAGCTTTTTCTTTAGATGAAGCAAAAACAAATGCTCTAAGTAATATGTCTCAAAATTTAATAGTAAGTGTAAACTCTACTATAAATACAAAAACAAAAATAGATAATAATAACTACAACAAAGAGATCACAAGAGATATAAAACTTCAAAGTAAAAAAATAAGTTTTACAAACTACAAAGTTGAAAAAGCAATTCAAAGTGGTGTAAACTATTTTGTACTTGTAAGTGTAAATAAAAATGAACTATTTTACCAAAAGAAAAAGGAATTAGATCTACTTGATAATAAAATAGATTCAACAATAAATAGTAATATCAATAATTCAAAATTACAAAAAATAAAAATACTTGAAAATTTAAAACCTACTATAAATGAAGCTAAAGATTTAGCATATATTATTTATGCTATCAATAATGGATTTAATTATCAAGAATATTATAAAAAATATACTAACTATTTAAATAAAATAGATACATTAAAAAATGATCTTAGAATTAAAATTGTATCAAATACAAGCAATACAAACTACAAAGAGTTTTTAAAAGAGCTATTAACAAAAGAAAACTATATAATAACTAACTCAAATGAAGATGTACTTATAAAACTAAACAATAATATAAGATACTCAACTGCAAGAGGTTGGCAAATAGTAAAAGCAACTACTACTATAAATACAATAAGCAATAATAAAATATTATCAACAAATACTATATCAACTATTGGTAGATCTAGTACTAGTAAAAAAAATGCTTTACAAAGTTCAGCTAATGTATTTAAGAAAAAAGTACAAAAAATAGGTATTAATAAGATATTATATCAATAACGATAAGATAATTTATAAATAATATAAAATTAAAGAGAGAATATAAAATGAAATTATTTGGAACAGATGGAGTAAGAGGAAAAGCTGGAGAATTTTTAGATGCATTTACAGCTTTAAAATTAGCACAAGCAGCAGGTATATATTTTAATCAAACTAGTAAAAATAAAAGAAAAAAAATACTTTTAGGGAAAGATACTAGAAGAAGTGGTTATATGATAGAAAATGCATTAGTTAGTGGATTTACAAGTGTTGGATATGATGTAATTCAAATAGGTCCTATGCCAACACCTGCTATTGCTTATCTTACACACTCTATGAGATGTGATGCTGGAATTATGTTAAGTGCAAGTCATAATGATTATGAAGATAATGGTGTAAAATTTTTTAATTGTAATGGTGATAAACTTTCAAGTATTATCGAACAAAAAATAGAAGATATTTTTTTCAATGACCAATTAATAAGAAAATCACAAGTAACTCATGACAAAATAGGAACAGCAAAAAGAATTGATGACGTAATAGGAAGATATATTGTATCTATTAAAAGTTCTTTTCCTAAAGAGTTGTCTTTATCAAATACAAGAATCGTATTAGATTGTGCAAATGGAGCTGCTTATAAAGTAGGACCTACTATTTTAGAAGAGTTAGGAGCTGATGTTATTGTACTTAATGATAAACCAAATGGAACAAATATAAATGAACAATGTGGAGCATTACATCCAAAAATATTAGGTCAAAAAGTACTAGAATATCGTGCAGATATTGGAATAGCACTTGATGGAGATGCTGATAGATTAGTAGTTGTAGATGAACTAGGAAAAGTAGTTGATGGAGATAAACTAATAGGAGCCTTAGCTGTATATCTAAAAGAATCAAATCTTCTTAAAAATGATGCCTGTGTTACAACTGTTATGAGTAATATCGCTTTAGAAAATTATCTAAAAGATAATGGTATTAAACTTCTAAGGTCTTCTGTTGGGGATAAAAATGTACTAGAGGTAATGGCTAAAGAAAACATAAACTTTGGAGGAGAACAAAGTGGTCATATTATATTCTCTGATGTTGCCAAAACAGGTGATGGGTTAGCATCTGCACTTCAAACATTAGCACTTTTAATTAGTAAAGATCAAAAAGCAAGTATTGCACTTAATCCATTTGAATTGTCTCCTCAGATACTTAAAAATGTAATGGTTGAAGAGAAAGTACCTTTAGAAAATATAAATGGCTTAGAAGAGCTTCTAGAAACATTTAGAGCTAAAAATTTAAGAGATCTTATAAGATATTCTGGTACTGAAAACAAAATAAGATTACTTTTAGAAGGTGATGATAAAGAAGTTGTAAAAAACTGTATGGTAGAACTTGAAAAATTCATAAAAAGTAAACTATGCTAAAAAACTATTTTAAATATTTTCTACTATTTAGTTTTTTAATTGTTATTGATCAATATATAAAATATATTTTTGTAAATGGTTTTAGAGTTGATGGTGATTGTATATCATTAGTTTTAGCTTACAACAAAGGTGTAGCTTTTTCAATGTTTGCATTTTTAGCTGAATATTTAAAATATATACAAATAACTATACTTTTAGGCGGTATTATTTATCTTTTATTAAATAAAGATATTTTAAATAGATATATCTTACCTATATCAATGATCTTTGCAGGTGGTATATCAAATATATTTGATAGGTTTATTAGAGAAGGTGTTGTTGACTATGTATATTGGCATTGTGGATTTGATTTTGCTATATTTAACTTTGCTGATGTAATTATTGATATATCAATTATCCTTATCTTATATATATCTTATAAACATGAAAAGTTAAATAATATTAGCTAATAATATCTAGCTTTTCTTGTGGTATTGCTCTTATTTTTCCCTCTTTCATATAAACAATAGTCACTAGCATTTCAAATACCTTTTTATCATCTTTAAATATATTTTGAACTAACTTGGCACTAGCTTTTTTTGCACTTAACAGTTTTGTTTTTATTTCTATAATATCACCTAATATTACAGGCTTTATATAATTTGCTTCAAGTGATTTTACCAAAAAATATCCATTATGATCATCCATTGTTACACTATTACTAAACATCATTTCACTTCTTGCTCTTTCACAATACTTTATATAGTTTGTATGATACATAACTCCACCAGCATCAGTATCATCATAATATACTCTTGTTTTCATATTTTATTTCCTTTTTTTTATTTTAACTAAATATAAATAATTATTTATAATAACTTCACTTACTTAAGCGTTGTTATTATAAAATATTAGAAATCAATAAAAAGACTCTAATATATGGACACAAACATTATAAATACACTTTTTCAAATAACTAAACTAAGTTTAGCACTTATTGTTTTTTTATTTGTATTTAATTTTTTAGTAAAAAAATATATCTATAAATACGATAATAAAAAACAAAAATCAACACTTTTCTCATTTAGTATACTTATATTTTTCACTATATTATTTATAATAGTAGAAGAATTTACCCACAATAATGTAGCCATAATAAGTAAAATATTTATTATAATTTTAATTATAAAAATAATTTACCATTCACTTGGTTATATATTTATCAAAAAATTTGGAAAAGAACTTCAAATAGAAGAGGAAGTAAAATCAAAAAAATTAATCAATAGTTTATTAGATAAATTTTACTCAAAAATCAAAGAAGAATTAAAAAATGAAAATATAAATAAAGAAAATTTTCATGAGATAGTACAAAAAAGTAATCTAAAATTAGACCTAAACAACGATTATATTTTAAAAAATGGTAAAATATTTAAAAAACAAATAAAATATGTATCAAATAAAACTACTTCTTTAATAGATATTGGTTTACTTTTATTATTAAGTATATTTGCAATGGCACTTATTATGCCTATAATAAAACCTCTAAATGATATATTTAACAACGACTATATGTTTGCTGTTTTTGCATTTTTAGGAGCATATGTTTTAAATCCAGCTTTTCCAGATATCTATGCTTTTTTTACTTTTGTAAGAAATAAAAATATAGATTTAGAAAAATTTATAAGTTTTTATGACAACGGTAAGCTTATAAAAGGTCGAATTATACAAATGACAACATCTCATGTTATATTAAAAGATCATGTAAGAGGTATAACACTTACTGTACCTAATATGAATCTTCACAATAAAATTATAAATAATCTTGGTGATATAAATGAATTTTTAGGATTAAAAAGAGTATTAACTTATGTAGTAGATTTTGATTCATATAATATTGATAAAGGGATAAAACTAAAAACCATATTCAAAGAGATCCTTTGTAAGTTTCAAAATAAAACATCACTTATTTCAAAACAAGAACAATACAATGTATGGTTAAGTAGTCATGATTATGGGATTAAAATCACTCTTTGGTATTTTATAAAGGATATTGAACAAGAAGAGAAAATAAAACTAGATTTGGAAGATTTTATTTTATATGAAGCTACAAAAGCAAGAATTGATCTTAGAACTCCACAACTTATAGAGTTAAGTGGAACTATTAAAAAATAGCTACATTATTCAAATGTAGCATTTTTATATAACCATCTATTATTTACTTTTACAAACTCACTTTTTTCTGTAAAAGAATGATCTTGATTATTTATGTATAAATTTACATAAAATTTTACATATGCAATTTCATCACCATCTATAAACTCTAAAATCTTTAATCCTTTAAAATCACTATTATTACAAAACTCTTCAAGATCATTTGCCCAAGCTATCGTATCTAAAGTAAAATCAGGATTATTAACATCAGTTGTATTTATGATATATTTTACATCTTTTACTACATATGCACTATATCTACTTTTCATCAACTCTAGAGCATTTGAAGGTAATTTTCCTTTATGAAAAGCTTGACAACATTTTTTATATTTTAAACCACTTCCACATTGACATTTATCATTTACACTAAATTTTGACATATTTTCTCCTATAAAAAAAGCTAAGGATAAAATATCCTTAGCTTTGAAATAATATAATAATTATAAATTATCCGTTATTTTTTTTATCTTTTGCTGCTCTTCTTCTTTTAGAAACATCAAGTTCTCTTTTTCTAATTCTGATGCTTTCTGGTGTTACTTCAACAATTTCATCTTCTTCAATCCATTCCATTGCAAGCTCTAAACTCATCTCTCTTGGTGGGATAATTTTAATAGCTTCATCTGCTCCAGAAGATCTAACATTTGATTGTTGTTTAGCTTTTACTGGGTTTACATCAAGGTCATTTTCTCTTGCATGCTCACCAATAACCATACCGTTATAAACTTTATCTTGAGGTTTAATAAACATTTGACCTCTATCTTGTAAGTTAAAAATTGAGTATGCAACTGCTTCACCATCTTCAGTAGATATTAATGCTCCATTTTTTCTAGATGTTACTGTTCCAGAATATGCTCTAAACTCTAAGAATGAGTGGTTCATAACACCCTCACCTTTTGTAGATGTTAAGAATTCATTTCTGTATCCAATTAATCCACGAGCTGGAATTTCAAACTCAACTCTAGTTTGACCATTACCCATTGGTACCATATTACTCATTACAGCTTTTCTTTTACCAAGTGTTTCAATAACAGTTCCAGAGAATTCATCAGGGATATCACAAACTAAGTGCTCAAATGGCTCACATTTAACACCATCAATTTCTCTTACAATTACTTCTGGTCTAGAAATAGAGAACTCAAAACCTTCTCTTCTCATATTTTCAGCAAGAATTGTAATTTGTAACTCACCTCTTCCGTTTACTTCAAATGCTGCATCACCTTGTGGTTTAAAGTTCATAGCAATATTTGTATTCATCTCAAATTCAAGTCTCTCTTCAATTTTATTTGAAGTTACAAACTTACCTTCTGTACCAGCTAATGGAGAATCATTTACTGCAAATGTAACAGAAAGTGTTGGTTGTTCAATATGTAAAGGATCAAGAGGCATAGGATTAGCAGGATCACAAAGCGAATCACCAACATCAATAGTTTCAAATCCAGCAATAGCAACAATATCACCATGACCAGCTTTATCAATATCCATTCTTTCTAGACCTTTAAATCCAATAAGTTTAGAAACTCTACCTTTAACTTTTTCACCATCAGCTTTAACTAAAGTTACTGTTTCACCCATAGAGATTGTACCATTAAAGATTCTAGCAATTCCAATTTTACCAATAAAGTTATCATAAGTAAGGTTGAATACTTGAAGTTGTAATCCAGCATCATCAGATCCTGTTGGAGATGGAACCTCTTCTAAAATCATATCAAGTAATGGAATCATATCTTTACTTTCATCTTCTAAAGAAATTTTCGCATAACCATTTTTTGCAGCTGCATAAATAACTGGGAATTCAAGTTGCTCTTCATTTGCACCCATTTGATCAAATAGGTCAAATACTTCATCAACAACTCTATCTGGCTCAGCAGCATCTTTATCAATTTTGTTTACAACTACGATTGGTCTAAGTCCAAGCTCTAAAGCTTTTTTTACAACAAATTTTGTTTGAGGCATAACACCCTCTTGAGCATCAACAAGTAATAAAACAGAATCAACCATTTTTAAAACTCTTTCAACTTCTCCACCAAAATCGGCATGTCCTGGAGTATCTATAATATTGATTCTTGTATCTTTATAATCAATAGCTGTATTTTTAGCTAAGATTGTAATACCTCTTTCTTTTTCGATGTCATTGCTATCCATCATTCTATCTTCAGTTTCATCTCTTTCACCAAATGTTCCTGATTGTTTTAATAACTCATCTACTAATGTTGTTTTACCGTGGTCAACGTGAGCAATAACAGCAATATTTCTAATATCTCTCATTTTTTTCCTTTATTTTATCTTTTTCATGTACTAAATCAATTACAAATAATTATATTTATATTTGATTTAGTACTATTATTTCGCGAATTATATCTAAATATTACTTAAATTCTTAAACCATTATAAAATTTATCTATTTTGTTATTAAACTACAAATGTAAAGAAAGGCATAATCTAATTTTAAGTACAATACTTTATATAAAATATATAATAAAAAAG
>CAYZWZ010000005.1:30240-66039 GCA_964482285.1 uncultured Helicobacter sp. | reverse complement strand
GCTAAATTAATTAGTATTTGTCTTCTGTAAATGTACTTTTTAAAGATTATTTCTTGTAGACTTTTTGGTCTTCTTTTTGAGCTAAATGAGGTATTACAATCATTACAAAAATATCTAGTTAATCCTTTTTGTTTTCCTCTTTTTCTTGTGTTACTTTTTTCACAACTTGGACACTTTTTATTGTTTTTTTATAACTCATTATAAATAAACCCTTTTTAACTACTACAGTACCGAAGTTTACTTAAGTTTTTAGGCACTCAGATTTTTCATTAAGTCTAATTCTTAACATCACTTTTAATTTATTTATTAAAACTCTTTTATCTTGTGGTTTTGCAGTTTTAATAGTAGTAAAAGTTGCGATATTTCATCTGCTTGAACGATAGAAATAAATAAAAATAAAGATATAAATAATTTAAACAAATTAATTCCTTTTTAGTTTTATATATTTTATCGATATATTGTTGCTTGTATGTTACCATTAATTATGTAAAGATTTATAAAAATTTAGTTAATATAAATAAAAAATATAAAGAGTGAAAATGTTTGAAAATGTACAAATGCCAGATGGGATGAATCCTGAAGTATTATCTCATCTTATGAGTCCTCAAAATTATGGAAAGCTAGATGATCCAAGTTGTATTGGAGTAACTCTAGATGAAAAAACAGGTGAGTATGTAATATTTTATCTCAAACTTGATGGTGAGGTAATCAAAGATGTAAGCTTTGCAACAAATGGTTGTCAAGATACAGTAGTAATTGGATCAATGTTTACTTCAATGATAAAGGGTCAAACTATAGAGTTTGCAAATAACTCTTTGGGTAAAATCTCTGATAAATTGGGTGTAATGTCAAAACAACAAGAGTTGTGTGCTGAGTTAGTTTTAAACTCATTTGTAGCAGCTTTAATAAACCTAAAAAATCTAGAAGATGGTAAAAAAGAGGAGATGCATGTGATAAAAACTACAGAATCATGTGAAATAGAAGAAAACAAAGAAGAATCAAATGAATAATTTATATAAACAAAAACACCAACTATGGCTAAAAATAGTATTTGCATCTTTTGCAATAAACGATGAAGCTATTAAATCAAAACTTTATGACTTTTCACAAATTGCATTTAGACATTTAAAATGGATAGGTAGTGATATTTTAAAAAAAGGTGATGATTATAATTACGATAGAGATTATAAATCAGTAGAAAAGTTTACTTCAAATCATGAGTTACTAAATGATCTAAAATCTGATATTATAAAAATACAAGAGCTTTATGATGATAGTATTTTATCAAAAAGGGTAATAACAGATGAAGCATATTTACTTGAATTTATAGATACACTATTAAAAACAAATGATCAAAAAATAACAGCCTTTGATATGGCTATGAAGTGGAATGATGAATTAGATGAGGAACAAACTAAGTCTTTAGTTCTATTTTTATTTGAAGAATCATACAAAGAGTATGAACTAATCATGGTATATGCATATATGCAAGCTAGAACTTTAAATCATCTTCACTTTAATGTATTTCAAGATTTGATTGATGAATCACACTTTCATCTAAAATCATTTGGTAATATGCTGAGTAAATTAGGGATACTTACACTTCCTAGAGAACTTCATGAGATGACTTATAAAGTAAAAGATCTAGATAAATTCGTAGTAGCTGGAATAGCTGAAGAAGAAGCTGCAAAAGAGATGTGTAAACAACTAAGCGAATCAATCAGCAATGAAGAACTTTCAAAGTTCTTTGACTTTATAAACTACCAAGAAAACTACCATATTGAGCTTATGAAGAAGTTGCTTTAAACTTCTTCTTAAAACTTAATAATCTTAGCTCCAAAGCCACCTTGGTTTTGTGGGGCATCATGGTATGATTTTACACTTGGGTGTGTATCTAAGAACTGCTTAACTGCAAAGGAAAGCTTTCCTGTACCAATTCCATGATAAACAAGAACTTCTTCAAAGCCATTTAGTAAACTATCACTTATAAATTTATCAAGATTTGCTATAGCTTCATCAACTCTTTGACCATGTAAGTCAAGTTTTACATGACCCTCTTTTGGTTTTTGGATATTTACTTTAGCTAAAGATGTTTTTTTAAATTTTGGTTTTACTTTTATAGGATTTCCACTTCTTTTAAGAGATGAAATAGGTACATGTATTTTCATTCCATCATCACTTTGGAAGAATACTTTATTTCCTTTTATTGATAGTACTTCACCTTTTGTTTCATTGTATTTAACTCTATCACCTACTTTTAGATTTTCAATTGTTGAGTTTACTTTTTGTTCTTTAATAGATTGTTTTTTCTTATGAGCTTCATTTAAAAGTTTATGAGATGTTGATGTGTCTTTAGATTTTATAGCTTGTTTTGCCATCTCTATTGCATCTTTATACTCTTTTGATAACTCTTCTTTGTAAGTGTTTAATTTATTATCTACATCATCTTTTGTAGCTTGAAGAGTGTTTATTAGATTGTCATGTTTTTTTATCTTTTCATCTAGTATTTTTAGTTTCTTTTGGTATTCAAGTTCTAATATACTAGATCTATGTATTAGATCATTTAAGTTCTCTTTATCTTCTCCGTATACACTTTTAGCTTTTTTAACCACATCATATGGTATTCCATATCTTGAAGCTGTTTCAAAAGCATAAGATTGACCTATAGTTCCTTGTAAAAACTCATAAGTTGGTTTTCTATTTTCTTCATCATAAAGTGCAGCTATTAGCTCTACATCAGCATATGAAGCCATAAGTGATGCTAATCTTTTATGGTGAGTAGTAATTATGATTTTAATACCTTTATTCATAAGTTTTTCAATAATTACTTTAAACAACGATGCAGCTTCATCACTATCTGTTCCTAGTTCTATCTCATCAACACCAACAATTGCATTTGTACAATGAAATAGTTTAGAAAACTCTTGCATACGACCTGCAAATGTTGATATATCATTTTTAACACTTTGAGGATCATCTAAAACTGCTACTATATCTTTAAAATGTCCTATTTTTGTATCTTTATTAGCTTTATATGGTATCAGATATTTACTTAGATATGTTGCACTTAGTATTGATTTAAGAAGCATAGTTTTACCACCAGCATTAACTCCTGTAATCATTATTACACTTTTGCTAAAGTCTATACTAACTGGTTTTGCATTGTGTAATGCTGGGTGAGTAAACTCAACTAGTTTTTGAACTTTACTATTACTTTTTGGAAGTATAAAGTTTTTATCATCAATTTTAGCAAAATTTACCCTTGCTAAATAGTGATCTAATCTATCAAACTCTTTATTTATAAACCCCAAAAACATAAGATTTTTAGCAAATATATTAGAAAATCTTTTTGATATTTTATAAAGTATCTCTTCTTTTAGATTTGTTAAGTCATCACTAGCTTGACGAAGGTTTTCAATACTATGTGGAACAACATAAAAAAATCCACTATTTGATCTATCTATTACTTTTGCTTTTAAAAAGTGATTAAATCCAGCTCTTACAAGTATAGCTTGTCTTCCATTTACAAAGTGTACTTGATGATCTACTAGATATGTTTGAATTTTTTTAGTACTCATCACTTTTTTCATAGCATCTTTTATAGCTATTTTATTGTTATAAATATTTTGTTCAACTCTATCGTAGTCATCATCTATACCTTGCTTTAGTCTACCTTTTTCATCAAAAGAGTTGGATATATCAACTATAGCACTAGGGATAATAATCTTATCTATCCACTCTTTTAACTTACCTTCAAGATTAAATCTTTGTAGATATATAAAATAGTCGATAATTTTAATAAATTCATATATCTCATCAAGCTTTAAACTTCCATCTTTTTTTAGCTTCATTATTTCATTATCAAGATAATCAACACTTTTAGGAGATTTGAACTCATAATTTGAGATCTCATTGATAAGTTTAAAGTGTATATTTATATCACCTTGTATGATTACTGATTTTACTCTTGCAAAATTTGCACTCAAGTTTTGTATATACTCTTCTAGGTCTAGTTTTTTTATTATATCTTGCATCTATTTCTTATTTATTTTATTTTTATTTATGTTATAATTCACTTACAAATTCCTTCGGGATCGTCCTTACCATCAGATAAGGCTAACATATTTCCATATAGTTTATTTAATTTTTCTTTTAAGTTTTTAAAATCTTCTTTATTAATTACACCTATTTTATGCTTTATTCTTTTTGAATCAAAAGGTTTCATTTTAGATAATATGGCATTACTAGCTTGTTTTGGAGTAAATCTAAACTCATAATAATATTTACCTTTTTTAATTGTAGATGTTAGTGGTATTCCCATAAAAAAATTATTATTAAACTTTTTTAAGATAATTCCAATTATCAAACTTTTGATTCATAATACTACTTATTTTTGGGTCTAAATACTTTTATATTTTCTTCATTAATTTCCATAAATGGTCGCTCCATAAGGTCTAGACAATATGGTATTGCAGGAAATACTGCATCTAAACACTCTTTTATAGATTTTGGTTTACCAGGAAGATTAACTATTAAAGTATCATTTCTAAGCCCTGCTGTTTGTCTTGAAAGTATTGCTGTTGGTACAAACTTTAAACTTTCAGCTCTCATAAGCTCTCCAAAACCTGGCATCATTCTATTACATACTGCTTCAGTTGCTTCTGGTGTTACATCTCTTTTTGCAGGTCCTGTTCCACCTGTTGTTACTATTAGGCTACAGTTTTTTTCATCTGCCATTTTTATCATAGTAGCTTCAATTATATCTTGCTCATCTGGTATAATTTCATATACCTCTTCCCAAGGTGAAGTTAAATAACTATTTAAAGTATCGATTATAGCTTTACCACTTATATCTTCATAAATACCTGCACTTGCTCTGTCACTTACTGTTATAATTCCTATTTTCATAATCTTCCTTATTATACTTTTGGTTTTACTCTTATTTGAGATTCTGGTTGAAACAACTCAACAGCTTTTGCTACCATTTGAGAGTTTAAAATATCGTTTACATTTAACTCTTTTTGTGATTCTCTTGGTTGTTCAACACTATACATAGAAGCTACACATCCACTTCCACCTTGAACTTCATCTTCTATAGTTTGAGGTTGAGATATTACTTTTTTAGGGTAAATCCTTTTTAGGTGGTTCTATTTTATTGAATTCAATTTTTGTTTCTGTTCCAAAAATATCTTCAATAAATATTCTAATATGAGCAAAATGTTTAAATAATAATACTTTACACTCTCCATGAGCTGTAGAGTTTATAGTTAATATATTATTTTCATATGAGTTAAATTTAAAACTATTTTCAAAACATTCACCCAATGGTGCGCTTCTATCATATACTTTTTCTATAACTTTTTTGTACAACTCTATATTGTTATTAATAGGTTCAACTACTTCTTTTTGTGTTGGTATATCTTCTTTTATAATTTGAGGTTGTGCAGGTGTTGGCATTGTTTGAGCCATAGGTTCTTCTACTTTAGTATTTTGAACATTATTTACTATAGTATTATTTATAACTGGTTGATTTACACTTGTATTTGAAGTAGATATAGTATTTACTTCTTCTTTTTGTATATCTTGTTTTACTTCATCAATCATAGAATCGATAGTTTTAAAGTTTGTAGCTTCTATTAGTTTATTTAGTGTAAGTATAAGTACAAATCCACCATCACTATTTATAGCTAATAGTTGTTTAGCTTCACTTAGTATTCTAAAAAACCTATCAAACATATATATATCAAATCTAGCATCTTTTCCTAGCATTGCGTATTTTAGATATATACTCATCTCATCTATTACTTGCCCTATTTCGTAAGATTCTAATGAGTTATAAATACCATCTATATTTTGCTTATTTAATATTACATCAAAAACTTTTGACATAAAAGCAGGATCAATCATACCCATCATATCAGTTACACTTACTGTAGTAATATCTCCTTTTGAGTATATAATAGCTTGATCAAGCAATGTAAGAGTATCTCTTAAACTACCTTGTCCACTTCTTATTAGAATGTTAAGTGCTTCTGTTTCATAAGATACATTTTCTATATTGAGTATATGTGTTAGATGATTTAGTATATCTTTGTGTGCAATTTTTTTAAATCTAAAATGTTGAGTTCTACTTAATATTGTAGCTGGCAACTTTAAAGGATCTGTAGTTGCAAGTATAAACTTTACAAAATCAGGTGGTTCTTCTAATGTTTTTAATAGTGCGTTAAATGCTTGAGTTGTAAGCATATGAACTTCATCGATTATAAATACTTTGTATTTTGCAGAAGTTGGTTTATATTTTGTATGCTCTATTAGATCTTTTATATCATCAATTCCACGATTAGACGCAGCATCCATCTCTATAATATCAAGGTGTCTATTTTCATTTGCACTAAGACAAGCATCACATATATCACATGGCTTTGATGTAGGTGCATTTACACATACAAGTGCTTTTGCCATAATTCTAGCAGTAGAAGTTTTACCACTACCACGAAGACCTGAAAATAAATAAGCATGAGAAAGTCTAGCAGTATCAAGTGCAAGACTTAGTGTAGTTGAAATTGTATTTTGTCCTATTAGGTCATCAAATTTTTTTGGTCTATATTTTAATGCTAGTACTTGATTATTCATTTTCTTCCTTTAGGTTTAACCACTTAGATGCAACTTGTTTTAGTCCATCTGGATTTGATGAAGCAAAAAAAGTTATTTTTGTATCATCAAATGAGTTTGTTAGTTTATATTTATCTTTTAGTATTTGTACAATTGCATCGCCACTATGTATTGTTTTACAATTGTTAAAGTATTGGCTTATTTGTTCTTGTAAAAGTGGAAAATGTGTACAACCCAATATTACGCAGTCAATATTTGATATATCGTTAAAATAGTGTTTTAATGTTTCATCTAAAATAGCACCACTTAATATATCTTCTTCTACAAGTGGCACTAAAAGTGGTGTTGCTTTTGATATTATATTTTTATATTTTTTATCTTTAAGTGATGTTTCGTATAGTTTTGAATCAATTGTCGCTTTTGTTCCAATTACAAGTATATTTGAATCTTTATTTGAAACATTTTTTTCTAAAGCCATTGCACCAGATTCAATAACACCAACTACAGGTATATCAATACTATTTCTAAGTTCATCTAATGCATAAGCACTAACACTATTACAAGCTACAATGATAATATCAAGATCAAAGTTTTTTAAAAACTCTAATGCTTCTAGTGAGTATGATATGATAGTGTTTTTATCTTTACTTCCATAAGGTACACGAGCTGTATCCCCATAGTAAATAATCTCTTCAAATACTTTTTGTTCAAGTAGTGATTTAACTACACTTAAACCACCAACTCCACTATCAAAAACACCTGCTTTCATAATATCTTTATGCGTTCATTGATACTAAAAACTCTACATTTGATTTAGTAGCTTTCATTTTATCATAGATAAACTCTAATGATTTAACTTCATCCATTTCATTCATAGCATTTCTTAAAATCCATACTTTTTTAAGCTCTTCTGGGTGAAGCAATAATTCTTCTTTTCTTGTTCCAGATTTTACAATATTAACAGCTGGGAATACTCTTCTTTCTGCTGCTTTTCTACTAAGAACAACTTCAGAGTTTCCTGTACCTTTGAACTCTTCAAAAATAACTTCATCCATTTTTGAACCAGTATCAACTAATGCAGTTGCAATAATAGTAAGGCTTCCACCCTCTTCTATATTTCTAGCAGCACCAAAGAATCTTTTTGGTTTATGTAGTGCATTTGCATCAACCCCACCAGAAAGTACTTTACCACTACTTGGTGTTGTTGTATTATATGCACGAGCAAGTCTAGTAATAGAATCAAGTAAAATAACAACATCTTTGCCCATCTCCACCATTCTTTTTGCTTTTTCTATAACAAGTTCTGCTACTTTTACATGGTTTTGAGCAGGTAGATCAAATGTTGAACTATACACTTCACCTTTTACACTTCTTTGCATATCTGTAACCTCTTCAGGTCTTTCATCAATTAAAAGTACCATAAGTGTTACATCTGGATGATTTGCAGTAATCCCGTGTGCAAGTTCTTTTAAAAGTTCTGTTTTACCAGATTTTGGTTGAGCTACTATTAGACCCCTTTGACCTTTACCCATAGGTGCAAACATATCTAAAACTCTACCAGTCATTTTATTTCTATCATACTCAAATTGGAATCTATCTGTAGAGTATAGAGGTGTTAAGTTATCAAATAGAGGTCTTTTTTTAGCTTTATTAATTGGTAAATAATTTACTGCTTCTATTTTTATAAGAGCATTATATTTTTCACTCTCTTTACTTGGAGGACGTACTTGTCCACTTACAATATCACCAGTTCTTAGTGCAAATCTTTTTATTTGTGTTGCACTTACATATGAATCATTTGATGTATCAGAAAAGTTACCATCTAAAGCTCGTAAAAATCCAAATCCACCATCTTTTATATCTAAAATACCAGTAAATAAAATATACCCACCAGCAGTAGTTTGAGATGAAAGAATAGCAAATATAACATCTTGTCTTTTTAACTCTTGAGGATTTTCTATCTCAAGATCAAGTGCAATCTCTATTAGTTCATCAGTAGTTTTTGCTCTTAAATCATCTAAAGTAAGACCATCTACAGGTACGTGTGTTCTTGCTTTTTTAGTTGATTGTTTATTTTGAGTTGTTTTTGGTTTTTTTTCTTGCTTTGTTTGTTTTTTTTGTGTAGTTTCTTCTGTTTTAGTAGTTTGTTCTTCCATGTTTTAAAAAGTGCCTTTTTGATTTTGTTATTAATTAAATACATATTTTAAGTAATAAGTATGAGTATGTATAAGTTTTGTATCATATTATATTAAAAATCATGTTAAACAAATATTAAAAGATTTTATATATAATTACAGAACAAAATCAAGTCAGAAAAGTTGAAGATATAAACAATGATTAAAAATGATATTTATTTAAATTCTGTATTCTTATTAATAATCACAGCCTTTAGTATTAGTGGAGTATATTATTATTTATTTTCAATTGATGAAATTCTTATAATAATTAAAGAGGAATATATATTAGCTATTTTTGTTTTTATATCAATTTTATTACATACGTATTCGTACATTAAGTTAAAAAAATATGATATTTTACCGTTTATTCCACAATTAGGAAAAGTTCCTATTATTCAAAGTACAATATTTTTTGCAATTTTTGAAGTTGTAGATTATTATAGTGAAGATGGATTTATTGGAGCTATTAAACTATGGTATATGTATTGGATGTTTGGACTTCTTACTTGGAGTTTAGTATTCTTATTTAATTATTATAAAAATTTCAAATTTTATGGTATAAAGTTTTTG
This sequence comes from uncultured Helicobacter sp., assembly GCA_964482285.1. GTDB lineage: Bacteria > Campylobacterota > Campylobacteria > Campylobacterales > Arcobacteraceae > CAIJNA01. The sequence goes on along the minus strand of CAYZWZ010000005.1, from coordinate 56,680 downwards.
TAATATTTATTTAAATATAATTAAGAAAAAGGGATAAAACATGAAACTTAATACTACTTCTCAATATGCTATAAGGGTTGTTACTTATTTAGCATCTCATGAAAATAAACTTTTAAGTTCAAAAGATATATCTGAAGAGTTAGCTATCCCTTATAAATCATTGACTAGATTAATAACCCAACTTGTAAATGCATCAATCATAATATCTCTAAGAGGTAGAGATGGTGGAATAAAACTACAAAAAGAATTAAAAGATATCAAAGTAAATGATATTTTAGAAGCTGTAAATGAAAGTTTACATAATGAAGATTGTATTTTAGGATTAGGTGAATGTAAAAAAAACGATAAGTGTCCTCTTCATGATAGATGGGTAGCTCCAAAAGATGAGATTATAAATATTTTTGAAAATACTAGTGTTGAAGACCTAAACAATACAAACTGTTCTATAAAACCAAGATAATAATAAAATATAATTTTATCACTTTTAAATGATATTTTAGATATCCTTACACTTATAAATAAAATCAAGGATTATAAATGTCAAATCAAAACAGCTCATGCAAAAATGTATATATAACAACACCAATATATTATGTAAATGATATAGCTCACATAGGTCATGCTTATACTACAATAATAGCAGATATGTTAGCAAGATACTCAAGACTTGTAGGACACAATACTTACTTTTTAACAGGTACAGATGAACATGGTCAAAAAATAGCTCAAAGTGCTGAAGCTAGAGGTAAAACACCAAAAGAATATGCAGATGAAGTAAGTGGAAAATTTAGAACATTATGGGATGATTTTGATATATCTTATGATAAATTTATAAGAACAACAGACGAAGAACATAAAAATGGTGTTCAATATGCTTTTAAAAAGATGTTTGAAAAAGGTGATATCTATAAAGGTAACTACGAAGGTAACTATTGTGTTGGTTGTGAAACATTCTTTACAGATGCTCAACTAATAGATGATGAGTTATGTCCAGATTGTGGAAGACCTACAACTATAGTAAAAGAGGAAAGTTATTTCTTTAAACTTTCAAACTATCAAGATAAACTTTTAAAACTTTATGCAGAAAATGAAGACTTCATCTTACCAAGAAGCAAAGCAAAAGAGATTGTAAACTTTGTATCAGGTGGATTAAATGATCTTTCTATTTCAAGAACATCATTTGACTGGGGTGTTAAACTACCAAAAGAGTTAAATGACGATAAACATGTTATGTATGTATGGCTTGATGCACTACTTAACTATGTAACTGCATTAGGTTACGGTACAACAAATAAAAATATGGATAAATGGCCAGCTTCTACTCAAATAGTTGGAAAAGATATTTTAAGATTTCATGCTATTTTTTGGCCAGCATTTTTAATGAGTCTTGATCTTCCTATGCCTAAGCATATTGCAGCTCACGGTTGGTGGACTAGAGATGGTGAAAAGATGTCAAAATCAAAAGGAAATGTAGTAAACCCAAAAGAAGTAGCAGATGCTTATGGGCTTGATGCATTTAGATACTTCATGTTAAGAGAAGTACCATTTGGTCAAGATGGAGATTTTTCACAAAGAGCCTTGATAGATAGAATAAACTCAGACTTAGGAAATGATCTAGGAAACTTATTAAATAGAATCATGGGTATGAGTGGAAAATATTTTGACTTTAAAATTGATTCTTCAAATGTAGCTAAATACCACCAAAAAGAGTTAGATGAAGTTCATGGTATTTTAGATGGTATTGAACAATACTTATATAAAATGCAAATAAATAGATACCTTGAAGATATATGGAAAGTATTAACTGTAGCAAATAAAGCTATTGGTGATTATGAACCATGGGCTATGATGAAAAATGGCAAAGAGGAAGAAGCTATGGCGCTTGTTGCGCTTATTGTTAATATTATGGCAAAAGTATCTATACTTCTAGATAGTGTTATGCCTCATAAGATTAAAGATATATCTTCATGTATTGGTATTACTATTGATAATGCTGCATATGAAAACTTGATAGTAAATAAAGGTCTAATAGGTGAAACAACTATTACTAAAATAGATGCACTTTTCCCTAGAGTAGAAGAGCCTTTACTTGCAAGTGCAGATGTACAAAAAGTAGAGAAAAAAGTTGAAAAACCAAGAGTTGAATCTAAAAAACAAGAAGAAAATAATGATAATCTAATCACTATTGATCAATTTTTTGCTACTGAGCTTAAAATTGGAACAATTGTTGAAGCTGTTGAAGTACCAAAATCTAAAAAACTTTTAAAACTTCAAGTAGATGTAGGTGAAGAAAAACCTAGACAAATTTTAGCAGGTATAAAAGAGTTTTATAGTGCAGATGAACTAGTAGGAACTCAAGCTTGTGTAGTTGCTAACTTAAAACCTGCAAAATTAATGGGTATGATAAGTGAAGGTATGCTTTTAGCTGCTAAAGATGAAAATGGATTATCTTTATTAAGACCTGAAACTAAAAAAGTATCTGGAACAAAAGTTAGTTAATATTGGATAGTAAAACTAAATGAAAATATCCTCTATTGTTGATATAGTAAAGGCAGATTTACAAAACTCTCCTGCTATATCATTTATTACACAATCACATACAAATATAAATAAAATAAACGATGGGGATATGTTTATCTCATCAAATAAAGATGAGATAATAGAAGCTGTAAATAATGGTGCATTTGCTATTATTTATGATATAGATCTTGATATTAGTAAATTAAATAATGAAATTGCATATATAAAAGTAAATAATATAAAAGAAGCTATTATTAGACTTCTTAGATTTGAACTTAGCAATAAAAAACTAAAATCTATATATTGTGATGATATATCTTATGAGATTTTTAATATCTACAAAGATTCATCTACTACATTGTGTTTGAGTGATGATATTTTTCAAAATTATGAAAATATAAACAATAAATATAATTTTGATATGCTTATATCTACAAATAAAGAGTTTTTAACTAAAATATATCCAACAAGTAGTGAATTTAAAATTGTACATTATGATCTAAAAAATTTGATAGTGCACTCTTTATTTGAGACATCTTTCTCTTTTAAGAATAGATATTTTTATAAACTAAAACTTCCAATGATATATGTAGATAAATTTATAAGTATAATTGAATACCTAAATATAAGTAATGTAGATCTAAGTAGATTAAAAAACTTCAAATATTTAAAACCAATATTTATAAATCAATCAAATCAGATTGTAGAATATGGTAGATCAAATATGTTTATACTTGCAAATAAAAATATAAATATAAACTATCTAGAAGTAGCATTTTTAAAAAAAGCTTACTCATATGCAAAAATAAAAATAATTGATGATCATATAACTAATAATGATAAGATATTTGAGGAACTTACAAGGCATGATTTTAATGCACTTTATATAAAAAGCAAATCATATGATGAGATGATTAATCTACTACAAGAAAATCAACAAGAACAAGCTAAACTTTTTTAATGCAAGGTTATATAATAAATATTAACAATGTAAGAGATGAAGATCTTATTGTTACAATATTATCTAATGATATGTTATATACAACATATAGGTTTTACGGTGCTAGACATTCAAATATAAATATTGGCTATAAAATAGATTTTGAATTAGAATATAATATGAAATCAACAATCCCAAGACTAAAAGATGTTTTACAATTAGGTTTTCCTTGGATACTAAATAATGATAAAATGTATCATTGGCAGAGGTATTTAAAACTTTTTTATTCCCACTTAAAAGATGTAGAGGAGTTAGATTCTTTTTATATAAATCTTTTGGATGAGTTGGTTCATATTATGAATAAACAAAATCATAAAAGAGCTATAATAGAAAGCTATATAAAACTATGTGAGTTTGAAGGTAGATTAAATGACACATATGATTGTTTGTTATGTGATAATCCAATACAAGCAGATATATCACTTGTACGAGGATTTATTCCTGCTCATGCTTCTTGTTCATACACAAGAGGGTTTTCAAAACTAAAAGTAGATGAGCTTTTTTCAGACAAAACACTTATAAGTTTTGATGAAGATGAAGTCTCACATCTTTGGCATGTACTTATGCAAGGTTTATAGTTTAGTTTAAAAACTTTAAAACAGAATCTATAATATCATCATCATCTTTACTTGGTGCTTTTATCATTATTTTTTCATCATTTTGTTTAGTAATAGATATATTCATATCGTAGTTACTAATAGCTTTTATGCTTTTGTCTTTAGCTAATATTTTAATAATAATTAGATCGACAAATTGTTTTGTAGGTATATCTAACTTACCAAATCTATCTTCAATCTCATCTTGTATCTCAAATACACAAGATTTATCTTCACACTTACTAAGTCGTCTATAAAGCTCAAGTCTAATTCTGTCTTCACTAACACAATCACTTGATATAAAGGCATTTATAGTAAGTTTAATATCTACACTTTGTTTTTGTTCTTTTACTTCACCACTTAAAGTTGCAATTGCTTCTTCTAGCATTTTAAGGTATAAACTATAACCAATATTTTTTATATGACCACTTTGAGCTTCACCTATTATATTTCCCCCACCTCTTATTTCTAAATCTTGATGAGCTAAAGCTGTTCCACTTCCTAAATAAGAGTTTGTTTCAAGTGCAACAAGTCTTTTTACTGCATCACTACTTAGTTTCTTTTTATCTTCAACTACAAAATAACAATAACCCTCTTTATCGCTTCTACCTACCCTTCCTCTTAGTTGATGTAGATCAGCAATACCAAACATATTTGCACCATCTATTATCATAGTATTTGCATTTGGAAGATGAAGTCCAGATTCTATAATACTTGTTGCTAAAAGAATATCAAATTTACCCTCTTCAAAATCGATAATAATTCGTTCTGATTCTTTAGGTGTAATTTTACTATGCATTATCTCTATTTTTAGATTTGGTAATATTGCATTTAATTCCTCTTTTTTATTGTTTATAGTTGAAATATTATTATATACATAAAAGATCTGTCCCCCTCTTCTTTTTTCTCTTAGGATCACCTCTTTTATTAGCTTTTCATCATATTCTTTTACAAAACTTCGCACACCTAATCTTTCACTAGGTGGTGTAAGAAGACTAGACATCCCTTTTATTTTTGATAGTGCAAGGTTTAAAGTTCTAGGAATTGGAGTAGCACTCATTGAGAAAATATGAGCATCACTTCTAAGATCTTTTAACTTTTCCTTTTGTTTAACACCAAATTTATGCTCTTCATCTATTACTATTAAAGCTAAATTTTTACACTTTATATTTAAGAGTGCATGAGTTCCAACTACAAAATCAATACTTCCATCCTCTAGCTGCTTTTTAATCGCTGTTTTATCTTTTGCTGATGTTCTTCCATCTATTTTTGCACACTTTATACCAAATGGTGTTAATCTTTTTTTAAGTCCTTCAAAATGTTGAGATACAAGAAGTGTAGTTGGTGCTATAAATATAGCTTGGTATCCTGATTTTATTGTTGCTAAAATACCATTTAGTGCCACTTCTGTTTTACCAAAGCCAACATCACCACTTAATAATCTATCCATAACAAGACCACTAGAAATATCGCCTAAAAACTCTTTTACACTTCGTTTTTGATCTTTTGTATATTCAAATCCAGCTTGGTTTTGAAGTAAGATTATCTCCTCTTTATTTACATCTATTTTTATACCTTCAAGAAGTTCTCTTTTAGCAGCAAGTGCGATTATATCACTAGCAATTGCAAAAAGACGCTCTTTTACTTTACCTTTTAGTTTAGCAAAACTTCCTTTTCCAAGTTTATCAAGACTAGCAACTCCACCAGAATTTGCTACATATCTATCTATTAAATCAATATTTTGTACAGGTATTAAAAGTCTATCATCACCTAGATAATTTACAACTACAAAATCCATAGTAGAACCCATAATTGTAACAGGCTCAACACCTATAAACTGTCCAATACCGTGAGTTTCATGTACGACATAGTCATCTTTTTTTAGTTCATCAACAACTATTTTTGGCTTTTTCTTTCTTCTTTTTTTAATCTCTTTATTTAAAGATATAATAACTTCATCATCACTAATTAGATTTAATATTTCATTTGAATACTTTACTTTGTAGTTTACAAATTTATTATTTGCAAGTAGTGGTAGATCTTGAGATCTTACTTTTCCCTCTGTACTTGAGATTATAGTGATTTTTTTATCTTTATGAAGTTGTAAATAATCTAAATAATTTGCAACTTCTATTTGTGTATATTTACTAGAACTCAATACTGGATTTAGTCTAAGTATTTGCTCTTTTTGAATCCTTTTTTCACTAGATATATAAACTTCATCAACTTCATCTAAGGCTTCTTTTGTAATAGATGAATCTAAAGTTTGAGTATAATATTGAGCTAAATTATCTAAATACCAAAAACCTAATGAATGAATATCTTTTACAAAAGCATCACTATTTGATTGTTCTATTTTATTATTTAACTCTTGAAGTTTTTCATCATTTAAAGATAAAAAAGCAGCACCAATTGTTATATACTCTAACTCATCTTTAAATGATTTTTGATTTTCTACATCAAACTTTCTAATACTCTCTATTTCATCATCAAAAAGTGATATACGATATGATTCTTCACCATCAAGAGGATATATATCAATTATATCTCCCCTAAAACTAGCTTCACCCTCTTCTTCTACAATATCAACAAAGATATAACCCCAGTTGTATAGTTTTGATTTTAACTCTTCTATATTTATTATAGTATCACCAAAACATATATCAAATGTTTCAAAGTTTTCTAACTTTGGTAGAGCAAATGTTATTGTTCTAATTGGTGCAATTAGAAGTTTATTTTGTTTTTTATATTTATAAAATTGCTCAAGTACTTTAGTTATAATCTTAAGCTCAGCACTAAATGATAACAGATCATCACCATAGTTTGCTCTAAAATCACTAAGTACAAATGGTTCATACCCTAAATAAGATGCACACGATGTTGCAATATCGGCTTGCTTTTCATTGCTAACAACTAAAAGTTGTGGTTTATTTTGCTGTAAATGCTCAAATATATTATTCATATAATATTGTTTCTCTTTATATTTTTTTGTATTTTAGCAAAACTTATGTTTATGTATGATTATTATTACAAATTGATATATAAATTATTATTTGTATGCTTTACAAGCTGTTTTACTACCTCTTCTACAAGCTATTTTAAAGTAGTATTGAAATTTTCTTTCATTAAGTCCTTTTTTTATATTATTCATATTTATTTAAAAAATTAACAAATTTATCATACAGTTACATATAGTAACAATAATACTCAATTTTAATATTATTTATATGCAAATAGCTTTATACGGGAGCGTATATCATAGAATATAAATTATTAATAAAATGTTCTTAACCGTGTTAAAAACCGTGTATACTTTATAAAACATACACTTAAAAAGCTTTTATGAGATTTACTACATAAAGCTTACGCTGTGCCTTATTTCCTATTTTAATTCTTTATAATATTATTTTAAAACAAGCTCCCATATAAGTTGTATTATTATATTCAAATCTTTTATTTTCTATCTCTATAATACCTTGCATATTATCAGTTATAAGTTTATAACACATATGCAATCCAAGTCCTGTACCTTGTGATTGATGTTTTGTTGTAAAATATGGTTCAAATATTTTATTTATTATTTTTTCATCTATACCATGTGCATTGTCTTTTATGATAATTATTATTTTATTATCTTCTTTATATGCTTTTAGTATAAATAATTTATCTTTAATATCTTTTTTATCAAATGCATCTTTAGAGTTATTAAAAAAGTTAATTAAACATTGAATAAGACTATTTTTAGAGCACTCTATAATCAAACCCTCTTCAATATCAGAAACAAAATTAATATTATCTAATTTTAAAGAGTAACTAATAAGATTTTTAAATTTTTCAACTATCTCTTTTAACTCAACATTTTGCACTATATCATCAACACTTACATAATTTCTAAACTCATCAATCGTTTTTGATAAAAATTGAGTATTTTGATTTATTGCTTTACTTGCTTTAGTAAGAAATTCTTTATTTATATTATCCATCTCTGTTTGCATTAAAATACCTGTTGCGGATGTAGATATAATAGATAATGGTTGTCTCCATTGGTGAGATATATTTGTTATCATCTCTCCCATAGCTACAAGTTTATCTGTTTGCATAAGTCTATTATGTTGTTGTTCAACTTTTTTTGTATTTGTTATATTATGTGCAATTGCAATATATCCTATTTTTTCTCCAGATGAATCATACTCTGCATATATAGTAGAACTTATCCAATAAATATTTCCATTTTTAGATATATTTTGGATTTCACCTTTCCAAGTTTGGTTGTTTATAAGTGTTTTCCACATATTTTTATATATCTCTTCACTCATATTTTTATTTCTAATAATATTGTGTTTTTTACCCAATAACTCTTCTCTTGAGTATTCTGATATTTTACAAAATGCATCAGAAACTTCTATAATATTTCCTTCAAGATCTGTTTTTGAGTATATAATATGATCACTATACATTTGAAGATTATCTTTCAATTTCTTACTAAGATCTTTTAATTGTTGATTTTTTCTTTTCTTTTCTTCTAAATCATTTTTTATTTTATTATTTGAACTCAAACTTTTATAAAAAATAATCATAACTATTAATAATATTGTTAAAATTAATCCAACTATAATAAACATATTTCTTTCATGTTCAACTTTATAATTATCATTTGTAGTAATTGTAAAAAATGCAATATTCTTTTTTGTAATTGGATTTTTTAAAAATAAAAATGTAATTAATTGTTCATCATTAAAAATAGAAAAGTTTTTATTTTTTAATAGTTTTTTTTCTATAATCTCATACATATTTTCATCTAGATTCAAACTATTTAGATTATTTTTATTTATATATTCTACAATTGATTTTTGTTCATAATAGTTTTTAAATAAACTATCTTCATAATTTGATTTTTCACTTTTAAATAACTTTGCTGCAACTACCTCTTTTTTTATATATAAATTAGATCTCATATTATAGTTTTTATAAAACTCTTTAATAAATAACAATGCACTAAAAGATATCTCTACACTTCCTATATGTATATTTTGTTTATTAAATAAAGGAAATACATATCTAAATCCATTAAATATTTTTCCCTCTTCAAAGCCATCTATTGGTTTTTTGTATCTATTTACATATGCAACTGTTGGTCTTATTTTTGTAAGATCATCACCATATTTATCGGGTCTATGCATTCTTAAAAAAGAGACATTGTTTTTAAGGTGAAAGTGAAGTTGTTTTATATTAAATTTTTTTAACTCTTTATAATCATGAAGTAAGATATTTTTTAATAGTTCTCTATTTTTTTGTTCAAATGCACTAATAATATCATCTCTATATATTAACGTATTAAATACAATATCAGCAAACTCTTTATGAGTATTATATGTGACTTTATATTTAGAATAAGATTCTTTTGTTTTATTATCTTTATATTTTTCCAAAGATTCATTTTTAATACTATTTGCTGTATTAAAAATAAAAATACTAAGAGATACAAATAGTAAAATAAAATATTTTTTCATAATCTTATCCATAATTATTAATTTATATCGTTAAGTATAACACTTAAGAACTTATATTATCTAATAATTTTATAAATAGATGAATTTATAAACTTTTAGATATAATCGCGAAAATATATAAGGAATAAAATTGTTAAATTTTAAAGAAACATTTATTGGTTCAAGTGCTAAAAACGACATACTTTCAGGTCTTGTTGTTGCTGTTGCTCTTGTTCCTGAAGCAATAGCATTTAGTTTTATAGCTCAAGTTAGTCCAATAGTAGGATTATATGCTGCATTTATACTAGGGCTTATTACTGCTATTATGGGTGGAAAACCAGGTATGATTAGTGGAGCTACTGGTGCTGTTGCTATTGTACTTGTAGGAGTTAGTATTACATCAAAAGAGATATTAATATCTCAAGGATTAACTGGTGAAGCACTAAGCTTTGGGATAGTTCAATATATCACATTAACAGCTGTTGTAGCTGGAATTATCCAAATAACTATTGGTGCATTTAAAATGGGTAAATTTATAAGATTAGTTCCAACACCTGCTCTGCATGGGTTTGTAAATGGGCTTGCAATTGTAATTGCAATGAGTCAATTAAAATTCCTAAATGGAGCAGGTACTACTATGTACTTAATTATTATAGGGACAATGTTAATTATGTACTTATTACCAAAAATTACAACAGCTATTCCATCTGGATTAATAGCTATTGTTGCTTTTACTGCTTTAGTTTATTATATGGGTTTAGATACTAAACTTGTAGGTGATTTAGCTAGCTTAACTGAATTTAAAGGGATGCTACCATCTTTTCATGTGCCTGATGTTATATTAGATTATGAGGCATTTAAACTTGTACTTCCTTATGCTGTTATTGTTGCTCTTGTTGGTATTATTGAATCACTTTTAACTTTAAGTGTATTAGATGAAATCTCAGGAAAAAGAGGTAGTGCAAACCAAGAGTGTATTGCTCAAGGTTGTGGAAATATAACTTGTGGATTTTTTGGAGCAATGCCAGGATGTGCAATGATTGGTCAAAGTATTATTAACTACACAAGTGGTGGTTGGGGAAGATTATCTGGAATTACTGCTGCTATTGGACTTATATCTTTAGTATCACTTATGACTGATCTATTAAATATAATCCCTGTTGCTATTTTAGTTGGTATTATGTGGATGGTTTCTATTGGAACATTTGAGTGGAGTAGTTTTGCAAGAATTACTAAAATGCCAAGAAGTGATGCTTTTGTTTTAGTTACAGTTACCGCTGTTACTATTGTTGCAGATTTAGCTATTGCTGTTATTAGTGGTGTTATTATCTCTGCTCTTGTATTTGCTTGGAAACATGCAAAGGTAACTGCCAAAACTCATATAGAAGATGATGGGGTAAAAGTATATGAATTTGATGGTCCATTATTTTTTGGTAGTGTAACTGCATTTAATGAGCAATTTGATATTGAACACGATCCAAAAGATGTTGTACTAGACTTTAAAGAAGCTAGAGTTATGGATATATCTGGGGTTGAAGCTATTGATGCTATTACTAAAAAGTATTTAGAAGCAGGTAAAAATATAAAAATAAGACACCTAAGTGATGAGTGTAAATCTATAATGACAAATGCAAAACAATTTTGTACATTTGAAGAGGATGATCCCAAATATAAAATAGCATATGATTATTAATCATATATTATTTAATAAAAAAAGGGGTTCACAAATAGCGAACCCCTTTTTAATTATATAAATAAACTTTTTATAATTTATTGATACAATTTAAATCTGCATAAGCAACTTCAAGTCTAGCTATAAGTGACTCTTGCCCTGCTCTTAACCAAACTCTTGGATCATAGTATTTTTTATTTGGTTTATCTGTACCCTCTGGATTTCCAATTTGACCTTGTAGATAATCATGATTTTTAGCTTCAAATTTTCTTACACCATCCCAAAATGCCCACTGAGTATCTGTATCGATATTCATTTTTATAACACCGTATCCAATAGCTTCTTTTATCTCTTCAGTTGTACTTCCGCTTCCACCATGAAATACAAAGTTTACAGGTTTTTCACCACAGTTTAATTCAGATGTAATATATTTTTGAGAATCATCAAGAATTTTTGGAGTAAGTACTACATTACCTGGTTTATAAACACCATGTACATTTCCAAATGAAGCAGCTATTGTAAAGTTTTCACCAACTTGACTTAATCTGTTATGTGCATATAATACTTCACTTGGTTGAGTATATAATAGTGAATTGTCAACATCAGTATTATCTACACCATCTTCTTCACCACCAGTGATTCCAAGTTCTATCTCTATCATCATATCAAGTTCATTCATTTTTTTGAAGTACTCAACACAAGTATCCATATTTTCTTCTAAAGGTTCTTCACTTAGATCTAACATATGAGATGTATAAAGTGGTCTTCCAGTTGCATCAAAGTGCATCTTACTTGCTTCAAGTAATGCATCTATCCAAGGAAGAAGTTTTCTAGCAGCATGGTCTGTATGTAAAATAACTGGAATACCATAAGCTTCTGCCATCATATGAATATGTTGTGCTCCACTAATTGCTCCTAAAACAGAACTATTTTTAGCTTTACAACCTTTTCCAGCAAAAAATGTAGATCCACCATTACTAAATTGTAAAATAACAGGAGAATTCACTTTTGCAGCAGCTTCTAAAACACCATTAATACTTTCTGTATTTACAATATTAACTGCAGGTATTGCAAAGTTATGTTCTTTTGCATAATCAAATACTTTTTTTGCTTGAGAACCTGTTAAAACACCTGGTTTTACTATACTTAATATACTCATTTTAATCCTTATTTATACGAAATTTTTGCTTTTTTTGATTCTTTTTTAATTACTGAATCAACATTATTTTTAAATTTTTCTTGTGCTAAATATGATTTAATATCATTTTTTACTTTTTCAAATGATACTGAAGATTTATCTTTTTTATCTTCAAGATAGATCACATGGTAACCAAACTGTGTTTTTACTGGCTTATTTGTAATTGAACCAATATTTAAAGATGAAACTGCTTTTGCAAATTCTGGTACCATCTTATTAGCAGCAAACCAACCAAGATCACCACCATTTTTAGCTGAAGGACCTGTTGATTTTTCTTTTGCCAATTTTATAAATTCAGTTTTTAAACTCTTACTTGATTCTAATTTTTTTATAATTTCTTCAGCTTCTTTCTTAGTTGCTACTAAAATATGTTTCGCTTTTAATTGTACAGGTTTTACAAATTTTGATTTATTTGAGTTATAATATTTTTTTGCTTCACTATCTGATATTTTTATCTTTTTTAGCTCTTTTTGCATCCAAACTTGCATTGCAAGCTCTTCTTTTATATTCTCAATAGTACTTTTTAATGTTGTTTTATAAACTTTATCATTTACTACATCTGAATTTAAAGCAACTTCACTTAAAAGTTTCTTCTCTATTAATCCTTTTAATATAGTTTTTTGAGTCTCTTTTGGTAGAGTATCAAAATCTACTTGTGGATTTTTAATTGCAACTGCTATATCAGCACCTGTTATTGGTTTACCGTTTACTGTTGCATAAACTTTTTGTATATCTGTTGCCATTAAGTTTGAAGTTGTTAACACTAATGCAGCTGATAAACTAAGTATAGATTTTTTTATCATTTTATATAACCTTTATTATAATTTTATCTATTTTATCTAATTACAACTGAAAAGTGATATAAAGAATTTTAAAATTTAGCTTAAAAACTCTTTAATTATCTTATCTTTTATGCTATAATTCGATTTAATTAAAGGGTGATAATATTTTATACCCAAAGAATAATAAAAGGAATCCAATGAGAATATTAATAGTTGAAGATGAAAGTACTTTAAATAGAACACTACAAGAAGGTCTTCAAGATTTTGGTTATCAAGTTGATGTTGCAGAAAACTATAAAGATGCAGAATATTTTGTAGATATAAGAAACTATGATTTAGTTTTAACAGATTGGATGTTACCAGATGGTGATGGATTAGAACTTACAAAACTTATTAAAAATAGAAGCTCAAGAACAGCTGTTGTAATTGTAAGTGCTAGAGATGATAAAGATAGTGAAATACAAGCACTAAAAGTTGGTGCTGATGATTATATTAAAAAGCCATTTGATTTTGATATTTTACTTGCTAGAATCGAATGTAGATTAAGATTTGGTGGTACAAATGTAATTAGTATAGAAAACCTTGCTATTAATCCTGATGAAGAAAAAATTATATATGATGGTGTTGAAATTGAATTAAAAGGTAAGCCTTTTGAAGTATTAACACACTTAGCAAGACATAGAGATCAAATTGTATCTAAAGAACAACTTCTTGATGCAATCTGGGAAGAACCAGAATTAGTAACTCCAAATGTAATTGAAGTTGCTATTAATCAAATTAGACAAAAAATGGATAAACCATTAAATATTGCTACTATTGAAACAATAAGAAGAAGAGGATATAGATTCTGTTATCCTCCAAAAGTAGATGAAGTAAACTAATATTATGCAAAAAAGTATTTATAAAGAGTTTTCAACAAAACTAATTATAGCTACTACACTTTTTACTGTTATTATGTCTTTCATGTTTTATGGGTTTACAAAAGCTACAATATATGAAGGCATAACAGACAGACTTATAAATAAAGCTCAAATTATTTATAAAGTGAGTCTAGATTCACTAAATTCAAAAGAGCAATTAAAACTAATAGTTGAAGATGATTTAACTATAGATTTAATCAAAAAAAATACTCCTCAAGAGATATCAATAAAACAATATTATGATAAAAAGAAAAATCATTATATAGAACTTCTTTATCCATTTGATAGTCAAAATAGTTCTTTTATTAAACTTACTAAAAATATAAATACTGAAGATGCAATGCTTAAAAAAATATTCTCAAATATTTTTATACTTGGTATTGGTGGTTTAATTATGATTATTATTTACGCACTAGCTGTTTCTAAAACACTATTATTTCCTATAGTTAATCTATCTAATAGATTATCAAATATGGATGAACATACTTTAACTCAAATTAATGAAAAGAAACTTCCTGTTGAATTTTTACCTTTAGCTATATCTATTAATAACTTAACAAAAAAGATACAAATGTATGTGAAGTATCAAAAAGAGTTATTTATAGGTGCAGCACATGAACTTAAAACTCCACTTGCAGTAATGAAACTAAAAAGTGAAGTAACACTTATAAAAGATAGACCAATAGAAAAATATAAAGAGACTTTAAAACTAACTATATCTGAAATAAATGGTATGAATAATATGATAAGCTCTATTCTTGATATGGGAAGACAAGAAGGTGCACAGTTTGAAAAACCTGTGGAGATTGATATTGTTAAGTTTTTAGAAGAAAAAATAGCAAACTATTCTTTACTTACAAGTGAAAAAAATATTACTATAAGAAATTGTTGTACAATAGATAGCTTTACAATTCTTATTCAAACTACCCTATTAAATCAAATACTTCAAAACTTTGTACAAAATGCGATTAAGTTTACAAAAGAAAACTCTACAATTACTATTGCTTCATATAAAGTTGATGATATGATATCTATTGAAGTTATTGATGAAGGTGATGGTATAGATGAAAGTGTTGATCTTTTTGCACCATTTAAAAGAGTAGGAAATAAACCAGGTGCTGGGCTTGGATTGTTTTTAGCAAAAAGTGCTGCTGATTCTTTAGGTGCTAAAATAAGCCTAAGTAACAGAAAAGATGGAGTAAGTGGATGTGTTGCAAATCTTATACTTGCAGCAAATCCAACTTGTGTACTTCCTGAATCTTTATAAGTTTCTGTGTTCTATTTTAGTACAATGATTTTGTACTACTTCCATACCTGCTTCTTTTGCTTTTTGCATAGCAGCATTATTAACAAGACCTAATTGCGACCAAACACAATATACATCTCCTCTTTTAATACAATCATCAACAACCTCTGCAATAACTTTAGGCTTTCTAAAAATATCAACCATGTCAAGTTTACCAGGAATATCTAAAAGAGATCTATATACTTTTTGACCTAGTATTGTATCCTCTTTTGGATATACAGGATATACAGTAAAACCATGATCTATTAAATATTTTGCAACCATATTACTAGCTTTTGTCTCATCAGGACTACAACCAATTATTGCTATTGTTTTTGTATTATCAAAAATCTCTTTCATTTTTGATTTATCACTATTTATTGTGGGAAACTCACATTCCATAATTAATTCCTTTGTATCTTTTGTAATAAGCGAACTATACTATAAAAAGCTTATTTTTATTTAAAAAAATATATATACTATTTATTTAATTTAACTCTTCTTGAATTTTAGCTTCTTTTTCAACCTCTTCTAAAAATCTACTTAATAGATTTTTTTCATCAAGCCTTGCTATTATTTCACCTTTTTTTATAATAAGTCCAGCACCTTTTCCATATGCTATTGCCACATCTGCACTTTTAGCTTCACCTAAAGCGTTTACAACACATCCCATAACTGAAACATCAAGTGGTGTTTTTATATGAGCTGTTGCTTCTTCTACTTTTGCAACTGCATCTACAAGATCAGCTTCAAGTCTTCCACAAGTAGGACATGAGATTATATTTAATCCCTCTTTTACTATTCCACAATCTTTTAAAATTGCTCTACCTACTTCTATCTCTTTTTCTAGCTCACCAGTTATAGAAATACGCATAGTATCCCCTATTCCATCAAGTAGTAATGACCCTAATCCAATAGATGATTTAATAGTACTATGAAATAATGTTCCTGCTTCAGTTACACCTAAATGAAAAGGATACTCATTTAATGGTCTTAACATTCTATATGCTTCTACTGTTCTTTGTACATCACTAGCTTTTAAAGATATTTTAATATCTGTAAAATCTAAATCTTCAAGAAATTTTATATTATAAATTGCTGATTCAACCATACCTTTTGCTGTTTGACCATATTTATCTTCAAATTTTGACTCTAATGATCCACAATTTACCCCTATTCTTACAGGTATATTTCTTTGTTTACAAACTTTTGTTATCTCTTTTATACGATTTTGTTCTCCAATATTTCCTGGATTAAATCTAATACAATCAACAACCTGGGCTGCTTTTATAGCTAATTTATAATTAAAATGTATATCAGCTACTATTGGTAGAGATGTTTGTTCTTTTATAGCTTTTAGAGCATTTGCTGCTTCCATATCTGGAACTGCAACTCTTACTATATCTGCCCCTGCAAAATGAAGCTGTCTTATTTGCTCAACAGTTGCAGCTACATCTGCTGTTTGAGTAAATGTCATAGATTGAACAGAGATTGGAGCATCTCCACCAATAGCTACATCACCTACATATATTTTTTTTGTTTTTATTCTATTTATCATAAAGTTATTCTATCAAAAATATTATATATAGTCGCTTTAAAAAATACAATGTAATTAAATAATAACTATGTAATAAAATTTTATGAAATATTATGGTATTATGCCACTTATTAAAACATAGGATAAAATTTGGAAAATATTAATTATTTTGATGTAATTGTTATAGCACTAATTGTAATGTTAGGACTAAAAGGATTATTTAGAGGATTTGTAAAAGAGATATTTGCTCTTATTGGCTTAGTAGCTGGAGTATATATAGCTTCAAGAAATGCAGAATTTACTGGACATTTAATATCTGATAATTTATTACCAATAGATGGAAATAATACTCTTATGCTAGTTGGTTTTGTTATAACTTTAGTTGTTATTTGGATTGTTGCATATATTTTAGGTGGATTAGTTAGTAAAATATTTGCAGCTTCTGGTCTTGGTATATTTGATAGACTTTTAGGTTTTGTATTTGGTGCAGGGAAAGTATTTTTTATTTTAGCGATTATTGTATTTGCAGTATCTCAAATACAAATTATAAATGCAAAACTTCAAGAAAATACTAAAAATAGTATTATGTATCCACTTCTTAAACAAGCTGGTGAAGTTATAATCAAAATCGATCCAGTAGAAGTTCAAAAAGATATTGAAAAAAATATAGACGATGTTGTAAAAACAACTCAAGAAACTATAGAAGAAATAAAAGATACAAATACAAGTAAATAAGTATGACAAAAGAAAATATAATAAATGATCTAAAAGCTATTATCAAGCAAAAAGGTATGAAATATACTGAACAAAGAGCTATTATTTTACAAATACTAGTTAATCTTGATGATCACCTTAATGCTGAAGAGATACATAGTATTATACAAAAAGAGTACCCAGAACAAAATATAGGAATAGCAACTATATATAGAACTCTAAATTTTCTAGAAGAGGTAAATTTAATCTCTTCTATATCATTTGGAAGTGATGGAAAGAAATATGAAGGAAATCAAAAAGAACACCACGATCATCTTATATGTACATCATGTGGGAAGATTGTTGAGTTTTTAGATAATGATATCGAAAAAAAACAAGAAGATATAGCTAGTAAAAATGGATTTACTATAACTGATCATTCAATGCAAATCTATGGATTATGCAAAGATTGTCAATAAATAAAATTAGAAGGATAAAACAAATTGTTTCAAAATAAATATATACAACAAAGAATAGAAAAAGCAAATAAACTACAAGAGATGGGTATTAACCCTTATTCAAATGATTCAAATAGAAATACAACTATAGAAAAGTTTCTAAATGTAAACTCTGATCTTTTAAAAAGAGATGAAGATAACAGAAGAGATGAAAATAGACACTATATAGTTGCTGGTAGAATTAAGTTTTATAGACTTATGGGTAAAGCTAGTTTTATCAAAATAGAAGATGAATCTGGAATGTTGCAAATTTATGTAGCAAGAGATAATCTTGCTGAAGGTTTCTATAACAATGTATTTAAAAAGCTAATTGAAGTTGGTGATATTGTTGAAATTTCGGGATACCCTTTTGTAACTGGTAAAGGTGAGCTTTCACTTCATGCAGATAATGTAAAAGTACTTACAAAAGCGATCTCTCCTCTTCCTGAAAAATATCATGGTATTCAAGATAAAGAGTTAAGATATAGACAAAGATATTTAGACCTTATTATGAACTCAGAAGTTAGAAAAACTTTCCATATTAGATCAAAAGTTATCTCTCTTACAAGAAGATTTTTTGAAGATAAAGGTTTCTTAGAAGTAGAAACTCCAATGATGCACCCAATTGCAGGTGGAGCTAATGCAAAACCATTTGTAACATATCACAACGCTTTAGATGTAGATAGATACTTAAGAATTGCTCCAGAACTTTATCTAAAAAGACTTATTGTTGGTGGATTTGAAGCTGTATTTGAGATCAATAGAAACTTCAGAAACGAAGGTATGGATGCTACACACAATCCTGAATTTACATCTATTGAATTTTATTGGGCTTATAAAACATATAGAGATCTAATAAATATTACAAAAGAGTATTTTGAATACCTATTTGAACATTTAGATCTACCTACTAGATTACCTTATGGTGACTTAGAGATCGATTTTTCTGATTTTACAGAAATTGGTCTTATTGATTCACTTACAAAAATTGGTGGAGTTCCTGCTGATGTTTGTAACGACAAAGAAAAAATTATTGCTTATTTAAGAGAAAATAAAGTAGATGTAAATGATAAAATGAATCTTGGACAACTTCAAGGTGAACTATTTGATGAATATGTTGAAGCAAAACTTATCAATCCTACATTTATTACTGATTATCCAGTTGAGATATCTCCACTTGCTAGAAGAAATGATGAGCAAAAAGATATCACTGAAAGATTTGAGCTATTTATTGCAGGTAAAGAGATAGCAAATGCATTCTCTGAGCTTAATGATCCACTAGATCAATTAAGTAGATTTGAGGGTCAAATGGATGCTAAAGATGCTGGTGATGATGAAGCACATGAGATGGATAGAGATTTTGTAAATGCACTATCTTATGGTATGGCTCCAACAGCTGGTCAAGGTATTGGTATGGATAGACTTGTAATGATGCTTACAAATCAACATAGTATTAGAGATGTATTGTTATTCCCTGCTATGAAACCAATCCATGAAGAGATTGATCTACATAGTATTGAAGAAGAAAAATAAACTAAAATAATTAAAAAAGGAAAAATATGAATTTTATTAAAAACGACAACTTAAAAACAGCAGATGCTGAAATTTTTGCAATGGTAGAAAATGAGTTAGAAAGACAAACTGATCACTTAGAGATGATTGCTAGTGAAAACTTCACATCTCCAGCTGTTATGGAAGCAATGGGATCTGTATTTACAAACAAATATGCAGAAGGTTATCCTTATAAAAGATATTATGGTGGATGTGAGTTTGCAGATCAAGCAGAGCAATTAGCAATTGATAGAGCATGTGAAATATTTGGATGTAAATTTGCAAATGTTCAACCACACTCAGGATCTCAAGCAAATGGTGCTGTTTATGCAGGACTTATTAAAGCTGGAGAAAAAATTCTTGGTATGGATCTATCTCATGGTGGACACTTAACTCATGGATCTAAACCTAGTTTTTCTGGTAAGAACTACTCTAGTTTTACTTATGGTGTTGAGCTTGATGGTAGAATCAATTATGATAGAGTTATGGATATAGCAAAAATAGTACAACCAAAAATTATTGTTTGTGGTGCTAGTGCTTATGCGAGAGAGATAGACTTTAAAAAATTTAGAGAAATAGCTGATGAAGTTGGAGCAATTTTATTTGCAGATATCGCACATATTGCTGGACTTGTAGCAGCTGGTGAACACCCTAGCCCATTCCCTTATGCTGATGTAGTTACAACTACAACTCATAAGACTTTAAGAGGTCCAAGAGGTGGAATGATCATGACAAATGATGAAGATATCGCTAAGAAAATAAACTCTGCAATCTTCCCAGGAATTCAAGGCGGACCACTTGTACATGTTATTGCTGCTAAAGCTGTTGCATTTAAAGAGATCTTAGATCCTTCATGGAAAGAGTATGCTAAGCAAGTAAAAGAAAATGCTAGTGTTTTAGCTGAAGTTATGATGTCTAGAGGTTATGATATTGTTTCTGATGGTACAGATAACCACTTAGTATTAGTTAGTTTCTTAAATAAAGATTTCTCAGGAAAAGATGCTGATGCAGCACTTGGAAATGCAGGAATTACAGTAAATAAAAATACAGTTCCAGGTGAAACTAGAAGTCCATTTGTAACTTCTGGAATTAGAATTGGATCACCAGCACTTACTGCTAGAGGTATGGGTGTTGAAGAGTTTAAGATAATTGCAGGTAAAATTTGTGATGTTTTAGATGATATAAATAATGAAGAACTACACAAACAAATCAAAGAAGAGTTAAAAACTCTTGCAAGAAAGTTTGTAATTTATACACAAAGTACATATTAATAACTAAATAAAAGGATTTTCATGGAAGTTAGAGGGGAAGATTTTGTAAAAAATCTAGAAATAGAAAGACAAAAAACAAAATTAGAAGAAGAAAGATTAAAACTAGAAAAACAAAAGGAGCAATCTGTGATTCTAAACTCTAATAACCTTGATAATTCTTTTGAAGATAATGAATTAGATGATATCAAACTAGAAGAAAATAAAGGTAATAAACAAAACTATATTGTTTTAGGTTTTGCATTTATTTTATTATTTTTAATAACTATAATAATTATTCGACTTATCTCTGGTGATGATACAAAAAGCAACTTAGATGACAACACTTTTATTCAAACAGAAACAACTGAAGAGATAATATCTACAAAACAAAATGATGATGTAGTAAATGATACTACTTCAAATGATATGATAAACAAAGCTCTTGATATACAAACTATTCAAACAAACAAAGAAAATGAAGAAGCTGCATTAAAAGCTGCTAAAGAAGAGAATGTAAAAAACAAAGAGTTACAAAATAATATATTTGAGATAAATCAACAAGAACAAACTGTAAAAAAAGATATTGTAAAACCTAAACCAATAGAGAAAAAAGAAGTTAAGAAAAAACTAGTAAATCCATACAAAAACATAGTACTAAAAGATGAGTATAAACCATCTGTTAAAGTTTCTAGTTCTAAAATACATGGTTATTTTATACAAATTGGTGCTTTTAGTAAAGTTCCTAATAAAAAACTTTTATCTAAACTACAAAAAGAAAACTTAAACTACAAACTACATAAGATGACTATTAATGGTAAAAAATATATCAAACTTTTAGTAGGACCTTATAGATCACGTACTCAAGCCTTAAAATATTTAAATAAAACTAGACAAGTAAGTAAAAATAATAAAGCTTATATAATAAGGTTTAAATAATGACATTTTATACTAAAAATATATTTCTAGATGAGTTTACACCTGTATCAATCTACCAAAAAGTAAAAGATATTTTCCAAGATGAGATAACATTTCTTTTTGAATCTGTTGTTAATAGTAGTGATGGTAATTTTTCATATATAATTATAGGTGATAGAGAAAGAATTATAAGAAACGATGGTGGTTCTTTTTATATAAATGAAAACAAAGAAAAAGTTCAAATTCAAGATAATCCTTTTGAGTTTTTAAAAGAGTATTACTCTAAAATTGATTTTGATTTATACAAAAAGAAAAGTGAAGAGCTAGGTGTTGGACTTATTGATGGTTTTATTGGAAATATATCTTACGATATGGTAAAACAATTTGAACCAAGACTTAAAAAATCTATGAATAACTTAAAAGATGACATAAATATCGATGATTTAGATCTTTTAAGACCTAAGATGGTGCTTGTATATTCACATAAAACATCTCATTTAACTATTGTAACATCTATGAAAGAATATTCTTCTTATATTGATATTATTGAGAAAAAATTAAATGAACCATACAACCATACACCATTAAAAAAGGCTGTACTACTAGATGAAGGTTCATTTGAACATAGTAAAGAAAAATTCTTTGATATGGTAGATAGATCAAAACAGATGATTAGAAATGGTGATGTATTTCAAGTTCTTATGACAAATAGATACACACAAGGTGTAAATATAGATCCACTTAGTTTTTATAGAGCATTAAGAAGTAAAAATCCTAGCCCATATCTATTTTTATTAGAGTATGAAGATTTTCAAATAGCTGGATCATCTCCTGAAGTTATGGTAAGACTAACTGATAATAAGATACTTCTAAGACCAATAGCAGGAACTAGAAAAAGAGGTAAAACTGCTATTAAAGATACTCAAATGGAAGAGGAATTAATAAACGATCCAAAAGAGGTTGCTGAACATGTTATGCTTATAGATTTAGGTAGAAATGATGTTGGAAGAGTTGCTAAAACTGGAACTGTTGAAGTTACAGATCAAATGAGAGTTGAAAAATATTCACATGTGATGCATCTTGTATCTGATGTAGAAGCTACATTAGCTGATGATAAAGATATGTTTGATCTATTTGCTTCAACATTTACTGCTGGTACTATGACAGGAGCTCCAAAGGTTCGAGCTATGGAAATTATAGCCCAATTTGAAGGTTTAAAAAGAACTTTTTATTCTGGAAGTGTAGCTTATTTTGGATTTGATGGAAATATGGATAGTGCTATTACTATTAGAACATCTTTAATAAAAGATAATAAAATAATATTTCAAGCAGGTGCTGGAATAGTAGCAGATAGTATTCATGAGTTAGAATACTTAGAAGTAAATAATAAACTAGCTGCTAATATTGCTACATTGAAGGATTTAAGTGAGATATAGATGAAGTATTTACTTAGTATATTTATAGTTATTTTTTTAACTGCATGTACAGAATCAACTACTACTACAAAAGTTGATTCAAATACTAAAGTAGCATATTTATATGATACTGCTATAAATGGAGTAGAATATAAATGTAATAATCTAGTAGGAGTTACTGGTGAAGCTAATTCTAATCAAGGTAGTTTTTATTATCAAGAAAATTGTGATTTAACATTTTTTATAGGTAAAATATACTTAGGAAAGATATCTTCTTCATATTTAACACCTGATTTAAAAATATATCCTACAAATCTAATAGATACCTATACTACTGATTCAAACAACTCTAAAGTGGTAAATATATTAAGATTTTTACAAACTTTAGATGAAGATAACAATACTGTAAATGGTATTACTATATCTAAAACTACGAGAGATATTTTAAATAATTCATCTACTAATTCACTTGATTTAACAAGTGCAGATATAAATGAAACAATGCTTCAAAATACTATAACAAAAGTTTACCCTAATAGAAAATTAATAACTAGTGTTGCTGCTGTATCTCACTTTGAAGAAACATTACGAACTTATGTAGATGAAAATTTAGATACTGTTGCTCCTGCTAAACCATATTTAACAAACCCTATAACCTTTATAAATAATCAATATACAAAAAATAAAGATTTTGAAGTTAATGGAGAAATTGGGGCAAAAATTTTTGTAGCATTTAATAGTGATGGAAATGAGTCAAATTTAAATTTTATTGATTATAATACAACAATAGGTACAAATAGAAAAGCTACAATAAATTTAGATTTTAATGACTCTTCAATTACACATTTTCATTACTATATAAGATTACAAGATAGTAATTTTCATAACTCAGATTATCTACATCTTGATATATTAAAAGATGATATACCACCTTATGCAAATCAAAATGTAATATATAAAAGTGTAACAGAAGAGCAAAGACTTGTACTAGATGTAAATGTTACAGATATATCTGATATAAACTATAGTATATTAAACTACAGTGAAGATAATAGAAGTGTTGATTATACACTTTTTCAAATAGATACTAGTGGATTTGTTACATTTAAAGTTGATCCAAACTTTGAAGAAGATCAAAGAAGTTATAGAGTAGTGGTAAGAACAATAGACGAAGCTGGTAATAATACAGATGTTGAATTAAATGTTAAACTTATAAATCTACTTGATAATCCGCCTGCACTTACAAATAATAATTATACAAAAGATATACTTGAGACAAATATAAGTAAAACTTTTGTTTATGATTTAAGTTCTACTTTAAAAAGTATCGAGGATGCTCCAGATAATGAATATCCTGTTAAATATACATTAAATAACTATACAAATCTATTTGATCTAAATAGTACTACTGGTGAACTTATTATTAAAGATGCTAGTGATGATTTTTTCGACTTTGAGAAAAATGTACCACATAACTTAGATCTAAATATTAGTATAGAAAATAACAATACTTATGATAAAAATCATATTGATACTATAGATAAAAATGGTACAATAGTAACTGATGAAAATGGAGATCCATTAATTCCATATAATAAAATTGATACAACATTAACTATAAATGTATTAAATAAAATAGATACAAAACCTACTTTAATTGATCCAGCTAATGTAAGTATAAAAGAGCATAACAATCCAAGTATTTACACAATTACAAGTATAAATAAAAATATACCATTATGTGATAAAGATTTAAGTATGAGTTTTTCAATAATTGATGGTGCAGATGGTCATTTTAATATTAATAATATAAGTGGTCAAATAAGTACCGTTGGGGATACATTAGATTTTGAAACAAAAAAGCAATATACTTTAACAATAAGAGCTACAAATACATGGTGGGATGGATCAACACATAGTGATGATGTTAATTTAACAATTAATATTGAAAATTTAATTGATAATGCTCCATTAATTACATTTACTTCTAAAACAAATGTACTTCCAGAAAGTACAGATGCTAATGTTACTGTTGCAACTATTGATACAAATGGAACAATATATGATCAAAATCAAACTACATCATATTCTATATTAACATCTAACACCCCTTTTGTAATAGATTCTACATCTGGTAGAGTGTATACATCAAGACAACTTCTAAATGACTACACAGAAACTTTAAATAATGATAGTATTACTAATGTAAAAGTTGATATTATTGCTAAAAATACTTGGTGGGATAATAGCTTAAACAATAGTAATGTTTTGGTATTAGATATTAATATTACTAATGTAATTGATAATCCACCTATAATAGAATCTATACCAAAACAGTATCTAGATGAAAATATAACATCATGGTCATATCAAGTTGATATAAATGGTACAAATTTTGATTCTAATAAAATAGATGGTTTTAGAATAGTAAGTGGTGGTGATGGAACTTTTATTATTTCTGATACTGGATTACTTGAACTAAACTCATCTTTAGATTGGGAAACAAAAACAAAATATACACTTAATATTGATGCTTATAATATGTGGCCATGGGATGGAAATACTACTAAACACTATAGCAATCCTATAACTTTTGATATTAATATTAATAATATTATAGAAAAAGCTCCAAAAATATATGCACCAACTGTTATAAATGTACATGAAAATACTGATGGAGATACTATTTTAGTAAGATTAGATATAAATAGTAGTGAAGTTGATGAACAAAGTATAGATAGTTTTTCTATTGTAGATGGAAATGATGGTAACTTTACTCTTGATAGTACACCTATTTTAGATGATGGAACAGGTAAATATTATGGTTATTTAAAATTATCTGGATTAGCAAATCAAAAAGGAAATCTAAAATATGATAGCAACAATCAAAATTTTTACGATCTAAATATTAGTGCTACAAATGAGATAAATAGCAGTTATTATAACATAAGGGTAAATATCTTAGATGATGTTGATACAAACTTACCATTATTAGTAATATTACTTGAATATAATGATATTAATTTTACTACTTCTTATCCAGATATTGAGAATCTTATGTTTACAAATGGTGGAGGAACTGATAAGTATCTATTAAATTATTTTTCAAGAGTTAGTAAA
>CAYZWZ010000005.1:0-30230 GCA_964482285.1 uncultured Helicobacter sp. | reverse complement strand
AATTTACATTTCAAGCAGCAAGAGAATCATTTGATACATCTCCAGCTTCTAATGGAATTGTAAAAGTTACATTATCATCTAATCACCCTACTACATCTGTAACACAATTAAAACAAGATATACTTAATTCTATTAAAGTTGCAGACGATAATGTTAGTTTTTCATATTTTGATAAAAATAGTGATAATATAATTACAAAAGAGGAACTTCAAATTTTATATATAGTAGCAGGTGGTGAAAGATCTTATGGAGATGGAAATCAAAGTATAAATGCAATTACAGATACATATGATAGTTTAGATGATAATCTTACATTAGATGGTGTTACTATTAAAACAAACTTTACTGCTGTTGGTGAGTTAATACATGATAAACCAACAACAATAGGTCTTATTGCTAGATTTTTAAGTGAAAAACTTTTTGGATTTACAAAAGATGGTAATGATAAATATAGATATGATTATTTTGATATTATGGGGGAAGGTTTTAAAGGTCATGAATCAAATGAAACTTTAGGAAGAACTCCTGTACACCCATCAATTTATAATAAAATGAAACAAGGGTGGGTAGTACCTAAGGTTTTAGATAAAAATGAAACTATAGAGTTTTTTAATACTCATGATAATATAAATTTTAACGCTATAAAAGTAAATACAAATGATCCTAAATTATACTATCTAATAGAAAATAGAAACCAAGCAAATGGTATTGGAGATAATATAAATTACGATGATGGTTTATTTGGTAAAAATGAAGCAGAATTAAAAGGTGGACTAGTTATTTGGGAAGTTAATGAAAATAATCCAAGTATAAATATTGTTCAAATTACAAACTCTATAGATCCAAATATCTTTAATACATCAAATGCTACAGGTGATTTAGTAAATGATTATTTTGAATTTAGTGATAGAGGTACAATTGATGATGCTACAAAAAAATATATCATAGGGATAAATAAAAAATGATCAAATTTATATTTTTAGTTTTAGCAATTTTAATATTTTCATCATGTGGTACTAGCTCTACTAAAGCAAAGTCTTATTCATCTAATCAAATTGGATATCTAGTTGATGCTAATGTATCTGGAGTAGAATACTATTGCGATAATATTCAAGGAATTACAAAAAATGATGGAAGCTTTATTTTTAACTACTCATGTAATGATATAGTATTTAAAATAGGAACTATTACACTAGCTACTATGAAAATATCAAATGTAAAAGATGATCATATATTTTATATTACAGATATTACACAAAGAAGCAGTAGAGCTGATACAAATAATACTGCTGTTAAAAATATATCTAGATTACTTCAAACACTAGATGATGATAGTAATCCAGAAAATGGGATAAATATTACTCAAAGTATAAGAGATAATATTAGAAATAATTTTTCAAAAGAGATACAATCAGATAATATAAGTGAAGATGATTTAGAAAATATAATAAAAGATGCAAATCTTACTAAAGAACTTGTAAGTCCTATTAGAGCGTTAGTACACTTAGAGCAAACCTTAAGAGATCATAATATCTCAGTAGATACAGTTCCACCTTATATACCTTATATAGATAATGAAATCTTAGCTACTAATAATGATATAACAACTATAAATATAAATGGTGAAAAAAATACCAAAATATATTTAGATGGAATATATACAGATAAAAATTTATCAAGTGATGGTAAGTATAAAAACTTTGACTTAAATACTTCTCATGATAAAAATACTTTTAAAAGTTTTAATATCACTTTAGTAGATGATACAAATAAAACCTCAAAGGGCTTAATTTTAAATATATTTAAAGATACAGATGATTTAGGAAATAAAGATACTTTTCCACCTAATAGTATAACTATTAATTCTTCAACAAATATTGTTTATAATGATTTAAATATAACTGATAATAGTACAGATTATAATCTTAGCTTAGTTTATACTATAAGTGGAAAAGATAAAGATTTATTTGATATAAATAGTACTACATTGTATTTTAAAAATAATCCTACTTCTGGTAAAACTTACTATATAAATCTAACAATTTCTGATTTAGCAAATCACCAAAAAAGCCAAGATATAAACATCACTGTAAATTAACTTTACAGTAATATTTAAATTATATTAATTTAATCTTTTCCAACTAATGGAACATCAAGATCATAGATATCATGGATATCTGTTTTTTTATCATCTTCATCAAAATCTTTAGGTACCATAATCTCTTGATAAGTAACTTCTAGTTCTTCATCTTCTAATCTTTCACCCTTACCTCTTGTAACAATTCTAATAGGTGTACCTTCAAAATTGATATACTCTCTTAATATATTAATCAAATATCTTTTATATGAGAAGTGTAGCATTTTTGGTTTATTCATCACAAGTGCCATAGTTGGAGGATTTGTATTAAATTGTGTTGTATAATATATTCTTAATCTATTACCATTTGGAGAGGGAAGAGCATGTCTTCTTAATGCTTTTTCAATAGTAGCATTTAAAATAGATGTAGGTACTCTTCTACTATAGTTTTCATATATAGATATAATACCATCTCTTAGTTTATCAATATTTCTTCCTGTTAGTGCTGATACAGCAATAATAGGAGCATAATATAAAAACTTAAATTTTTCTCTAATTGATTTAGAAAAATATTCATAAGTTTCCATCTTTTCATCCCATTTATTAAGTACAATCATAACACCTAATCCAAACTTATCTACAAGTCCAGATATTTTTTCATCTTGATCAGAAATAGGAACAGTAGCATCAAGTACAATTAAAGCAAGATTTGATTGTTGTAGCATATCTTCTGTTCTCATTAGAGCATACTTTTCAATCCCTAAAATCTTCCCTCTTCTTCTTAAACCTGCAGTGTCTACAAATGTAATAGTCTTATCACCATATTTAAATGTCTCATCAACAGGATCAATAGTTGTACCTGCAACTGGACTAACAACTGATCTTTCTTCACCTATGATTGCATTTAATATTGAACTTTTACCTACATTTGGTCTTCCTATTATAGATATTTTTATATGATTATCTTCTATTTTTTTATTTGTAAATAGATCATCATCGTATTCACTTTGTTCAAACTTATTATAAGTATCATCAAATTCATCTTCGATATCATCTTTTTTATTTTCTTCAGCAAGCTCTTCTTCAGAAGGGGGAAGTTGTTCATATAACCACTCAAATAATCTTATAGTTCCCCTATTATGAGATACAGATATTCCAAACATCTCATCTTCATTTATACCAAAACTATAAAAGTCCCATAATCTTTCATTTTCTTTATCATTATCAATTTTATTTACAACTAAAGCTACTTTTTTACCAAGTCCTTGTAGTTCATAAAATAAAGATCTATCTTCATCATCAGGTATTTTTTTACCATCAACCATAAATAAAATAATATCAGCTTCTTTTGCAATATCAATCGATTTTCTTTTTACATGTTTAAAGATTTTATAATCGGTATTATCTACCATAACTTCATTTGTAGATTTACTAATACCACCAGTATCAAGCATAAGTGCTTCTCTGTTTAGTATTTTTACTTCTCTTCTTCTAATATCTCTTGTAGTACCTGCTACATCACTTACAATTGCTACTCTTTTTTTTGCAATTCTATTAAAAAGTGAAGATTTACCAACATTTGGTTGTCCTATTAATGCTATTTTTGTCATTGTTTTCCTATTTAAAATAATATTTTACAAGAGATATAATTTCCTTTTATATTTACATCATATATCTCTTTATCATTATTTGAATTTGTTGTTTTAAATGAATTATATTTGTATCCATAAGATAAATATATATTTCTCATTACTCTATAATTTATAGAATACTCATAATCTTTTGCTTCATTATCCCCAAAAGAAAGAATACTTGTACTTGCCATAAGAACAGTATCAATAAAATCAAGATTTACTTTTATTGCTCCATAAGGTACTGCTAATAAACTACTTGGTCCTTTAATATTTACCTCTTTAGAACCTGTATTTTCAACTATATCTTGTGTATAATCAATCTTTTTTAAATTTAATCCAAAATTAAATTCAAAAGGTCCATTATACAAAAATCCATACATTATCGTATCTAGCTCTTGATAAATAATAGTAGAAGATACACTTCCTGAAAAATTTTGACTATCTATATTTCTTGTACCTACTAAAGTATTTGTAGATGAACTATTTAATCTAAAATAATTAATACTAATATTAGGAAGCCATGATATATCATTTTTAAGATCAAGTGCAAAAGTATTTATATTTTGACTATCATTATATCCTAAGTCTTTTTTAAAATCAGTATCTCCATTTGGATCTTCATTTGTAATTGTTCCATTTATATTTGATTTTAATATACCAATTTTTAAAGCAATATTTCCTAATGTATCTTCATCATTTACATATGTTGCAAATAATGATTTAGTCAATAATAAGCTCAATGCTAAAATTTTAAATTTATTCATACTAATCTTCCTTTTTTAAATAAATAGTTTGAGAATTGAAAGCAAAATCACTATCATGATCTTCTACAATTTTCATAATTTTTACATTTACATCTTCTTTAATATCTAAATATCTTGCCCAATTTGCAGTTGATGTAAATGTGTATATAAATATTGATAAACTACTATCTTCAAATCTATCAAAATTTACAAGCATAGAAGCATCTTGAGCGATATCTGGATGAGATTTCAACATGGATATTATCTCTTTTTTTATACTTAATATTGTATCAGATGTAGTTTCATAAGTAAGACCAATTCTAAATTTAATTCTTCTAATACCTCGTCTACTAAAGTTCTCAACAGGTGAATTTGCCAATATTTGATTTGGTACAGTAATAAGTGATTTTTCAAATGTTCTTATTTTTGTAGTTCTTAAACCTATATCTTCTACTATACCTTCTGTTGAGTTTACTTTTATCCAATCTTTTAGTTTTAGAGATTTATCAGCAAGTAAAGTTAAACCACCAAATAAATTAGCAGCTGTATCTTTAGCTGCAAGTGCAAATGCTAACCCACCAAGTCCAAGTGAAGCTATAAATGCACTAACATTTATATCCCAAACTTGTAAAATCATAACAAAAGCCCATACAAATATAAATATTTTTATAGCTTTAACTATAAATAGACTAAGCTCCTCATGTAGTTCATTTCCAAAATTCAACGCAAACTTTCTTATTGAATCTTTAAAAATATTTACTGAGCTATATAAAGTCCAAAATATTACAAATATAAGTAAAGATTTAACTATCAAATTTGTATTTTGTGTTGTCATATTAACATAAGCTAAAGATATTTTAAATCCTATTACAATAAATAAAAATCTAAAAGGTTCTATAATAATTTGTAAAAATTTATCATCTAAATTATTTTTTGATTTTTTTACAAATAAACTTAAAAATTTAACCACATATTTTGTAAATACTTTTCTTAATATTAAAAATACTACAAAAATAGATATAGCAACAGCTATATCTTTTAAGTGACCAAAGTTTGTTACGTAAGATTGAAGTTGTTCTATATAATTCATATATTTATTATATCTAATTATTAATTAAGAGATACATAAAGAAAAACTCAATAAACTTCGCTTATGAATAACAACAATAACAAAGATCTATCAACTGCAATAAAATATATGCTTGTTGCTTCAATTTTATTTGCAATAACTGGTGCATTTGCAAAACTCTTAAGTCAAAATATATCATCAGTAGAGATTGTATTTTTTAGAAATATCACAGGATTAATAATAATATCATATGCAATTTATAAAATACCTGTAGTTCAAATTGGAGGAAAACCTTTACTTTTATTTGCTAGAGGTTTTATAGGTATGACTGCTTTACTTATGTATTTTTACAATATTGCAAATATTCCATTAGCAGAAGCTCAAACATTTACAAAAACATCTCCTATTTTTACAGCTATTTTTTCATATTATTTATTAAGTGAGAAACTAACTTTAAGAGCATGGGCAGGAGTATTTATTGGCTTTATTGGTATATTATTCATAACAGGCTTTGATATATCAACATTAAGTAAAACTGATTATTTAGGTATTTTAAGTGGAGTTGGAGCTGGACTTGCATATACATCTATACGAGAGCTTAAAAAATATTATGATACTAGAATAATTGTTCTATCATTTATGGGAGCAGGTACTTTTGGACCATTACTTATTATGGTACTAGGAAACTTTTATTCAAGTCAAACATTTGATTTTTTTCTAGCCCCTTTTATAATGCCACAAGGTATTGATTGGTTATATATTTTAGGTTTAGGATTGAGTGCTACAATTTCGCAATATACTATGACAAAAGCTTACTCTTTAGCTAAAGGTGGGATAGTTGGAACTATAGGTTATACTAATATTATATTTTCTATTTTTCTAGGTCTTGCTTTAGGAGATAGCTTCCCATCTTTTTATGTTATTATTGGTATAATTTTAATTATATTATCGGGTATATTAGTTTCATATACTTCAAATAAAGGTAAAAAATGAGTAAAAACATCATAATGTGTATTGATAGCAATCAAAACATTTTAGATAAATTAAATAAAAAAATTTCAAAAATAATTGACAATAACTATATTATTTATACATATACAAATACAGAAGAAGCACTTATGCACTCTTTTGAAAATATTGCAAATGGAAGTACTATATTAATGACAATATCTTCTTATAGTTTTTCAACTAAAGCTGAAGAGAGATTTCTTATAGATTTTTATAAACACTCACCATATACAAAAAATATTTTATTTTCAGATAATTTAAATACACAAATAATAGCAAATATTATAAATGAATCATCTATTTATAGAATTATTCCTAAAGATTTAGATGTTTATGATTTTGAATTAATGATATTAGATACAATAAAAGTACATGATCAAGAAAGAAGATTAAGAGAATACCAAAATATACTAGAAGATGCTGTAAATAAAAGAACTAAAGAATTAAAAGATATAAATGTAAAACTTCAAGTTTTAGCAACAACAGATTCTCTAACTGGTATAAAAAATAGAAGGAGCTTTTTCGATGCTGCTGAACCTATGATTCCATATTGTAAAAGAGATAAAAAATCATTTGGTTTTTTAATGATTGATATTGATCATTTTAAAAAAATAAATGATACATATGGACATAGTGTTGGTGATGAAGCAATTAAAATAATAGCTCACACTATAAATACTATTGTTAGAAAAAGTGATATTTTAGGAAGAATTGGTGGAGAGGAGTTTGCTGTTGCTTTACCAAATACAAAAGAGGATGGTGTCTTACTAGTTGCAAATAAAATAAGACTTGCTATAGAAAATCTTATATTTGAAGATACAAATGGGAATTCAATCGATCTAAGAGTAAGTGTAGGTGCTTCAATGTTAAAACAAAGTGATGAAGATATAGATGATCTTAGAAATAGAGCTGATGAAGCTCTATATCTAGCCAAAAATAATGGTAGAAATCAAGTAAAAGTAGTAAAATAATATACTTTAAAGTATTTGGTGAAGAGTATTTGCTTTTTTTATTAAAGCATATACTTCATCATATTTATCATCTTTTATCATAGTTTTAAATAAACTTAACTGCTCCTCATAAAGGTCAATAGCATCAAGTAGATTATCTTTATTTTGTCTAAATACATCTGTCCACATATCAGGAGATGATTTTGCAATTCTACTCATATCCTTAAATCCACCAGCAGCTAAAGATATAATATATTCTGGATCTTCATGACTCATAACGGTATTTGCAAGTGAAAAAGATAATGCATGAGGTAGATGTGAAATATAACAAGCATGTATATCATGTTCATATGAATCCATAAACGTTAGTTTCATATTTATTTTTGTAAATATATCTATAGCTTTAGTCTTATGAATAGTATCACATTTATCAATATCACAAAGTACCATTATTTTATCTTCATATAAATTATCAATAGCAGCACTTGGACCAAACTTTTCAGTACCAGTCATAGGGTGTGCTGGTATATAGTTTTTCTTTAATTTTTGAGGTATATTTTGAACTATTAGTTTTTTTGTACTACCAAAATCAATTATTGTAGTTTCTTCCTTACAACCTATAAGATTAGGTAAAAATGAGATTATAGCATCAACTGGTATTGTAAGGATAACAACATCACAAGATTTTAAATCTTCTATTGTACATATTTCATCTATAAAACCAAACTCTAAAGATTGTTCTTGATGTTTTTTACTTAAATCATATCCTAAAACTTTATCTGCTAAATTATATTTTTTTAGTGTCTTTGCAAAAGATCCACCCATCAATCCTAGTCCAACTATTCCAAATATCAAAAATCACCTCTTATTATATTATTCTAAATTTTTAGCATTTTATCTTAATTTACCTATTATATAGTTTTAGGTATACTAAAGTTAGTATATAACAAATAATTATTGACCAACTATATACTATTTTTTTCAAAGGAAAGTTAATTGAAATTATTATCATCTATACTAGTATTAGGACTTAGCTTAAATGCTCAAAACCTAGCTAACAATATAAAATTTGAGGGATTAACTCAAATATCACCTAAAATTGCAAATGAAATTATTAATAAAAATAATAGTAACTACACTTCAGAAGATATAAACAATGCGATAAAGAAATTTTATGAATTTAACTACTTCAATGATATTCAAGTATTTAAAGAAGATAATAAACTAATATTTAAATTCACAGAAAAACCATTTATCATTAATCTTAAAATGACTGGTTATAAAACTAGAGATGATGATCTAAAAGCTTTATATACCTCTATTAATATAGCAAAAGGAAATATGTACACTCCTGCTAGAATAGAAAAAGCAAAAAAACTTTTACTTGAACAACTAAAACTTGAAGGTTATGTACATTCTGTTGTTGAAGTTGATATAGAAAAGGTAAATCCACAAAGTGTAACTGTAACTTTTAATGTAAATAAAGGTGATGAAATCATCATAAAGAAAAATAGTTTTATTGGTGCAAAATCAATAGATACTGATATATTAGATGATGCAATAGCAAATAAAGAGGAAGATTTAGTGTCTTGGTGGTTTGGTCAAAGTGATGGTGTTATGCAACTTTCACAACTTGAATATGATTCACTAAGAATAAAAGATACTTATTTTAAAAATGGTTATTTAGATGCAAAAGTAAAACCTGCATATGGACTAATAAATTTTAATACAAATAAAGCAGAAGTAGATTATGTAATAAATGAAGGTAAACAATATAAAATAAATAAAATATTATTATATTTAAATGAAAAAATTGTATCAAAAAAAGATATTGAAGAAAACTTAAAATTAAAACAAGGAAAAGTTTTCAATATTGAAAAATTAAGAAAAGATGTAACTTATATAAAAACACAAGTAGCCAATAAAGGTTATGCTTTTACAAAAGTAAAATATGATATCAGAAAAAATAGAAAAGATCATACTGCAGATATAATTTTAAATGTAATAGAGGGTGATAAGGTATATATCAATGATGTTATTATTACAAATAATTCAAGAACCTTAGATAGAGTAATTAGAAGAAATGTATATCTAGCCCCAGGAGATCTATTTAATCTTACTGATTTTGTAGATTCAAAAAATAAACTTCAAAGATCGGGATTCTTTAAAGGTGTAAAAATTACTAAAAAAAGAGTATCAAATACTAAAATTGATCTAATTGTAGATGTAAAAGAAGCACCAACTGGAAACTTAGTATTTGGTGGTGGTTATAGTTCATATGATGGATGGATGATCAATGCTAGTGTCAACGATAAAAATATTTTTGGATCTGGTATTGATTTAGGTTTATCATTTGAGCATTCAGGTAAAAAAGATACTGCTACTATATCTATTAAAAATCCATCTCTTTATGATAGTATTTATAATGGTAGTTTTAATATTTATAAAAAATCCTCTACAATTGATGCATCAGATACATCAACAGATGGTGATGAAACAACTAATACTACAGGACTTAGTGTTGGTATTGGTAGATCATTAAATAGATATACAAGAGTTGGAAGTACATATGCATTAGAAAGTAAAGATATATCATATACTATAAATACTGATTTAGATGATACTTATATTACAAGTTCAATTACTCCGTACATTAGCTTTAATAATACAGATAATTATTATGTACCTAGATCTGGTATAAAAGTAGGAGGTAGTATACAATATACTGGTATTGGTGGAGATGTAAATTATTTACAAAATTCATTTTACTTTAAATATTTCTTAGGATTAGAAGATTATATAGATTATGATGCAATATTTAGATTTAAAACATCTGTATATGTTTTAAATGATTTAGGTGAACTAAAAGGAAAATCTTATACTTTAGGTGGACCAACTAGTGTAAGAGGTTACCAATCTTATGCATTCCAAGCTGATGATAAAGAGAATCATCCATATAAAAAACTAAATACAAATTCAATTGAACTTAGTTTCCCACTTATGCCTAAAGCTAGAATGAGATGGGCATTATTTGCAGATCTTGGTATGATAGGTGAAGATTCATTTACAGACATAAAAAAAGCAGGTTATGGAGTATCTATTAACTGGTACTCACCTGTTGGTCCAATTCAATTTATATTCTCAAGAGCATATAATCCAGCAGATACAGATAGTGATAAAACATCTAACTTTGAATTTAGTATAGGAAGTAATTTTTAATGAATACAAATGAATTTAAAAGATTAACAAATGAAGAGGCTTTGGATCTGTTAAACAATGCTTCTTTACTAGAATTATCAAAACTAGCAAGTGCCAGAAAAGCTCAACTTCATCCTAAAAAAATAACTACATTTGTAATTGATAGAAATATAAACTATACAAATATCTGTTGGGTTGATTGTAAATTTTGTGCTTTTTATAGGCATGAAAAAGATAACGATGCATATGTATTAACTTATGAAGAGATAGATACTAAAATAGATGAGCTTCTAGAGATTGGTGGTACACAAATACTATTTCAAGGTGGAGTGCATCCAAAACTTAGAATAGATTTCTATGAAGATTTGGTTGAACATATATCTAAAAAATACCCTATGATAACTATTCATGGTTTCTCTGCTATTGAGATAGATTATATTGCAAGGATATCAAAACTATCATATGAAGAGGTTATAACTAGACTTAAAAATAAAGGTTTAAGCTCAATTCCAGGTGCTGGAGCTGAGATATTAAATGATGATGTAAGAGATATAATTGCACCTAAAAAATTAGATGTAAAAGATTGGTTAGGAGTTCACGAAGCTGCACATAATGTTGGAGTTAAATCAACTGCTACTATGATGTATGGGACAGTTGAAACATTTGAGCAAATAATCGGTCACTGGGATAGTATAAGAACACTACAAGATAAAACAGGTGGATTTAGAGCATATATTATGTGGTCTTTTCAAAGTAGCAATACAAAACTAGCCCAAGAGTTACCAAATATCCCTGCTCTTTCTTCAAATGCCTACCTTAGACTTTTAGCAGTTGCTAGATTGTATTTAGATAATTTTAAAAATATCCAAAGTTCATGGGTAACACAAGGAAGCTATATAGGTCAAATGGCTCTAAAATTTGGAGCAAATGACTTAGGTAGTACTATGATGGAAGAAAACGTTGTAAGTGCAGCTGGTACAGCAAATGAGATGAACCAAGAAGAGATGATAAAACTAATCAAAGATCTTGATGAAAACCCAGCAAAAAGAGATACAGCTTACAATATCTTAGAAAGATTCTAAAATATGAAAAAAACTTTTGTTTTTTTCATACTAACATTTTTTATAATACAAGGAACATTAATGAGTATAACTCTTGATAATATAGAATATAAAAATAAACAAATACCAATTATTTTTGATCACTATAAAAAATTACCGATTTTTAATCTACAGCTAGTATTTAAAAATCAAGGATATATAAATGATAAAAACCTATCAGGGCTAACAAATATATCAACTAAAATACTAAACGAAGGTACTCTTAAAGATGGTGCTATAAGTTTTGCAACAAAACTTGAAAACAATGCAATAGAGATACACACAAGTATAGGTTTAGAAACTGTTGTTATGGAGATATCATGTTTAAAAGATCAATATAAAAAAGCTATAAAATATACAACAGCTTTATTAAAAGATCCAAATATATCTCAAGATAGTTTAGATAAGATTAAAAATCTAACCCTTAGTAAATTAGCACAAAAAGAGAATGACTT
Source organism: uncultured Helicobacter sp. (assembly GCA_964482285.1). Taxonomy (GTDB): domain Bacteria; phylum Campylobacterota; class Campylobacteria; order Campylobacterales; family Arcobacteraceae; genus CAIJNA01. Next base: position 17,996 of record CAYZWZ010000005.1, on the reverse strand, counting down.
TGATTTTATTGCATCAAGTAATCTAAAATCTGCTATTTATAAAAATACACCTTTACAGAATAATTACTTAGGAAAAATAGAAGATATAAATAAAATAACTATCAATGATGTTAAAACAAGACTAAATGAGATATTAAATATAAATAATCTTATAGTAGTAAGTGGTGGAGATATAAATAAAGATGAACTTCAAAAAGATCTAAAAAAGATCTTTAAACATCTTAATAGTAAAGATATTAATAATGAAATCAAAAAAATTGATATAATAAAAAACCCTCAATCAATAACTGTAAAAAAAGAAACAGAACAATCATATATATACTTTGCAAGTCCACTTGATATTGATTATAACTCAAAAGATACATACAAAGTAAAAGTTGCATCATTTATTTTAGGTTCTAGTGGATTTGGTTCAAGACTTATGGAAGAGATACGAGTAAAAAATGGTCTAGCATATAGTGTATATGGATATTTTACATATAAAAAATCACATAGTAACTTTACAGGATATCTACAAACAGAATTAAAAAATACAAAAAAAGCTCAAGATATGGTTATAAAAATCATAAATGAATTTATTAAAGATGGTGTAACAAAAGAGGAATTAGATTCCGCTAAACTATTTTTAAATGGTAGTGAACCATTAAGAGTTGAGACATTTTCACAAAGACTAAATAGAGCATTTAACCTATACTACAAAGATTTACCTTTTGATTATAGTAAAAAAGAGTTAGAACTAATAGATAATTTATCACTTGATGATTTAAATTCATTTATTTTAAAACATGATGAGATAAAGCGACTTACTTTTTCAATAGTTACAAAGTAGTAATTAGATAAAATTTAGTATAAATAAAATAAATAAGGATTTTTTATGAAAAAAATTATATTAAGTAGTGTATGTGCTTCACTACTAGCAATATCAGCTCAAGCTGATTTCTTAGGTGCAGAAGCTGGAATTGCTACATGGTCTTCAAGTTTAACTGGAACTATGAAAGGTGGTTCATCAACTGATTCTAATATAGATGTAGAAAATGATTTAGGATATGGTTCAAAAGCTACAAATAGCTTCTTTTGGGCTTATTTAGATCACCCTATTCCATTATTACCAAATATAAAAATTCAACAAACAAACTATACAGATAGTGCAAGTGAAGTTAAAAGTATAACTTTTGATGGAACTACATATAATGGTACTGTTAGTTCTGAACTTACTTTAGATCAAACTGATATTATTGCTTATTGGAGAATACTTGATAATTGGGTAAATCTTGACTTAGGAATTAATTTAAAAACAATAAATGGTAATATTAAACTTTCTGCAACTGGTTCTAGTGATACTGATAAAGATTTTTCAGCTACTGTTCCAATGTTATATGCAAAAGGTAGATTTGATTTACCATTTACAGGACTTAGTGCAGAAGCTGACATGTCATACATCTCATATAGCGGTAATAAATTTACAGACTTTAAAGCTGGTGTTGTATACCAAACATCTTATGGACTTGGAGCAACAGCAGGTGTTAGAACTGAAAATTTAACTATAGATGATATTGATGATTTTAATGCAGATTTAACAATATCTGGAGCATACTTAGGGGTATTTTACCACTTCTAATATCTAATCTTTTATAAAATGAGATGTAACTATTTTACATCTCATTTGCACTTTTTATAATATCTATTCCAAACTTTGATCTAAGTTTTTGCATACTATTACTTAACTCTTTTTTCTTATTATCCTCTTCATATGAAAATATATCAAGTGTAGTATATTTATCTTTAGTAAAATTACTAAGTGTTACATTTAGTTGTATAATATTATGTGTTTTATGTATATCAATTTTATCAAATAATTCTATTGTTTTTTGTTTAAATAAACTTTCACTAAAAATTCTATTTGAATTTATATAATCTTTTACTTTTGCACCATATTCATATCTTATCTTTATTGCATATGTCATAGCATATAGATCTCTTTTTAAAGCTATAAAACTAAGATGTCTACAAAGTATAGCTATTCTTCTTTTTATCTCATTACGATCGTTTAAAGGATCAAAGGTTCTACCTAAGCCTATAGATTTTTTATCGCTACTATGAAGTAAACTTTCATCATCTATTCCACATACTCTATTATATAATTGAATTCCTGGTTTTTTCCAAGAATAAAAAAGATCTTTATGTTTTTTTATATCTCCTAGAGTTTTAATATTATGTTTTATTAATCTTTCTTGGTAAGCTTTTCCTATACCTGCAAAATGAGAAATAGGTTTATTTTTTATATACTTATCAACATCATTTTCTTTTACTAGTTTAATTCCACTAGGCTTAGAATCAGTAGTGGCTAACTTTGCTATCCATTTAGTTTTTGCAATACCTATTGAGATAGGTAGTCCTAATTCATTAAATATCTTATTTTTTAAATTTATTGCAAACTCAACTATATCATCATCTTTTATCCATCCACTAGCATCTGTAAAAAATTCATCTATACTAAACTGCTCTACACTAGGAAGCTCTTTTTCAAGTAATATTCTAAGCTGATTAGATAAGTCATGATAGAGTGGATAGTTTGGTGGTATAACTGTAAGATGGGGACATAACTTTATAGCTTGAGATACACTCATAGCAGTTTTAACTCCATAAGCTCTAGCTTCATAAGAAGATGTTGTTATTATACCTCTTATCTTACCTGTTTCATCTCTAAAATATTCATCAAAACTTTTATTTTCGTTTGAGCTTAAAATAGCCGATGTAAAAGCTCCATTTATATTGCTAAGTACCCTTTTTTGTTTTTTATTATCAAATATATTTAAATTTGATCTTCCTCCAACAGCAATTGGAATATTTTGTAACTTTTTATTATCTATTCTATGAGCACTAGCAAAAAAACAGTCTAAATCTAGGTGTAAAATCATAAATATATTATAACTAAGATTTAATTCTTTTTTTGATTATATTACATTTTGACATAAAAAAAAGGTCAAGCTAAAAGCTTGACCTTTTTATTGTAATATTAATATCTAGTGACCAATACCTAGTACTTGGTATTGAGCATACCAAACACTACAAGATACTATATATCCAATAAGGATTGTCCATGCAAATTTCATATGTGAACCAAATGTATAAACACCTGGTAATTTACCCATCACACCAACACCAGCTGCTGATCCAAATGAGATTAAACTTCCACCAACACCAGCAGTTAAAGTTACAAGCATCCATTGATCAAGTCCCATTGTAGGGTTAGCTTTTAAAACTGCCGACATAACAGGTACATTATCAACAATAGCACTTAAGAATCCAACACCAATATTAGACCATGTAGGACCTAATACATCTGGATGATAAACAACTGAAGCTAGTGCTAACCAACCTAAGAAATATAATGCACCAACTGCTGCTAAAATACCAAAGAAGAATAATAGTGTATTATTTTCTATTTTTGCCATAGATTTAAATACACCAAACCCTTGACCATGAAGTTTTTTAAGTCTGTAATCATATAATTTTAAAAGTGATAAACCAAACATCATACCCCACATAGCTGGAAGATGTAATACTTGATGAGATATAACAGCTGCAAATATTGTAAATACCCCTAAGAATATAACTGTATTAGCTCCAGCCATAAGTTCTGGTCTTTTTTCATTACTAATATCAACTTCAGGAACTGTATTTGGTACAAATTTACTTAATAAGAATGCTGTGATTAAATAACCTATAAATGCAGCAGGGAATAAGAATAAGAAATCTACAAATGTTCCTTTACCTGCTGTCCATGCCATAAGTGTTGTAATATCACCAAATGGCGACCAAGCACCACCAGCATTAGCAGCAACAACAATATTGATAGCACCTGGTACTAAGAACTCTTTTTTTGTTTTTTCAATTGTAATTAAAACAGTTGATAAAATAAGAGCCGTTGTAAGGTTATCTGCAATTGGAGAGATAAAGAATGCTAAAAATCCAGTTACCCAAAATAGTTTTCTATATGTATAACCTTTTGATACTAAATTGAATTTTAGATTTTCAAATACATTCATATGTATCATTGTTTCAATATATGTCATAGCAACAAATAAGAAGAAGAAAATCTCAGCAATCTCTAATATTAGGTGTTGAGCTTGTGTATGAACTAAATTCATATCTAAACCATTCATAGCATAATATGCAGCAATAAGCATAAATAAGAATGTACCACTAAGTAAAGCTGGTTTAGCCTTATCTATATGGTATTTCTCTTCTGCTGCTACAAAATAATACCCTATTACAAAAATAATCAATGAGGCAATACCTACCCATGTCATTGTAAGATCTGGTATAGCATGTGCCATACTCTCACCGCTATTTGCAAACGCAAATACACTCATAAAACTAATTAACAGTAGTTTTAACATTCATTCTCCTTAATAAAATGTGCTCCAATTGATACTTTTCTATCAATAGCACTTTGAATAATAGATTTTGCCGTAAGTAACCTTAAATATAGCAATCTACCTAGGTCTTCTTCTAAATAAGAGTTGATCTCATCTAGCGTATCTATAAGATTTTGCCTAGTTCTTACAATTCCTACTTTTTTCCACATAAGATCTCTTAAAGCATTTTTAATCGCCTTATCTGGCTTTTTTTGTAACTCATAATATGGTTGTTTTATATCTTTTAGTTTATTTTCATCTATTTTAAAATCTTTTTTAAGTGCATACTCTACACAAGATTTAGAAAAAACAAGACCTTCAAGAAGTGAATTTGAAGCTAATCTATTAGCTCCATGTACACCAGTACATGCAACTTCACCTATAGCAAAAAGATTTTCATATTTTCCTACTTTTGAATTTAAATCAACTTCAATACCACCCATACTATAGTGAAATGCTGGACTAATAGGAACTCTTTCAAAAGGAAGATCAAATCCACAGTCTTTTAGATCTTTATAAATATTTGGAAATCTTTTTTTGAAAAATTGCTTATCAAAGTTTTTAAAAGATAGATATATTTTTGATTCAGTTTTTAAACTATAATCAAAAATTGCCCTACTTACTACATCTCTTGGAGCTAATTCTGCATCTTTGTGATAATCTTTTAAAAATGCATAGCCATCTTCATCTTCAATAATTGCACCCTCACCCCTTAAAGCTTCTGTTAAAAGTTGTTTTCTAGCATCAGGACTATCTACAAATACAGTTGGATGAAATTGCATCATCTCCATATCTTTTAGCTTAATATTTTTTTCTAAGCATATTCCTTGAATATCACCTGCAATTGTAGTTGAGTTTGTATGGTATCTATATATAGATCCTACTCCACCACTTGCAATAATAGTATTATGGGCATATATTATTTCATCTTTTTCACCATTTAATATATGAACTCCATAAGCAATTTTATTTTTTACTAAAATATCTATTACTATTGAGTTTGTTTTTAATTCATGTGGACAGTTTTTTAATAAAAACATATGAAGCTCTCTACCCGTTGCATCACCATCTGCATGCAAGATTCTACTTCTACTATGAGCTGCTTCTTTTGTATAAGCTAATTGCCCCTTAGCATTTGTATCAAACTTCATTCCACCATTAATTAAATCTCTAATAACTTCAATTGAGTGTTTACTTAAAAACTCTACTGCTTTTTTATCATTTTGATTAACTCCAGCTATTAAAGTATCTTCAACATGAGAAGCTATATCTGATTCATCTACTGCACTTGCTACTCCACCTTGAGCAAAAAATGTATTACATTCCCATGGTGACTTTTTACATACTATTAATACTTTTTTATCTATTGGTATATATCTAGCAGCATTTAATCCAGCAACTCCAGAACCAATTATTACATAATCATAAATCATTATTTACCTTTTTTAATTGCACTATTTGTTTTATTTATATAAACTGGATCTGTCTTATATCCACATCCTACTAGAAAAATACCAAATGCTAAAATTGTAATTGTTAAAGTTTTCAAAATACTTACCTTTTTTATAATGAATTATATTATCAATTATTTAATAAGAATTTGATTAAATTTTAGATAAAATCGCCCTTATAACAACTATAAGGATAATAATATGACAACTAAACTAGCAAAAAGAATGGATAAACTATCTCCTTCTATGACAATTGCTATATCAACACTTGCAGCTGAATTAAAAGCAAGTGGTAAAGATGTTTTAAGTTTTAGTGCAGGTGAACCTGATTTTGATACACCTCAAATAATAAAAGATGAAGCTATAGAAGCTTTAAATAAAGCACAAACAAAATATACTGCAGTAGCAGGAACACCTGGTGTTAAAAAAGCTATTGTTGAGAAGTTAAAAAGAGATAACAACTTAACATATAAAGAATCAGATGTTATGGTAAATGTTGGTGCTAAACACTCTTTATTTAATATTTTTCAAGCTTTAATTGATGATGGTGATGAAGTTATTATCCCTGCTCCTTATTGGGTTACATATCCAGAATTAGCAAAATATTCAGGGGGAACTCCTGTTGAGATACTAACAAATGATGAGAGTGAATTTAAAATAACTCCAGAACAATTAAAAAATGCAATAACACCAAAAACAAAAATGGTAATTCTTACAAGCCCATCTAATCCAACTGGTTCTGTATATAGTAAAACAGAGCTTGAATCATTAGCTGAAGTTTTAAAAGATACAAATATTTGGGTAGTTTCTGATGAGATGTATGAAAAACTGATCTATGATGGTATAGAATTTACTGCAACTGCTAGTATAAATGAAGATATGTACCAAAGAACAATAACAGTAAATGGTCTTAGTAAAAGTGTTGCTATGACAGGTTGGAGATTTGGTTATTTAGCAACTCCAAACAATGAGCTTATAAAAGCTATGACAAAACTTCAATCACAAAGTACATCAAATATCAATTCAATCACACAATATGCTTCAATAGTAGCACTAGAAGGTAAAGCTGATAAAGATATTGAGATGATGAGAGTTGAATTTGAAAAAAGAAGAGATTTAGCTTGTGAATTATTTAATTCAATAGATGGATTAAGTGTAGTTAAACCAAATGGAGCATTCTACTTGTATGTAAATATTAAAAATGTTGAAGAGAACTCTTTATCATTTTGTGAAAAACTATTAGAAACAACAGGTGTTGCAGTAGTTCCAGGTCTTGGATTTGGACTTGATGGTTACTTTAGATTCTCATTTGCAACAGATGAAGATACTATAAAAGAAGGTATCTCAAGAATAAAACAATTTGTAGAGTCAAAAAAATAATGTCAATACAAAATAATAAAATTTCAGCAGAAAAAAAAGCAACGATTGTATCATCAAGTGTTGCTTTATTATTAACTTTAATAAAATTAACAGTAGGTATCTTTTCTGGTTCTGTTGCAGTTTTAGCAAGTGCAATTGATAGTGTACTTGATCTTTTTGTATCTGTATTTAACTATTTTGCAATATCAAATAGTGAAAAACCTGCAGATGAACAGTTTAACTATGGTAGAGGTAAAATTGAAGCCCTAGCAAGTGTAATTGAGGGAACTATTATTACACTTTCTGGTTTATTTTTATTTTATGTTGCTATTAATAAATATTTAACAGGTGAAGTATCACAATATGCACAAACATCTATTATAGTGATGATGGTATCTCTTAGTATTACTATTCTTTTAGTAATCTATTTAAATAAGATTGCAAAAGATACAAACAATATGGTAATAAAAGCAGATGCCCTGCACTACAAAGCTGATATCTGGGCAAATATTGCAGTTTTAGTATCTCTTGTACTTGTATATATAAGTGGAAATGAAATTTTCGATGTAATAATAGGAAGTATGATTGCTATTTATATTATATATAGTGCTTATGAATTAATAGAAGAAGGTGTATTAGTACTTCTTGATAGCTCTTTAGATGAAGAGATCACTTCTAAAATAGAAGAGATTATAAAATCTGAAAAAGAGGTAAATGACTGCCACTGGCTAAAAACAAGAACAGCTGGAAAAACTAACTTTGTAGATGTTCATTTAGTTTTTGACTGCGTTATAACACTTATGGCAGCACATAAAGTTAGTGATAATATAGAAGAGAAAATAAAAAAACTTGACAAGAGTAAAGATTGGGTTATAAATATCCACTTAGACCCATATGATGATAGCGATGTTAACGAACATTCACATTAGTTTGATATAATCATATTTTAAAGTAAATATTAAGATATAATTAGATATTATTTCACAAAATATAAGGCACTGATTTTAAGTGTTCTTAAAATAAACAACACTTAAGGAAACAATATGGCAAGAAGATGTATGATATCTGGAAAAGGTCCAATGAGCGGGAACAATGTTTCTCACGCAAAGAACAGAACAAAAAGAAGATTTTTACCAAATTTAAGAACAGTTAGAATTGAACTTGAAGATGGAACAACAAGAAAGATTAGAATTTCTGCAAAAGAATTAAGAACTTTAAAGAAAAATTCATAAGTTTTAAACTTAATAATTTTAAAAAGGTGTGTTGCTTTTGCAACGCACCTTTTTTTTTAATATATAAAAAGGAAATAATATGTTTACTATAACACCTACTAAAAATACTATTAGCGATATTGATGGTTTTTATTGTGATGGTATAAGTGCAGGACTTAAACCAAATAATGCACTAGATATGGGATTTATATATAGTGATACTTTATGTGAGGTTGAAGCTATTTTTACAAGTAATAAATTTCAAGCAGCCCCACTTAAACATTATCAAAAATATCCTAGTGATTTTAAAACAAATTTTATTTTAATAAACTCTAAAAATGCAAATGCAATGACAGGTCAAGCTGGTATTGATGATGTTGATGAGATTTTAAATAGTATAAAAGAGAAATACTCTAATATACAAAATCCTATTATGAGTAGTACTGGTGTAATTGGTGTTCCTATACCAAAAGATACAATTATAAAAGCAAGCCAAAAGTTTGATCTAAATAATAAAAATGCTACAAACTTAAGTCATGCAATAATGACAACTGATGCATACTCTAAAAGTTGTTTCTATGAAGTAAAACTTGAAGATGGAACTATATTTAAAATTGGTGCTGTTGCTAAAGGTGCTGGTATGATAAATCCAAACCTTGCTACTATGCTTTGTTTTATTTGTACAGATGCTGCTATACCAAAAGAGCATATGAAAGAACTATTAGTTCAAAATACAAAAACAACATTTAATGCAATAAGTGTTGATGGTGATACATCTACAAATGATACAGTACTACTACTTAGTAACAAAAAATCAAATACATATAATAAAGAAGCTTTTAAAGAGGCTTTACGATTAGTTATGGATGATATGGCTATGCTTATGGTTGCAGATGGTGAAGGAGCTACAAAGGTTGCTGCATTTGAAGTAAAAGGGGCAAAAGATGATAATGAAGCTGAAATAATTGCTAAAGCATTATCTAATTCACTTTTAGTAAAAACAGCTCTATTTGGTCAAGATCCAAACTGGGGACGAATAGCATCAACTATTGGAGCTAGTGGTGCTATGTGTGATGAGATGACTCTACAAATAACTTTTGGAAATGTTTTAGTATATAATAAAGGTGAAGTTTTATTTACTCAAGAGATTGAACAAAAAGCATCTAAAGTTTTAGCTTGTGATAAATTTAAAATTATTTGTGATCTAGGTTTAGCAAATGGTTCATTTACTGCATATGGTTGTGATTTAGGTTATAAATATGTTGAAATCAATGCTGATTATAGAACATAATAAAATAGGAATAGTATGAGTTATTATGAAATATTTGTTATAGGTTGGAGTTTAAACTTTATAATGTTTTTATCCAACTTATATTTAGCACTTAGTACATTTAATTCTCAAGATATGGCTCAAATGAAAAAACAAAGTGAAAATCTAAGAGAATTAAAAATGAAACATGAAAAGCTATATCCATATAGAACATATGAGGTTTTATTATCTTATTTTATCCCTTTTGCTGCTTTTTATAGAATATTATATAGATATTTTGAGATGTATATGTTTTATAAGGCAAACCCTGACACTCAAATGTATGATTTTATGATATATTCATACACAAAAGATATACAAAAAAAAGATTAATATTTTTATATTAATCTTTTTTTATTGGTGTTTTTAATATAACTGTAGTTGAATTATCTTTTGTAAAATATTTATTAGCCACTTCAAGAATATCTTCAGTTTGTAAGTTATTTATATTGTTTTCGTATTCTATAAGTGGTTTAATATTTCCCCTTATTAAATATGATCCATATAAAGATGCAACAGAACTAGAACTCTCTAGTGAAAACACAAAGTCAGCTTTTGTATTTAATTTTACTTTTTCAATTTCTGATTTAGTAATATTTCCTTTTTTTATCTTTTGAATCTCTTTTAAAATTATCTTTTCAACTTTTTTAGCAGCAACTCCTGGATTACATATAGCTAAAAACATATAAACTCCAGGATCAGTAAGCTCCATATTATAAGCATGAACAGCACTTACTAGTTGCTTGTCATTTACTAATATTTTATTTAATTTTGAACTTTTACCACTACTTAATAGCTCACTTAAAGCAGATAAGGCAACTTGGTCTTTATGTTCATAGTTTGGAATATGAAAAGTAATAGCCAACATCTCTATTTGTGATTCTTTTTTTACAATCACCCTTTTTGCACCATCTTGTTTTGGCTCTTGCATATATCTATTTGATACTTTATTTAAAGATTTTTTTGTATTTCTAATATTTGAAAAATATTTTGTAACTTTAGTAAATACTTCATCTTTACTTATATCTCCAGCAACTACTACAATAGCATTTGATGGTGTATAAAATCTTTGATGAAAATCTCTTATATCTTCAATTGACCAGTTTTTAATATCTTCCATAAATCCTATTGGCATCCAGTGATATGGATGATATGTATATGAATTATTAAATAGTTTAAAATATAAATATCCCATAGGGTTATTATCTGTTCTCCAAAGTCTTTCTTGTGTTACAACATCACGCTCAGGTTGAAACTCTTCATCTTTTAAAGTTAAGTTTTCCATCATATCAGCATAAAGTTCTAGTGATTTAGATAAATTTTTAGATGATGATTGTACATAATAATGTGTATAATCAAAGCTTGTAGATGCATTATTAACCCCACCAAAACTTTTTACAATTTTATCAAATTCACCCTCTTTTAGGTTTTTTGTAGATTTAAAATTTAAGTGTTCTAACATATGTGCAATTCCACTTTTACCCATAACTTCATCTTTACTTCCAACATTATAAAATATATCTGTAGAGATCACATCAGTTCCATTATCTAATGGTATTGCTACAATTTTAAGTCCATTGCTTAATGTCTTTTCATAAAACTTTGGTAGACTACTCGCCATCAATTCTCCTAGTATCACTATTGTTAATATAAGTATTTTCATCTTTACTCTTTCGTTATGAAATATTACCATAAAAAATTGATTTTATAATAAATTTTTATAGATTATATTTTCTAAAGAAACTTTTTGATTGTTAAAGCACTATTCGTTAGTTTTACTTAGATTATTAAAAAATTAAAATTAAATATATTATTTTAAATAACTTTTTCTATTTAAATTATAAGTTTTATATTTTAAAGAATTCGCATATATCTATATCTAAAACTTTTGCTATTTTTTAAAGTTGTAAAATATTAAAATGTCTTTTATTTGTATATATTTCTGCAGAACTTATTAAACTTGGTGATTTATTACCAATTTCTAAGGATAATGCTAACTGACTTAAATTTGCTTTTTTTCTTAATTTTGCAACATTAGAACCAATTAATATATGTAACTCATCTTCAGTTAAATCAGTTATCTTTTTAGTCATTTTCCACCCTACTAACTATAGTAATCTATAAGTATAGTTATGTAATAATAGTTTTTTCAAACTACATTTGTAGTGTAAAATATTTTCAAAATATAATACTACTATTTAATATAGTTCATTAAAAAATAATGGTTTATTATGGAGTAACTACTTTTCTGCTGGAATTGGAACAATAAAATTTGAAGATGAAGATAGAAATAAATTTTATGATAAAAATATTATTATTGGATTAAAAGGAAATTTTAGATTAAGTAATAATACAGATCTAACATTATCTATTTCATCTTTTAATTCAAATGTTGATTATAATGGTACAACTGGAGATGTAAATGCTAATTCAATTTCATTATTATATTTATACCATTTTTTACCAAATAAAAATTTTGATCCATATATTTCTATTGGATTAGCCAAAGTTTTTAGTAAAATTGATGTAACATATAGTGATGGTACAAATTATAAAGATTCTTCATCAGATAATTGATATAATATTTCTGTAGGTAGTCAAATTAATATAAAAAATAAAGTATTTATAACACCATCTATTATTTATTCAAAAATTGGAAAAGATGAGTATTCTGAATCAACTGGCTTAAATATAAATGTTGATACTAAAATTACAAAAAAATTATTTATTGGAAGAAGTATTCTCGCTGAAAAAGATAATAGCAGTGAAAATAATGATATAGATACAACTTATTTTATTAATGTAAAAATCTTGTTTTAAATAAAATATTTAAATTTACATTTTTATATAATATCACTGAAACATGAAATAATTCTTATGAATAAATTAGTTACTTATTCACAATGGGGATTAGAAAAAAGGTTATGGATAAACTCCATAGCCTTTTTTTATTTATAGAGGATTAACTACTCCCCCTTCTTCTTATTAAAAATATATTATTTAAAATCTGCTCCAATAGCTTCGCTTATATGAGTATATCCATCTGCTTTTAAAAGTTTTATTAGATCTTCATTTATATTTTTACACATAGCTGGACCTTTAAATATATACCCACTAAGTATTTGAACAAGTGAAGCACCTGCTTTAATTCTTCTATATACATCCTTAGCATCACTAATACCACCAACACTTATAAGTGTAGTTTTATCATGTAATTGTTCACCTAAAGCTTTAAACAGATCATATGACTTATCACTCATACAAGCTCCACTTAAACCACCAAAATCTTTTGCATTTGGTATTAAGCTATAATCTTGAGTTGTATTTGTAGCTATTATTCCATCTGCTCCATATTTAATTGCAGTTTGACAAAGCTCTATTGCTACTTCATTACTCATATCTGGTGCTATTTTTAATAGTATAGGTTTAGATGTAATCTCTTTTGCCATAGTAAACATAGCTTTTATGAACTCTTCATTTTGAAGATCTCTTAAATTTGGAGTATTTGGAGATGAGATATTAACTACTAAATAATCACTAAGATCTTTAAATGCATGAATTAATGTTTTATAATCATCTAATGCTTCATTTTCTAGTGTTAGTTTGTTTTTACCAATACTTGCACCTATTGGTATATCATAAGGGTAAACTTTTTTTAAATTTTTAATAACCTCTAAAGAACCGTGGTTATTAAATCCCATAGCATTTTGAATCGATTCATATTCAGGATATCTAAATAATCTAGGTTTAGGATTTCCAGCTTGTGGTTTAGGTGTCATTGTTCCAATTTCTGTATATCCAAAACCATTTGCCATCATAGACTCTACCATAGTAGCATTTTTATCAAATCCAGCTCCTAAACCAATAGGGTTTTTAAATGTAACACCAAATATATCTTGATATAACATTTTATCATCTACAAAGTTTTTACTTATCATGTAGTTGTTTAGTGGTTTTATTTTTGGTAAAAGTTTTAGACCATATTCTGCTATGTGGTGTGCTGTTTCTGGTTCAAAATTAAACATTATTTTTTTGATTGTGTTGTATGAAAACATTTAGTTCCTTTATATTAAGAGTACCGTATATAAGATATCAGTTTATTTATTATGAAGCAGTCTCTATAAAATATATGTGATTATATCTTAAATTTCATGTCATTTTAATAAGTTAGTATATTTATAATATAAAGTTATGCTTATGAAATTATTTTACTTAATTTAATATATATTTTGTTAAAATTAGTAATAAAAATAATTTACACTATTAACATTTTACTATATGAAATAAGGATACATATTGATTTATAAAAGTGAAGAAGAGTTACCTATTGATTATCTATTTGTTTCAGAGACTAATACTAAAGGGATAATAACATTTGCAAATGATTATTTCTCAAAGATTAGTGGATGGAGTAAAGAGTCTTTAATTGGTAAACCTCATAATGTAATTAGACATCCTGATGTTCCAAAAGCTGCTTTTAGAGATCTTTGGGATACTATAGAATCGGGTAATTGGTGGAATGGTTTTGTAAAAAATAAAAAAAAAGATGGTAAATACTATTGGGTTCATGCGGTAATATTTCCAATAACTTTAGAAAATGGTCAAAAAGGTTATAGAAGTAGAAGACGACAAGCAACACAAGAAGAGATAATAAAAGCAGAAGAGCTATATAAAAGTTTAAAAGAATAGCTATGTTAAAAAAATTTACAATTAAAACAAAGTTATTTTTATTGGTTGCTATACCTTCTATTGCTTACTTACTACTAGCAATTAATACTTTAAACACAAGTTATAATAAACAAAGTAATACTCTTGAAACATTAAAATATATAAATACATATAATAATATTAGCAATATAATTTTTTCATTACAAACACAAAGAAGATTATCTCTTAGTTTAATTTTAAATAAAACAACAAAAAAGCAAAAACTTTTAGAAAAACAAATAAAGCTTACACATAAATTTGTTGATAAATTTCCTAATAATATGTATATACTTGCAGAACTAAAATTACTAGAAGAGAATAATAAATTTACATCTTTATATAATAAAGTTCAAAATAAATATACTGCACTAATAGAATATCTTTTAAATAAACAAGCAAAAGATATATTTTATAGCCATGATAAAAAAATAATTGAAGCATTATATAATAATAATAAGCTATTAAATATAATTGAATTATCAGATGAAAATATTAATATATACAACAAAATTATTAGTGAAGATAAAGTTTCACAAATAAACTTACATAAGTTTCATTATATTTTTAATGAAGAGCTAAAAAATATTAATATATTAAAAGAACTAAATAAATCTAGATTTAATAAACTTACAAAAGAGAATCAAAAATATATAGAAACAACACATAATTTATTAACTAAAGATAATAAAAATATATATTTAAAACACTGGTATGAAATATCAAAAAATAGACTTTTAAAATTAATATATCAATCAAAACTAGAACAAGATAAATTATTAACATATACAATCAAAACAACAAATAAACAAAAAAATGTATTTCATATTACTCTGGCTTCAATTATTATGGTATTTATACTTATTGTTATTTTCCTTATGTATATAACTAATAATATAAATCATTCTTTACGTTTATTATCTGATGGTATAAATGATTTTATTTTATTTATTATATATAGAGATAAAAAAGTTGTTGATATAAATATAGATTCAGATGATGAAATAGGTAAAATGGCTAATAATATTAATAAAAATAGAAAATTAATTGAAGCTTGTTTTAAATGTGATGAGATGGTTATTAAAGAGGTTTCTCAAGTTGTTAAAAATGCCAAAAATGACATACATTTAGTTTATGAAGTTAAATGTTTTGCTGATAACTTATTACTAGAAAATATGAAATTTGATTTCAATGAGATGATGAGTATCTTAAAACAAAAAACAGACGAATTAGCCTTATACGATAGACATCTTGAAAAAACAATCAAAGAAAAAACAAGTGAACTTGAAAAAACAAATACAAAATTACAACTATCTCATAATATTTTAAAAGATGAGCAAATAAGATTAAATAACTTTAGTTCATTTTTATCAGATCTAAATAGTGTAAATATCCAATCTTTAGCATACAAAACACTAAAACAAATATTTAATATTTCAGGTTCTATGATTAGCTATTTTATTATGTATGAAAAAAATAAATTAAAAGTTATTGCATCAGAAGCAATTGATAAACATACCCTAAATACAAATAAACAATTTATGGTAGATAGTCCAATAATTATGGAAAGTTTACTTAATAATAAAATAATAAGTATAGAAGATCTACCTTTAAATTCATTAGAACCAATAGATATTGGTTTTGCAAAACTAAATCTAAATAATTTTTATTCATTTCCACTTGTATTTCAAAATAAACCACTAGGTGTTATAATCTTAGCAAGTAGTAAACATATTGATGTTGATTATCTACAAGGATATATATTGGCACTTACAGGTTCACTAAACAATGCCATGAGTTATAACTATATTCAAGAACAAGCAATAGTTCTTGAAAAAGCTAATATAGAGTTACAAAAATCAGATAAAATGAAAAGTGAATTTCTTGCAAATATGTCTCATGAATTAAGAACTCCATTAAATTCAATAATTGGTTTTTCAAATATTCTAAAAAAGAATAAAAAAGAGAATTTAGATAGTAAGCAAATAGATCAATTATCTAAAATAAATAATAATGGAAACCATCTATTAGGTCTTATTAATAATATCCTAGATCTGTCAAAAATAGAATCTGGACGAGTAGAGTTAGATCCAAAAGATTTTGAACTTATCAAGTTTTTAAATGATATTATAGAGATGTTACATGCACAAGCCCATGAAAAAAAGATCACATTATCATTTATAAATAAAACACAAAGTAAAGAGATAAATATTTTTACTGATGATATAAAATTAAGACAAGTATGTATAAACCTAATTGGAAATGCTTTAAAATTTGTAAAAAAAGATAGTGGTAAAGTTGAAGTTATTCTATCAAAAGATGATCAGTATATAAATATATGTATAAAAGATAATGGTATAGGGATACCTGAAGATAAAATAGACTTAATATTTGAACCATTTAGACAAGCAGATGGTAGTACAACAAGAAAGTTTGGTGGGACAGGCTTAGGATTAGCAATATCTAAAAATATGATAAATATTCTAGAAGGTGATATTGAAGTAAATTCAAAAATAAATGTTGGATCTAGTTTTTGTATAAAATTACCACTTAAATGTATTATTAAAAAGATAAGAAAGGTATAAAATGAAGAAAATAGTAGTTATAGAAGATAATCATGATAATGCAGACTTGATAGAGGCTTTTTTAGAAGATGATTATAAATTATTTTTTGCATATGATGGGCTAAGTGGTTTAAATATGGTTAAAGATATAAAACCAGATTTAGTTTTATTAGATATTTCTTTACCAGAGATGGATGGAAATGAAGTAGTAAAAGCTATTCGAAAAGATACTAATATTTTAAATATACCTGTTATTGCACTTACTGCTCATGCTATGTTAGGAGATAAAGAAGTTTTTTTAAAAAAAGGGTTTAATAATTATATGTCAAAACCTATACTTGATGAAGATAAACTTATTGATATGATTGAAGAGTTAATTAATAATTAGGGATAAAATATGGAAAAGTATATTAAACGAATAGAAGAACTAGAAAAACAAAATGCCTTTTTAATAAGTGAAAATAACTTAAAAAGTGAATTTATTGCTAATGTATCACATGAAATAAAAACACCTTTAAATTCAATAATTGGATTCTCTTCAATATTGGGGAAAAATAAAAATAATAACCTAGAAGAGAAACAATTAAAATATCTTAACTCTATTAATACAAATGGTCTTAAACTATTAAATATTTTAGAGAATATTATTATTTTAAATAAGATTGAACTAAATAAAGAACAATTAAATCTATCAACTAAAAATATACATGAATTTATTCAAGATATTATTAAACTTTTAAAAATACAAGTTGATGAAAAAGCTATGAAAATAAACTTTATTAATAGGTCAAATATATCAACTTATACTACAGACTATGATAAATTATCATTAATTATTATACATATTATTTCTAATGCTATTAAATTTTCACAAATAAGTATAGGTGTAATTGATATATATTTAGATGAAGATGATAATAATATAATAATAGATATTAAAAATAATGGTACAATAATTGAAGATGAGATAAAAGAAC
>CAYZWZ010000004.1:0-78483 GCA_964482285.1 uncultured Helicobacter sp. | reverse complement strand
ATTTCATCATAAACATTCATAATAGCACCACCTGGATAACCAAATACAACTTCTGTGTTTTCGGCTTTTAGTGCTTCTATTACGATTTTTGAACCAGTTATTTCCACTGTTTTCTCCTAATGCTTTAAATAGCTCTGATTATACTAAAATAAATATTAAGAATTTATAAGTTATTCGTTTTAATATAATATTTAAACTTAAGAGTTTATTAAAGAGTAATATAGTATAATGTTTATATAAAATTTGATAATAGGAGGTGATAAAATGGAAATCAATAATGTATCAAATAATAATTTAATAAATGATTTAGGTTTACAAACAGATTTAAATACATATGCAAATAATATTAAAGCCAATACTGTTGAAAAAACAGCTACTAGCCTTAGTAATTCATATTTAGTAAATTCAGATATTTCACCAAAAAGAAGTGAGCTTTCAAATAATCTAACTCCTTTGATATCGAGTATGTCAAATGAACAATCACAATTATCTAATCTAAATAATCAAAATAATATATTAGATAATATTATAAATATAAGTAAAGATGCAGTAAAAGATCCACAAACTTTAACTCCAGAAGTGGAACAAAGTTTAAATGAGCTTATGTCTAAATATCAAAATATTACTACTATTCATGATATCGCAAATGAAAATATAAATTCTGATTCAACTGCATATTTTGATGGTAAAATAGGTTCTAACCCACTAAAACTACAAGATATGATTGATACTAGTACACAATTAAAAGAGTCTACTAACAATAAAATAAAAGTAGTTGAACAAAAAATAGACACTATCAAAACTCAAGTTTTTGATAATATTGAAAATGAAAAAATAAATAATGCAAACTTAAAACCAAACAAAAATATTGATTTTGGGAAAAGTACAAGTGATTTCTCTGCATCTAATATAAAGAACCTAATGGGTTCAGTTATTCAAACACAAGCAAACTCAATACCTGCACAATCACAAAAATTATTATACTAAGATATAATTATTAAAATAAAAAAAGCTAGGATTTAAAACCTAGCTTTTTTTTATATCTTTTTTAAAGATGTGGTATTTTTACTTTTGAATTTAACATATAAGCTATTAAAAGCATAAATCCTATTACTATATATTCTGGTGTTATTTCAAAAAATGTTGGGATAAAATTAAAAGCAAAAGATAAATAAACAAGCCATAATAATATAGCTCCAAGTGGTGTAGGGATACCTACAAAATATTTTCCAACACTTCCTACATCTGCATCAATATTAAATTGTATTAATCTTCTAAGGCCTGAAATTATATAAAATATCATTGCAAATGTAATTACAAACATATTTAAAAACTCTTCTTTTCCATCTATTACACCAAAGTATATAAACATCACAGGAACAATAACAAATGATAAAAAATCTGCATAAGAATCAAGTTGAATACCAAACTCTGTTGAAAGTTGATATTTTCTAGCTATTTTCCCATCAATAATATCAAATGCACCTCCAAGCCATGCAAAAAGCGCAGCTCCAAAAAACTCATGATGAGTTAAGAAGTACATTGCAATAACCCCCGAAGCGATATTAAAAAATGTAACTATATTAGCTAAATTAAAGTGGTTATTTTTGTCAAATAAAAATGTCATATTGTGTATTGATTCCTTCCGTGTTCTTTTGAATAATATAGTTTATCATCAGCTTGTTTATAAAGATCTTTAACCTCTATGTTAATTGAACTCTCATCAACCATAACAACACCCATAGATACAGTTAAAAATCCTGTACTACTTGCAGTATGTGGTATTTTTAATGCTTTTATATTATTCTGTAAATTTTCAAGAGATTTTTCTAGTAAGCTTATATTGGTATCCATAATAATTATACCAAACTCCTCTCCACCTATTCTAAATATATATTCATGTTGTTTATTAAAACTTTTCTTTAGTGTATTAGCGACACCTTTTATTACCATATCTCCCATATCATGTCCATATGTATCATTAAATGGTTTAAAATGGTCAATATCTAACATAACAAATGCACATTTCCATTTATTTTCATATGCAATTTTTGTCATACTTGAAAATACTGTATCAAAATACTTTCTATTATATAATAAACTAAGACTATCTGTTATTGAGTCTTGTTTATATTTCATTGATAACTTTTCTAACTCTGTATGCTTTTGCATAGATAAATATGCAACATAAGATACTAAAATAACAGATAATACTAAAATCATAATCAAACTATATTTTAAATACTCATATGTTTGTTTATATTTTAAAATAAATTCTTTTCTTTGTAAATAAGATACATTTACTTCATAATCTATTGTATTGTTTATATTTGTAATTATTGTTCTTAATAATTTCTCATCATATACTTTAAATGATTTTTTAATAATAGCATCTATTTTTTGTAGTATCTCTCGCTCTTTTTTTGTCTTATAAGATTTATAATAAGAGTTCCAGTTTTTTTCTATTATATTTTTATTTGTTTTTGTTAAAGCTTTTTTATTTATAGTTTGTTCATAAACATTTACAACTCTATGAAGTTTATGAATTGGTAAAAAAGTACCAAAATAAAGTCCATCTATTTGTTTTTTTAGTTTATCTATTTGATTAAAAAATAAAAAACTACTAAATAATAAAGATACAATAATTACTATAGGAAGTATTAGTAATTTTTTGTTATTTAACAAGCTCATAAAGTTCCTCAATTTGAGTTTCATTAAATACTTTTATACCATGATCATGTAATGTTTTAGCTGTAACACCCATAGCATCTATTAAATTTCCAGAAAAAGTACCATCATAAATTTTATCATTTCCACATGATGGTGATTTTGATTTCAATAAAGCATACTTTATCCCTAATCTTTGTGCTAATTCTAAAGCTATTCTACTTCCATCTATAAAATGATCTTTTAGATCTATTCCAAACTCATTTTCAATTTTAAGTGGAGAAAATGATGTAATCTCACAAGGAAGTCTAGGAATAGTAAGTCCACCTTGAACTTCTGGGCAAATAAATTGTAGCTCAAAATGTTCTTTTAATTTATCAAGATCATCAATTAAGTTATTTTTTCCATCATATCTTACATTTTCACCAACCAAACAAGCTGATATTAAAAGTATCTCTTTACTCATTATTATCCTCCTGTTTATCTAAAAACTCTTCACTAAAAAATGTATTTGTATGTATATTTCTAAAAGAAGCTTTTAGTGTAGTAAATATTTGTGGATTGTCTTGCTCCATCTTTGCTAAAAACTCTTTTGTACTAGCTCTTGCATGTGGCATTTTTATATCTACTCTCATAGCAGGACAAGCTTCATCACCTATTACTCTTATCTCATTATCATCAGCAAAAGCTCTTAGTTGTCTCTCTCTACAAAAGATAAGTGGTCTAATAACCATTAGTCCATTTTTAGCTTTATATCTAGGGGGCATAGATCTTAAACTTCCATTGTAAAACATATTCATAAAAAAGCTCTCCATAGCATCATCTAAATGATGTCCTAAAGCTAACTTATTAAATCCATTTTCAAGTGCATAAGTATATAAATAACCTCTTCTCATTCTTGATACAAAGCTACAAAAAGATGAGTTTTCTCTAATCTTATCTTTACTAATATCAAAAATCTCTGTATCGATTATCTCATGATCTATATCATGCTCTTTACAGTGATTAGCTAAAAATTGAACTTGTTCACCCATACCATATGTAATAGTAACTGCTTTTAGTTCAAATTTAAATGGAGCTACACTTTGCATCCTTTTTAAAGCATGTATAAGTGTAAGTGAATCTTTTCCACCACTAAAACCAACTAAAATTTTATCGCCCTCTTTTATAAGGCCATATTGTGCATTTGTTTTACCAATATTACTTGTGAGTTTTTTACTTAAATTTAACAGTTTTCATCCCTTTATCGATCCATCCATAGTTTATACCACCTTTTAGGTCATATACATTTTTATATCCAAGTTGCTTTGCTAAAAAATTACCTACAACTTTAGATCTATTTGCATGTGCACAATATAAAACAAATGGCTGATCTTTTGATTTTACTACTTTTACAAACTCTTTCATCCAAGCAGGAACATCATATTTACCTCTTGCATCAAAAAATGTAATAGTTTTAGCACCTTTTATTATACCATATTCTTTAAACTCATCATCTCTTCTAATATCTATTACCACGATATTATCTTTTTTCATCATCTCTTGTAACTGTTTATAGTCTACTTCTTTAAATGAAGCATTTGCAATACTTACAAATACTATCATCGCTAAAATTATTTTTTTAAACATCTTCATCATCCTTTTCATTTTTGATTAATTTTTTTGGTTTTATTTGTGATACATCTTTTAACATCTGTGCTTGTCTTAATACATTACCACTTCCAGTACTTAGTTGTGAATATGCTTTTTCGTAAGATTTATTTGCATTTTGTATCGCTTTTCCTACACTTTCTAAAGTAGAAACAAAACCTTCTAGTTTCTCATATAGTTTTAAAGCTCTATTATAAACTTCACCTATATTTTTAGCTTGTTTTTCATATTTCCATGAGCTTTCAATTGCTCTTAAAGCTACAAGTAAAGTTGTAGGTGTTACTAGTACAATTTTTTTCTTAAATGCTTTATCAAATAGTTCTGTATCGTGTTGCATAGCTATCATCAATGCACTTTCAATTGGTACAAACATAAATATAAAATCAAGTGTATTAATACCTTTTAACTCTTCATATTTTTTGCTTGATAGATCATTTATATGTTTATTTATTGATATAAGATGATTAGTAATAGCTTGTTTTTTATCTTCTTCATTTGTAGCACTTGTATATTGTTCATAAGCTACAAGTGATGTTTTAGCATCTATTATTATATTTCTATTTGAGGGTAGGTTTACAACTACATCTGGTCTGTATGATTTTCCATCATCATTATTTAGATGCTTTTCCCTTTCATATTCTATACCCTCTCTTAATCCTGAGTTTTCTAAAACAGACTCTAAAACCATCTCTCCCCAAATACCTTGTTGTTTACTTTGCCCTTTTAGTGCATTTGTAAGGTTTATAGCATCTTGACTTATTTTTGTATTTAACTCTTTTAATGTTTTTAGTTCATATTTTAATTCACTTCTGTCTTTTACATCATCATTGTATATATCTTCTACTTTTTTCTTAAAATCTGCTATTTGTTGTTTCATTGGATTTAAAATAAGATCCATATTTTCTTTACTTTGAGCTGTAAATTTTTTATTATTTTCATCAAAAATTTTATTCGCAAGGTTTGAAAACTCTTGTTTTAGTTTATCTTCACTATTTTTTAGTATCTCAATTTTTTCATTCATAGATATATTTTGTTCTTCAAGTTTAGTTTTTATTGTTGAGATTAAAGCTGCATTTTCATTTATAATATCTTGCATATTTTTTATCTCATTATTTTTTACTAAAAGTTGATCATTTAACAGTTTAATTTGCTCTTTGTAAGTATTTATCATATTTTCATTTGATTGTTTTGTTTGATTGTGTAAATCATCAAATGCGATTTTTTGATTTTCATTTTGATTTTGTAGTGAAGTTATTTTTATATTTGCTTCATTTTGAATTGAATTTATTATAGCTTCATATTTACTTTTACTAATAAAAAATGCACTAATAAAGGCTAATATAAACCCTATAATTATACCAACAATTAAATATATATAGATTTCAGACATTATAAAATTACTGCTTTTTTTGATTTCATCACTAAAGTATCTTCTATTCTTACACCAAACTCATTTGGTAAGTAAATACCAGGTTCTACTGTAAATACCATATTTTCTTCTAATACTACATCACTTCTACTAGATATATTTGGATATTCATGAATATCTAGCCCTACTCCATGGCCTGTGCTATGTACAAAATATTTTCCATATCCTGCTTTTTCTATTATATCTCGCCCTATTTTATCAACTTCGCTAGCTTTCATGCCAACTCTTGTTTTTTTGATTGTTGTCTCTTGTGCTTTTAATACTATATCATATATTTTTTGATGTTTTTTGTTTTTAAATATTTGTTTTCTTTGTGCTGTTGAACTATATTTTAAATTATTTCCAAAAGTTACTGTTCTATCACTACAATACCTTTTATACTTAATTCCACCATCAAAAAGTAGTAGATCATCTTTATCATATATTTTAGATGATGGATGAGCATGAGGCTTTGCTGAATTTTCATTTATAGCTATTATTGCATCAAAACTTAAGTCATATTTTCCATAATCACTTAACAATGTTTGTGCCATATATGCAAGATATTTTTCACTCTTTCCTACACCTTCATTTTTAAGATATTCTTGGAACCTTACAAATCCTATACGACCTAGTTTCATAGCTTTTTTTATAAGTTTAATCTCATCATTGGTTTTGATTATCCTTTTTTGTTTTGAAAAATATGGCTTAGGAATAAATTTTATTTTACAATTATTACTTAAACTTGTAAATGAAAAATATGAAAAATCGTTTGGATCAAATATTATTTTTTTGATTTTTGATTTTTTAAGTATTTCCTTGGCAACTTTTAGTAAATCATTTGTTATAACAACTTCACAATTATTTTTAATATTTTGTTTAGCATCAATTGTATATCTAGCGTCTGTTATAAAAAATGATTCATTTTCTATGTTTATGTAGATACAGTTATCACAACTGTATCCACACTCATAGTAAACTGCATTTTCATTTTGTAATATGTAGTTTTTCAATGCAGTTTCCTTTAATTAGTGAAGTTCACTATTTAGTTTTACTTCTCTAGTACTTCTTTTAACAAGGTATTGACCAGTAGTTGAGTCTTGTCTAAAGTGAAGACCATTTAATCCTTGAAGATCTTGTGCTTTCATTACATTTGTAAATGTTGCATCAGGATTAGCTTCTTTTAGTTTTGCAATCTCTTCATCGCTAATAGATACTTTTGTACCTGCAAAAATAGATAAACCACCATCAACAATACAAGCATCACCTAAAGGTATACCTGTAGTTGAGTTAGCTCCAAGAAGTGTATTTTCACCTATACTTATAGGGTTACCATCTGTTCCAGAAAGAACACCTAAAATACTAGCTCCTCCACCAACATCACTTCCAGATCCAACAATAGCACTTGAAGATATTCTACCTTCAACCATAACAGGACCTAATGTTCCAGCATTGAAGTTAATATAAGAAGCACCTGGCATAACTGTAGTTCCAGCAGCTAATTGAGCTCCAAATCTAACTTTTGAAGTATCAAGTATTCTTGTATTATCTTGTGGAATAATATGACTTAAGAATCTTGGGAATTTATCTACCATATCAATTGTAGGGTATTTACCTGTAAGTTTAAGTGTAAGTTCGTTTGCTCTTAACCAATCAAGTTCAATTGGCATATTTCCACTCCATGCAACATTGTGTAATAATCCAAATGCTCCATTTAAGTTTACTTTTCTAAGTTGGGCTTTTCCTAATGATAAAGCATAAAGTTTTAAGTATGCAGACTCAACAGATGCAGGATTTGCATCTTCAAATATAAATACTATTTTATAATCACTTGCACTAAGACCTAACTCTTTTGGTAGGTTTGCTAATGTTGAAACTAATTGAACATTTTTATGATCGTCACCTTTAGCTTCAGGGATATATGGTCTAAACATCTCAATAGAGTTTGCTAAAAACTCATCAGAAATTTCACATACAAATTCACTTGCATTTGTATCTACTTCAACACCAGCCATTTTTAAAGCTTCCATAAATACTGCAGCACTACCAAAGTTTTCATTCCAGTTTACAACTGGGTATGTAGCTTGTAATATTTTATCACTATTTAATTGACCTCTATCTACTTTTGCAATACCAAATGCGATTGGGTTTTTGTACCAGCTTTGAGCTTGTATATCTTTAACTTTTTCAGAAAATTCTTCTTTTGTAAATACCATGTATTATTCCTTAAATATATTTTGTTTAATTTAAATGATTATACATAAATTTTGGTTTTAAGTTTATTAGAGTAAAATTTATTGATTTTTTATAAGTTTTTTATAAACATTGAGCTATAATTTCAACTCAACAATGCGTCTGTGGCTTAACTGGATATAGCACTGGGTTTCGGCCCCGGTGGTTGCGGGTTCGAATCCTGCCAGGCGTACCATAAAAAGCTCTACAAAGTTAACTTTTAAAGTTATTTTGTAGGGCTTTTTTAATTTTATTTTACTACTACCTTATTTCTACCTGTTTCTTTTGCAATATATAATGCTTCATCGGCTCTATTTAATGCTTTTTCAATACTTTGTTCTGGTTCATCCATAATATCAACACCAAGACTTATTGTAAATTGTAAAAATTTATTATTATCAATATTTATCTTTTTATTTTCTACTGTTTGTCTTATTTTTTGTGCAATTTTGAAAACACCATCTTTATTTGTAAAAGGTAATAATATAGCGAATTATTACGATTTTATCATACTTAAGCTTGAAACTATTATAGTTAGTTATATAAAATTTAGATTATATTTTTTGATTTAAAGAGAGTATATTACAATGAACTAAATTTTATTTAGTTCATTGTTCTATATAAAGCGATGCTTTTTTGAACATCTTCAATTGAAGGTTTTCTTCTACATGACAAATAGCACTGTTCACCTTTATCATTAAAAAATGGATAAACAGTAGCAAATACCCAATAATATCCACCCGATTTTGTACTATTTTTTACAAAACCATGCCATACTTTACCTACTTGTATCGTATCCCATAAGTCTTTAAATGCTGCTTTTGGCATATCAGGATTTCTTACTATATTATGTGGTTTTCCTAATAGTTCTTCTAAAGAATATTCTGCAATATGACAAAACTCTTCATTTGCAAATATTATATTTCCTTTTGAATCAGTCTCACTAACTAAAAATGAGTTATAATTTAATATAGTTTCTTGATTTAAAGCCATTTTAGTTCCCTTTTTCTTTCATCTTTTCACATTTATATTCTCTTAACTCATCAAGTTTTTCAAATACTATATTCATATTCTCTTCAACATTATTTGTTACACTAAATACTTGACCAGAACTATATCCACCAGCATACAGATCAACAGTATCTTGAGTCATCATATGTACTTTTTTATGTGCTTCTTTTAGCTCTTCCCAAGCTGGAGCATTTAAGAAATCTTTATCTTCCATACCATCTATCCATTTACCCATTCTACATTCATGATGAGTTTTTACTTTAAATCTTCCACCATCTTCACATTTTGCAAAAGCATCATTTTTAAACTTTATATGATCTGCTTTTAAAGAATCTAGATCAAACATTAAATCGATATTACAAACTTGTTTTTTTGCTCTTTGATTGAATTGTGTTCTTTCAATAGTTGTTTCAAGACCTCTAGCTAATTGTTCATTTACACTTGCCATATTATTAATATTTGATGCAACACTTGCGTTTTCTTGAGTTACTTTATCTAAATCATTTACAGTATCACTTATTTGAGATATTGCATTTTTTTGTTCTTTACTTGCAACTGCTACATCTTCTATAAGTTTTATTGTAGAGGTAATATTATTATTTAGGTTCGTATAACCTTCAATCATCTCATTTGATACATCTTGACCCTCTTTTGCTTTTACAATAGCATTTTGTACCAACTCTTTAATATCATTTGCTGCATCTGCTGATCTAGATGCTAGGTTTCTTACCTCTTGTGCAACAACTGCAAAGCCTTTTCCAGCTTCTCCTGCAGTTGCAGCTTCAACTGCAGCATTTAGTGATAAAATATTTGTTTGGAATGCTATTTGATCAATTATAGTAATAGCTTCATTTATTGCATTAACTTCATTTGTAATATGTGTCATAGATTCAGATGTTTTATGTGCCATTTGCTCACCATGTTTTGTAGAATCTGTAACTTTTTTTGCTAGATCTGCCATTTTTTGTGTATTTTCATGACTTTGATTTACTGTACTTAATATCTCTTCAATTGCTGCTGCTGTTTGTTCTAATCCTGAAGCTTGCATATTTGAAGAGTTACTAAGATCAGATGATGCTTGATTTAATTGTGTAGCAGAATTTAATAGTTCATTTGTAGTATTATCAATCATAGCCAAAATTCCAGATATTGTTCCACCTGTAGTTTTAATACCATCCATAATAGAAGCAACTTCACCTGTTGTATTACCTACTTTTTCGATTTTTACATCGTATCTTGCATTTGAAAATTCAGATAAAATATTTGCTAAAAGTGTTAAGTTTTTATATGTTGCAGCTACTAATTCATTAATAGCTACAGCTAGATCATTTACACCTTGAGAACTACCTCTTTTTTTAATACGTGTATTTAATAATCCTCTATTTGCTCTTTTGATAACCTCTTTTGATTCATCAATAACTTCTTGATCTTGTTTAATACCCTCTTCTATAAAGTTAAGGTAATTATTAAATTCAATAACAACATCACCTATTTCATCATTATTTTGGATATTGATTTTAGATGAGCTATTATTATTTGAGATAGCTACTATAGATTTTTCTAAATTTTTAATTGGTGTTAGTACTGATTTTTTCATATTAATTAATGTTGTAATAAGATTTACAACTGCAACTAAAATAAGCATCAATAATGCTACATAAATGATATTTGTAGTTTGATCAATTGCTATGTTTACAATATCTAAATGTTCAGCAACAATATATAAACCTAATCTATTTCCATTAAAATCTTTTACTACTTTTGAAGTATATAAATAGTTATCAGAAATTAAGTATTTAATTTTTTCTAACTCTTCAATATTTATAGTTTTAAGATCTTCTAAGAAATCATTATTTATAAACTTTTGAGATATTACATATTTATCGTTTAAAATTTTATTTGCTTTTGGTTGAACTATTTTTTTATCCATATCCATAAGTAGGATAAATCCCTCTTTTTGCTTATTGAAATCTTTTGCAACTGAGTTTAAACCTTGCATAAACTCTAAAGAACCTAAATGTTCTCCATTATCAATTATAGGAACAACAGATCTTAAACTAAGACCTGCTTTTCCTACCTCAAATCCATTTACTGGAGCTTGTGTTCTATTAACTGCAACAACACTTTTTCTAAATGAAGATAAATCGTCACCATATTTGTTTACTTTCCAGTTTCTTAAAAATGATCTATTGTCTTTTGTATGGATATGTATTTTTATATTTTTAAATTTTGTGTTTTTTCTAAAAACAGTATTAATATTGTTTAATGAAACTATTGCTAAATCTCTATTATTTGTTTTTAATGCTTTTTTAACTCTAGCATCATTTGATATAGAAAATGCATTTGTTATACCAATCGATTTTTTTGATTCTATTTTGTTATCAAGTTTAGTTATTAATTTCTCTTGAGTAGTTATATATATATCTTCTTTTAATTGTGATTTATATATATTCAATACTAAAAAAGCCACTGTTAAAGTGATTATAGATACTATAATTGAATTAATAGTAAACTTTTTATTTATTGTAAATCGTTTTTTATTTTTCATTTTAAACCTTTATTTTTATAAACAATTATATAACAATTAATATTAAAATAATTATAAATTATTCGTTAAGTATATAAATGGTAATATTTTAATATTAATCTTTAAGGAATAAATTTGAAAGTTATCATAAAAATTTTATTATTTGTGGTGATTTTACTTACTAATTCAAGTGCCATTACTAATCAAAAAAAAGATATGCCATCAATTGTAGAAGATAAATGGTTATTAAAAAATTTAAATAACCATCAAGTTGTAGTAGTAGATTTGCGAAAAAAGGAAGAATATAATAAAGGGCATATTCAAGGTGCTGTTAATATCCCTGGTTTAAAAAATTTATTTGATGATAAATTTTTTATGCCAAAATTAGACTTTTTACAAAAGGTACTAAGTGAAGCAGGTATCTCTAACAATTCATTAGTTGTAGCATATGATGATGGTGCATTTTTTTGGGCTGCTAGATTTTATTGGATTTTAGAGATATTAGGACATAATAATGTTGGACTACTAAAAGTATCTTATCCTTATTGGAAAAATAAAAATTATCCAATATCAACAAAAAATAAAAAACCTAAAAAAACAAATTTTATCCCTAGAGTTGATAGTTCTAAAATAGAAACAAAACTAAGTACACTAATGTCTATTGGTAAAAAAACTATTATTGATGGTAGAAAAAGTTCACACTATCAAGGTAAAGAATCTTTAACAAAAAGATATGGTCATATCCCTACTGCTAAAAATTATGCTTGTACACAAAACTATCAAGTAAGCTCAAATGGAAATAAGATGAAAGATCTAACTGTACTTGCAAATGTATATAAAGATCTACCTAAAGACAAACCTATTATTTTATATTGTGATGCTGGGGCTGAGGCTGCACTAAACTACATTGTTCTAAAAGAGCTAGGATATAAAGCATCTGTATATGATGGGTCATGGATGGAATGGGGTAATGATAAAAATCTACCTGTGGAAAACCCATCAAAAAAGGTCAAGTAATTTATGACTTTTAAATCGTCAATAAAAAATAAATTAACAAATATTATTATAATAGTATCTACTATATCTAGTTTTATAGGGTATGGTAGTTTTGTATATTGGTATATGCAAAATCAACATGAAAAGACAATTGAACAATCAAAAACAGTAGCTATAATATTAAGTCAAGATATTGCAAAGCTTACATTTTTAAATGAAGTATCAGCAGCTGCTGATATTACATCTAATTTAAAGTCATTTAAAAATATAAATAGATTAGTAATATATAATCTAAATAAAAAAGCAGTTTATCAATATAGTAAAGATAATAAAAGCTTTCCTATAAAAAATATTAAAGTATTAAGTGATCCAATTATTGAAAATAATATACTAAAAACATATTTAAAAGCAAAATATCAAAATAATAATTTAGGATATGTATATATTGAATTTCATATAGATTCTATGTCAAATGTTATAAAAGAAAATATATTTATTCTATTTTTTATACTTCTTAGTATGTTTATAATTTCATTTATACTAGCATCTATATATGCAAAAAAGTTTACATATCCTATTTTAAATCTTGTAACTTACCTTGCTCAAATAGATACCCTTAAAAATATTCCATCTTTGGATATAAATGTTAATAATGAGTATGGAAAACTTTATGATGAAATAAATACTATGCTAAAAAGAATTGATGAATCAAATGAACAATTAAAAATTGCTTCTTTTGCATTTCAAACACAAAATGGGATGATAATTACAAATAAATATCAAGAGATACTTCAAGTTAATGATTCATTTACAAAAATTACAGGATATACAAAAGAGGATGTAATAGGTAAAAAACCATCTGTTTTAAGTTCAAAACTTCAAAGTGATGAATTTTATAAAAAGATGTATGAATCTTTAAATAAAAAAGATTTTTGGCATGGAGAGATATTAAACAAAAATAAAAAGGGTGAAGTTATAACTGAAAGTTTAACTATTCATGTAATAAGAGATGAATATTATCAAGTTCTTTATTATGTTGCATCTTTTTCAGATATTACTCAAGAGAAACTAACGCAAAAGAAATTAGCAGAAAAAGAAAATATCTTAATACAACAATCAAAAATGGCAGCTATGGGAGAGATGCTTGCAAATATAGCACACCAATGGAGACAACCACTATCTGTAATATCAACTATCTCTACATCTTTACTACACCAAAAAGAGATGGATATAGAAATAAATAAAGAGTATGAGATTAAAAGTTTAAACAAGATAAATAAAAATACTCAATATCTATCTGATACAATTAATGACTTTAAGAATTTCTTTAATCCAAATAAAAATAAAAATGACTTTTTTATTAAGGAAGTATGTGCAAAAGCTTTATTATTATCAAATGCAGATTTTAAAAAATTAAATATTAAAGTTATTGAAAATATCCAAAATGCTAAAATTTATGGTTTAGAAAATGAATTAATACAAGTTATTATGAATATATTATCAAATGCAAAAGATGCATTAGTAGATTCAAATCCAAAAGAGAAACTGGTTTTTATAAATAGTATAGTAGATGACAATAATCAAATAATAATAACTATATATGATAATGCAGGTGGGATTGAAGAGAATATTATTGATAAAATATTTGAACCATATTTTACAACTAAACATAAAGCTCAGGGTACTGGTATTGGATTATATATGTCAAATGAGATTATTTCTAAACATATGGATGGATCAATCACTGTATCAAATAAAGAGTTTGATTTTTATAATACACACTATAAAGGTGCATTATTTGAG
The DNA here is from genome assembly GCA_964482285.1 of uncultured Helicobacter sp. Classification (GTDB taxonomy): domain Bacteria; phylum Campylobacterota; class Campylobacteria; order Campylobacterales; family Arcobacteraceae; genus CAIJNA01. Next base: position 64,189 of record CAYZWZ010000004.1, on the reverse strand, counting down.
ATAATAATACCTATTAAATAATAGGTATTATTATAATTTTTAGTCTTCTCTAGAAGTAACTTCTAAAAGATGGTATCCAAATTGAGTTTTTACTGGTCCGTGAACAACTCCAACTTCGTCATTAAATACAACTTTATCAAATTCAGGAACCATTTGTCCTTGTCCAAATGTACCTAAAGCTCCACCATCAGCTTTTGATGGACAAGAAGAGTTTTGCTTTGCAGCATCTTCAAATGAGATCTCTCCACTTGTTATTTGTTGTTTTAATTCATTACACTTTTCTTCACTATCTACTAATATATGTCTTGCACTTGCTGTTGCCATAATTAATCCTTTTTAATTTTTTTGTAATTATACTATATTATTACTATTTAAACAAAAAAGATATAACTTTTTGAAATATAGATCTTGGTATAGTTTTTATTTTTAACTTTTTATTTAGTTTTATTAGGTGTTTTGGTTTATATATATAATCATCCATTATTTCTCTTTTGTTAGATAATTTGATAGCTCTTTTATAGCTTCTTCATTTTTTATTCTAAATTTAATCTCAATTCTTCTTGATTCATCTTTTTGTTCAAATCCATTTTTATCTTTTATTCTATCTGAATATGATCTTCCACTAGCACTTATATATTTTTCTAATAATGATTTATTTTTTATATCAAGTGAATATAAAAATTTCATAACTTCTAGCGCTCTTTTTTGTGATAGTTCAAGATTATATAAATATGATCCATCTGAATTAGTATGTCCTTGGATTGTTATATTTTCTATATATTGTCTTATATTTTTATTTAATAAAAGTGCATTTATATATTTTTTTAATATCTTACTTAACTCTTTTTTTGCACTATCTTTTAATATGTAAGATCCTTGATCAAATAAAATATTTGATGAAAACTTAATAGCTCCACTTTTAGGATCTATATTGATACTATTACCTAAATTCTTTTTTAACTCTTGTATCACTTTTAATCTTATACCTGTTAGAGTTTTTATTTTCACTTTTGCTATATCAAACTCTTCTACTAGTTTTTGATGCTCTTTTGTTATTGTTAAGATTTTATTTGTAAGTAGTTCTAGTTCATCATCTTTTAAAGTTATTATATGTGATGATTGTTCTATTTTATCTTTTAGTTTTTTATTTGTATTTTCATATTCTTTTTGTTTTAACTCATAACCTATAAGTAACTCTTTTAATTTTTCAATCTCATCTTGTGTATAATTTAATTTTTGATGAGTTTTAGATATTTGTATTGCTTGTTCTTGTATTGTTTTATCTAATAGCTCAATTTTATTATTTTTATCCTCTAATATCTTTGTGATTTTAGATATTTGTTCAGTTGATAGTAATAACTTATTGTTTGTATTATTTAAATCAATGTTTAACTTCTTAGTTAACTCTTTTGAAGCATTTAGATCTTTGATTGTTTTATTGTATGTATTGTTTAATTTAGCCAACTCAAAACTAAGATGTAGACTCTCTTCTTGTTTTGATTGTAATTTAGAAGTGATAATTTTTATTTTTGCTATTTGATCTTGTATTTTTTGATCTTGTATCTTAAGTGTATTATCTTTATTTTGAAGATCATTTTGTACATATACATATTTTATAACAATAACACCAACAAGTAAAATAAAAACAAACAACAACCCTGCCATCAAATCAGCATAAGATACCCAAAAGTTTTGTTCTTCATTATTATTTTTATTATCATACATAATTTTACTTTATAGATTTTAGTTGTTCAATAATACTAGCCGTTTCACTATCTATCATCTCTAAAGAGTTTGATAGTTTATTTGTAATTTTACTATCAAATTTATCTATTTCATCTTTTAATTTTAAAGATATATCATCTGTATTTGTTTTAATTTGTTCTATTGTATTAACAAGTGTTTCATATACAGATTTTATATTTTTAACACTTAGCTCTTGCATTGTAGTATTTAGTTTATTTATATTTATTGCTAACTCTTCTGATAGATCATTTGAGTAATTTTCATTCTCTTTTATAGATGCTGTTATATTTCCAAGAGAAGTAACAAATACTGATATATTATGTGTAAGATTTTCCATATCTCTTGCTACAAGAGCATAAGCTTTTACAAATTTTTCTTGTTGCTCTTCCCTTTTTTGAAAATGAAGTGCTGCTTTTTTCATAGAGTTTTCTTCTAAAGTTATAATCTTTTCAAATAGTTCAACTTTTTGTTCTAATGAGTTATTAATTATATTTGTTAAATCATCAGAGTTCATACCAGAAAAAACTGTATTTAATTTTTCATAATTTTCAATACTTTTTTGGAAATGTATTTTTTCTATATCTATTTTATTCCAAAAAAAGTTTTTTGTATTTTCTTTAATTACAATTATATCTTTTTCAAATCTACTCATACCTAGCTTTTCAAAAAATATCCACCACAAAGATAAAAATATACCATATATAGAAACATAAAAAGCCGTTCCAACTCCACCTAAAAGTAGAGATATCTCTTTTTCTAACATTTGCGTATTTTGAGATGAAAAATCAGGCATAGATATAGCAATAGATATAAAAGTTCCTAATATCCCAAGTGTAGGGAATATTCCAGCTGCTACAGATGAAAAATTTGTATCTCTAAGTGATATTGTAAACTCTTTTAAAAAATCATCTATTGAAGCATTTGCTTTTTTTGTTTTATCTATTTGTAAAATATTTTTATTTACAAACTCTTTTAGATGCTCTTTTAGATTTGTATATTGTTTTCTAAACTTACAAGATACATAATAAGCGTTGTGTTTTATAAAAGCTAAAAATATTAAATATATAACACCTATTAATATTACACTATGAATCTCTACTTTAAAATTAATTATATTAAAATAGCCCAAAAGTACAATTGTATATAAAATAGTTGGCATTAAAAATAGTGTTATTATTCTTGCGTTACATTTTCCACTTGTATCATAATTTTGATTTAGTAATATAAAATCTTCTTCGTTTACCATAAATCATCCTTTTTATACATTTAAATTTGATATTAGTATCTTATATTCTATCTTTATATTAATTAAAATTTAATTTTAATCTATTATTTTTTTGTAATGCTAATTTAATAATATACTATTATAATTTCATTAAATAAAAATTATTAGGAATAATTATGTCAAAAATAAAACAATTTAGAATGGCCGCATATATAGAGGGTTGGTCATTTATTATACTACTATTTGTAGCAATACCATTAAAATATATCATGGGAATTTTAATAGCTACTAAAATAGTAGGTATGATACATGGAGTACTTTTCATCTGGTTTTTACTTGCCCTTGGATCTGCAAGAGCCCAAACAAATCAAGATGCTAAGTTTGTATTAACTAGTATTATAGCTTCACTTGTACCATTTGGTACTTTTTTCTTAGATAAGAAAATATTAAAACAATTAGATAATAATAGCCCAATATTTTCTAAATAAACTAAAGTTTAATTAGGATTTTATCAAGCATAGAAGTTGATAAAATCCTTTTTGCAAAACCAAGTAGATATGTAGCTTTTGTTATATAGTATCTTGGTTTTACTTTTTTAGAAGTTATTATAGTCTCTACAACTTTTGCTACTTCTATAGCTTCAAGATTAAATGGCACTGAGCTTTTTTTGCTATTTAAGTTTTTGTAATACTCATTTTTAAATCTTGAATTATCAATATTTACATTTTGTTTTAATTTCTCTTGTGCATTTTTTCTAAAATCACTAGTTACTGGTCCTGTATTTAATAAAGTTACATCTATATTTGTATTTTTTAGCTCTAACCTTAAAGTATCTGTTAAACCTTCAATCGCATATTTACTTGCATTGTATGCACCTCTTAGTCTTAAACTAATAATTCCTAGTACTGAAGAGTGTTGAATAATAGTTCCATATCCTTGATTTTTCATAATCTTTAAAACTTGTAATGTTACTTCATGTAATCCAAAAACATTAGTTTCAAATTGTTCTTTTAGAGTTTGAACACTTATATCTTCTAAAGCCCCAGCTTGTCCAAATCCAGCATTATTAAAGACAACATCAAGAGTATTGTTTGTTAGTTTTAATACCTCATCAAGTGTATCTTTTATACTTTTGGGATTTGTAACATCTAAATAAAATGCTTCAAATCCCAAATCTTTTAAATCTTGCACATCTTGCAATTTTCTAGCAGTTGCAAAGACTCTATAATCTTTATCTTTTAAATATATTGCAGTTTCTTTTCCAATACCAGTTGAGCAACCAGTTATTAGTATGTTTTTCATATTATTATTTTAATCTTGCAATTGTATTAGTAAATTTAACATCTTTCATAGTTAATTCTTCTAATTCAACCATATCTTTTTCCCAAAAAAGTAAAACAGTTGAACCCATTTTAAAATGTCCTAAACATTGACCTTTTTTGATAAATAGATCATCATATTCATAAACACTTATACTTCTAGTATCTGTATTTGTTTCAATTCTTTCTTCAAAATCAAATACCATCTTACCAACATTTAAAGCACCAATAAATACCATATAAAAATATTTACCTTCACTTGTACTACATTGCATAATTACTCTTTCATTTTCTACAAAAAGAGATTCTTGTTTATTTAGATATTTGAAATTTACAGGATATAATTTACCTGGTACATGGATAAGTTTATGTACTTTTGCACTATATACACTATGATATCTATGGTAATCTTTTGGACTTAGATAAAAGTTCATAAAATCTCCACCATATAGTTTTGATTTATTTTCACCACTTATATATGCTGTAAAAAGGTTATCTATATTATATCTCATACCTTTTATTTGTAATGCTGTATTATTTTGGATAGTACCTTGAGCTGATACTAGTGAATCAGCTGGAGATATAAATGTATCCAAAGACATATCTACATGTCTAGGTTTTACCAATGCTCTTGTGAAAAGTTCATTTAAAGTTTTATAAGAATCAGCACTTTTAAATTCACTCATATCTAAACCTAAAGTTTTTACATATGTATTATTTATAAAGTTTTGAATAGGAGTTGGAAACTCAGTAGAAGCAAACTTATGAAATATATTTGAAATTTTATTTGTAATATGCATCTTATACCTCGTACAGTTCGTATTTTAACTTTTCATAATTTAGTTTTCTAATAATTGTATCTTTTATATCTTGTAATCTTTCATCATCAAGAGATAGTTTCTCTTTCATATATTCATCACTTTGACCTTCATTTATTGCTAAAAGAGTTTTATACTCTTTTTTTGTAAGTCTTAATTTTAATATCTTTTTTAATTGAGCTTCATCTTTTAAATCTTTTTCGATAATTTTAATATCTCTTCTTAATCCATCTGTTAGTGTCATTTTATATCCATTGTTTTAATTTTTCTATATCTTGATATGATGTCAAGTCTAATTGTATTGGTGTGATTGATACTTTATTTTGTTTAATTGCTTCAAAATCACAATCTTTTTTATCACTCTCATTCCATATAAGTGGATGTAATCCAATCCAATGAAACTCTTTCCCTTTTGGGTCTTTATATCTATGGCAATCATTACCATATACCCTACTTCCAGCTTTTGTGATATTTATTCCATTACATTGCTCTATTGAACAAGGTGGAATATTTATATTTAAAAACTTTCTCTTATCTAAGGGGAAATTATCATCAAATATTTTTGTAACTATATCTAAAATTGTCTTTTTAGCTAATGAATAGTCCCATAAATCACCTTGAGTTTTTGCATTATCATCTAAAACTTGAGATATAGCAATTGCTGGTACTCCTTGAAGTACTGCTTCCATAGCTGCAGCTGCCGTTCCACTATAAGTGATATCTTCACCCATATTAGATCCAATATTAATTCCACTTACTACAAGATCTGGTTTTTGATTTTCAAATAAAGTGTTCAACGATACAAATATACAATCAGTAGGTGTACCATCTTCTAGTGCATACCAATCATCATCTATACTTTTATATCGTAAAGGATGAGTTAGCGTCATACTATGCGCACAAGCACTTTTATTTGATGCAGGTGCTACTACTGTTATATTTGCTATTGGTTTTAATGCTTCAACTAAATGTTGCAAACCTTTTGCATCATATCCATCATCATTTGTTATTAAAATATTTTTTTTCATAAGTATATTATATCTAAGTTGTGGTTAGATAAACGGTATAACTGACAATACTATAAATATTGCCATAGTAGTATTAAATATTTTTACAGATTTTTTATTTTTTATAAACTTATTTAAAAACACTCCACCTAATGTCCATGTATTTGTAGATATAATTCCAGATAAAAAATAAATAAATGAAATAATCAGTACTTGAATATACACATTTTCATTTGATACTATAAATGAAGATGTAGATGTAATTGCCATAATCCAAGCTTTTGGATTTAACCATTGAAAAAGTGCTGCTTGTATAAATGTAAAAGGTTTTGTTATTTGATTTTTATTTTCATAGCTATCATTTGATTTTGCTATTTTATATGCCATCCACAATAAATAACTAATCCCTAAATATTTTAATACCTGATAAACTATAGGAAAATTTTGAAATATTACTTCAATTCCAAGTCCAACAGCTATCACCATAAGGGGAAATCAAATAGCAACACCCATCATATGTGGTATTGTTTTTTTATATCCAAATGTAAGTCCAGATGATAACATCATAATATTATTAGGTCCTGGAGTCATAACAGTGGCTATTGTAAAAGATACTATAGATATTAGCATAGCATAAGTATATATCATATCCATAGTAAACTCCTATTTTATACTATTCATAATATACACCATCTATTGCGTCAAGTAGTGCTGGTACATTTTTGTTTATTTTATACCCACTATCAAGTTCTATATCACCTAGTTTTGATTTTATAGTTATAGTCATATCTCTTTTACCTTGATTTGTAGATACTATCTCAAATATTTTATATAAAATATTTACATCATTTGAGTATTCAATAAACACTTTTAAAGGTGCTTCAACCACTTCAACTTTTTTTGTTTTTAATTTTACAGATTTTGCTTCTTTTAGTGATTGTACTTTTTTTATATTAAACTTTGTTCCAAAATCATCAACAGTTACTTTTACTTTAAAAGATATTGGTTTTGTAAGATCAAAATCCTCTTCTAGCTCTTTTATTAAAGAATCAAACATCATAATCTCAAAACTACCATGCAAATCCATAATAGTTGCTATTCCAAATGGATTACCTTTTTTAGATATCCTTTTTTGGATATTTTCAATTTTACCTACAAGTAAAGTTTCTGTTCCATCTTGAAGTTCATCAAACTCAGAAGATAAAGTATAATTTATCTCATCAAGTGTTTCTCTATATTTATCAAGTGGGTGTCCAGATACATAAAATCCTAGAGATGCTTTTTCAAACTCTAATATCTCTTTATCATCAAATTCAGGCATATCTTTAAGCTCAATTGATACTGTCATCATATCTTCATCATCACCAAATAAACTACCAATTGCTTGTTTTTTAGCTTGAGAGGCTTTTCCAACAGTTTCAACGATATATTCAAGTTGTTCTAGCATAGCTTTTCTACTATAACCAAATGTATCAAATCCACCAGATTTAATTAGTGTTTCAATCACCCTTTTGTTTACTTTACTTCCATCAATTCTAGATACAAAATCACTTAAATCTTTAAATGGCTCATCGCCACGAGCTTCTATAATAGAGTTTATAGCAACATCTCCTGCACCTTTTAAGGCACCCATTCCAAAAAATACAACCTCTTTATCATCGATTTTATCTGCAGAAAATACTAAGTATGATTTATTAATATCAGGAGGAACTAGTTCATATCCCATTCTTTTTACTTCATCTACATATTTTACAACTTTATCTGTGTTATCTTTTTCACTTGTAAGAAGTGCTGCCATAAACTCTGTAGGGTAATATTTTTTTAAATATGAAGTATAAAATGTAACCATAGCATAAGCTGCTGAGTGTGATTTATTAAATCCATATCCAGCAAACTTAACAATCAGATCAAATAGCTCTTCACAGTGTTCTTTAACATAACCTTTTTTTACACCACCAGCTGCAAATTCACCTTTTAGTCTATCCATCTCCTCTTTAATCTTTTTACCCATAGCACGTCGTACTAAATCCGCACCACCAAGACTAAATCCACCAATTACCTGAACAATTTGCATAACTTGCTCTTGATATACAATAACCCCATAAGTTGGTTCAAGTATAGGCTTTAAAGGTTCAGTAAACTCATCATAAAAATAATCAATCTTAGCACGACCATGTTTTCTATCAATAAAGTCATCAAGCATACCAGACTCCATAGGACCTGGTCTATATAAAGCTAATACGGCAATAATATCTTCAAAATTATCAGGCTTTAATCTTCTACATAGATCTTGCATACCAGATGATTCTATTTGAAATAAACCAACAGTATGACCTGTACAAATAAGTTCATAAACTTCTGGATCATTTACATCTTGAGTGATAAAATCAACTCTATTTCCATGTCTTTTTTCAATTAATTGTAAGGCATTTTCAATAACAGTAAGAGTTTTTAATCCAAGGAAATCGAATTTAATTAAATCTACATCTTCTACATATTTTCCATTATATTGAGTAGCTATGGTATCTAGTCCACTTGGCTTAAATAGTGGTGTTTTTGTCCATAAAGGATCATTTGATATCACAACACCAGCTGCGTGAGTTCCTGCGTTTCTATTTAGTCCCTCTAATGCAAGGGCATAAGTCCAAACTCTAGCAGCTTTTGGATCAGCTTCACAAAGTTCTTTTATTTTTGGTTCTTTCTCCCAAGAATCTTTTAGGTTTATCCCTAGCTCATCAGGGATAAGTTTTGCCATCGCATCAGCTTGTGCATAAGGCATATCAAGAACCCTTGCTACATCTCTTATTACCCCTTTTGCTAAAAGTTTACCAAAAGTTATAATCTGTGCAACATTGTTTCTTCCATACTTTTGAACTGTATAGTCAATTACCTCTTGTCTTCTTGCTTGACAAAAATCCATATCGATATCTGGCATAGATACCCTTTCTGGATTTAGAAATCTCTCAAAAAGTAAACCATAAGGCATAGGATCAATATCTGTAATACTCATACAAAAAGCAACTAAAGATCCTGCAGCTGAACCTCTTCCAGGCCCTACAGGAACTCCAATACTTTTTCCATACGCCACAAAATCCCAAACAATCAGCATATATCCTGGGAATTTCATATTATTTATAATATCAATTTCAACTTGTAGTCTATCTTTGTACTCTTGATGTTTTTCTGGTTTTACTATTTTAAGACGTTTTTCTAATCCAGCCCAACACTCATGTATAAATAAAACTTTATCATTTTCTAAAGAGTATTCAACGCCAGGCTCAGGAGCTTCAAGTCCTAACTCTTGAAGTTTTTCTAATGTAAATTTAAAATTTGGAGGAGTTGGATCTCCTAGTTTTATCTCTAGATTACATTTATTTGCTATTTCTTGAGTAGATTCAATAGCTTCAGGAATATCAGCATATAGTGCAGCCATTTGCTCTGGAGATTTTACATAAAATTCATGAACACTATGTCTCATACGGTTTGGATCATCGTATAGTTTATTCATAGCAATACACATAAATGCTTCATGAGCTTCTGCATCTTTTTGCTCAGTATAGTGAGTATCATTTGTTGCTACTATTTTAATACTTGTTTCTTTTGCTATTTGAAGTATTTGATTATCTATATAGTGTTGATCTACAATACCATGACGCATAATCTCTAAATAAAAATCATCCCCAAAAATTTCTTTGTATTCTAGGGCTATTTTTTTAGCTTCTTCATAGCCTTTTGCTCCATTTTTAACATTTCTTTCGTTATTTAGATTTAAGTGCCAATTTATCTCACCTTGTAAACAAGCTGATGTACAAACTAAACCTTCAGAGTTTTCTTTTAAAAGTTTTTTATTTATCCTTGGATAGTAATAAAAACCATGCATATAAGCTTGGCTTGATAGATACATAAGATTTTTATATCCAACATCATTTTTTGCATATAAACAAAGGTGAAATCTTTTTTTGGTTGTTTTATCACCTATATCTTCTTCATTGTGTAAGTATGCTTCAAGACCAATAATTGGTTTGATATCATTTTTTCTCATCTCATTATAAAATGTAATAGTACCAAACATATTACCATGATCTGTCATAGCAACACTATTCATACCAAGTTCTTTTATTTTTTTTGCTAGTACTGGTATCTTATTTGCACCATCGAGCATTGAGTATTCTGTATGTAGATGAAGGTGTGTAAATTGTGGGACTTGATTTGATGACATAATACTTCTTTATAGTTTGTTTTTATTAAAAATATTATATCTAATTATTATATTTTAAATATTAAAAAACTAGCCTAAATTTAGACTAGTTTTTTATAAAAATTATTATTCTTGTACTGCAAAAACACCTTCTACTTTACTAGAATCTTCTCCTGTTAAACTAAATGTACCAGCAGCAACACCAGCTCCATCGCCATAAAATTTTCCATCTAATTTTCCACCTGTAATTGCTATATTACCTGAGTTATCTACTATTGTATCAGTAAAAAATGAACTTGTAGAAGAATATCCAGTTTCAATATATCCTTTATATTCTCCAGTATTAATATCAATATCACCACTTAATGATTGATTATCAAAATCCATATTTAAATTAATAGTACCACTAGAACTTTTTTTAATACCATTTGCATCTGTAACTATTGAAGCAATATCACCAGAATATGATGCTGTATTACCATAAGCACTTATCCCTCCATTGGAATTTATAACTTTTTCTACACTTGTTCCCTCTATAAATGTATCTACTCTTTTATTATCATTAAGGGGATCTTGCCAATAACCATAATCTAAATCAGAAAGACTACCTATAACTTCTTTTACTAATGTATTTTTAATATTATTATTTGAATCTATTATATCTTCTACTTGATTTCTCACATCATTGGTATTTATATTCGTAGTTGTTAATATAGGGTCTATATCAATATTATTTGATAGTTTATTTCCCTGTTTATTATCATCTTTAAACTCAAAGCTTTCTTTGAGTCTTCCTTGTTTTATTATTTTTTTATTGTTTAAATATTCATATACAAAGAAATGATCCTCTTTTATATCAACAATTTCACCTAAATTTTCAAAATATACAGTACCTTTATATACTCCAACTTTTACAAATGATGCAGTTACTAAAACATCAAATTTTGTACCACGTATACCAATTGTTGCACTTTTTACACTAATTTTAAATTGCTTTTTATTAAGCTTTCCTATTCTTCCACTAATTGTTCTAAATAGACCTTTTGTGAATTTAAATTTTGCTTTTGAAGCATTTGGTTTTGTTTCATCATATAAATAATCACTTACTGAAAATTGTGAATTTTTACCAATTGTGATTCTAGTATTATCTTTAAATATTAGTTGTATTTTTGTATTATTATTTGTTTTTATAGTATCTTTTTCATTTATCTCAATACCAATATATACCTTTAATTTTTGATTATCTCTATATATATTTGCACTACCATTAAATGCTGATACAACAGCAACACTTGCGTATATTATATTTACTAAAAATAAAAGACTTAATATTACTCTCATGATATACTCCTAAAATCTTTTCATAAAACTAATACTAATTGTATTTTTTATATATTCATTTGAATCAAAATTTGATTTAACATTTGTATGTGAAATATCTATTTTATTTACCCACTTATTTTTTAATAAATATAGACTATTTAAGTTATAAATATATTCATCATTTTCTTGTTTTTTTAGATATATATTACTTATATCTTTATATTTTTTATCATTATATGAGATAGCTGTACCTAAGGTAAATCTTTTTGATTTTTTATATTGTAAAGCTAATGATAAAAGTGTTGATCGATAATCAATATTAGATAAACCATCCTTTTCTTTAGTTTCATCTTCAAATTTTAATTTTGTTTGTAGTGTATATTTAGTATTTAAAATATTTGTAATATTTAAACTTAAACTTTTATTTGTACTATCTTTATTTTTATTTTTATCTATTTTATTAACTTTATTCTGATATTTAAATACTAAACCTATTTTTGTTTTTGAAGAGTATAAATAAGATAACTTTGGATTTATTCCATAAGTGTTCATATAGTATTTATTATCATATCTTAAAAAATCAACAAAAGCACCATATTGAACAGATACCTTATCGTAAGATATATCTACACTTGGAGAGTATGATAAATAACCTATACTTTTAGATGAATCTCTTAATATAGATTTTGCATATATTAAAAAATCATTTTTTAATGTTATATCATCTTTATATTTATATTTGTGATTTAAAAATAATGCTCCATAAATATTAGCAGAATTCTCATTTTTTGTAGTATTTACAAAAGTTAAAGAACTACTAGGTATATAAAAACTATCACTATTTGCTCTATTATTTATATTTGAATCATATCCAACACCTACCATATAAATACCATTAAAAAAACTTTTTTGAGTTTTTTGTGCAATCTTAGATAAATATATATCAATATTATTTTGAACATTTTTAGGAAGATTTTGTTTTTTTAGTTCTAAAAATAATTTTTTAGAAGATTTATATCTTCCTTGTATATAATCTATCCTTGCAAGTTCTAGTTTTACTCTATTTTCATTTGGATATTTTATAAGTATTCTTTCAAATGCACTATATGCTTCATCATATTTTTTGAGTTCAAAGGCACTTCTTCCTAAATAAAAATTTATCTCTTTATTTTCAAGATTGTTTTTAAAAAGTGCATTAAATATTTCATAAGCAACTTGATAATTTTTATTTTTATAAAAACTATATGCTACCTCATATGAGTTTGATTTATTTTGTATTGTTGTATTTGTATTAGAAACTGTTGTTTGAGCATTTAAACTTAAAAGTCCAAATAGTAAAAGTAAACTTTTTTTCATGCTTTATCCCTTTGTAGTATGTTCAAAAATTCCATCAAAGTTTTCTGGTGGATTTTTTATATAGTATTCACATCTTGATATATAAATATTGTATATATTTTTATTTGTTTTATATTCCCAAGATTCCAACTTTTTAAATATTTTTAAAGCTTGTTCAAACTTTTCTTTTTGGTATAGATCAATACCATTATGATAAATTTCAAGCTCATTTATAACCTTATTATAACTAATATCAAATAAATATTTACCATTTGTAACTTTTTTATAATCATGAATTTGCCATATATTTACAGGTTCTGTTTTACCTTTTACTTTTACTTTATCTAAAAATCTAAATATATATCTTTGCTGGTTTAATTTTTGTTTTGTATAATCTGAAATATTTAATTTTGAATCATAATATTTACACAATGATTCAAGTCTTGCACCTAGATTGATTGGATCACCTATTACTGTATAATCACTTCTTTTTGAAGAACCCATCTCTCCAATTATAGCAACTCCTGTATTTATACCTATTCCTATATCTATTGGCTCTTTATTTTGTTTTTGCATCATTTTTACAATTGAGTCAAATTTTTTATTTTCTTTTATTTTTTTATTTAATTTTTTTAAATAATGTAATTGTTCCAATGCACAATCAACAGCAAGTATTTCATGATTTTTAATTTTAGTTGGTGCATTCCAATATGCCATAATCGCATCACCAATATATTTATCAATAGTACCTTTTTGTTTTATAATAATATCAGTCATTGGATCCATGTATGTATTTAAAAATTCAATTAAATTTTTTGCATCATATGCAGCTTCTGATATATTTGTAAAACTTCTAACATCAGAAAAAAACACTGTAACTTCTCTTTGGATAGATTGAAAATTATTATTATTCATATCAGATATTAAACTTTTCATAACATCTTCTGATACTTTTGTAGCAAATTTTTCTTTAATAAGTCTCTCTTTTTTTATCTCAAACATATAATCCATAAATGTAGCAATAATAGTTGATATAAATATTGCAAATAATGGTAAAAATAGATCAAGTACAATTTTATGTTCAAACATTAAAATATAAGTAAAATATATAGTTAAAAAACTAAGTATTAGTAATACAAATGGATTTACCCAAAAAGGTGAATATGTAACTAGCATAACAGATAAAAATGTTAAAACAAAAATCATTATTAAAGTTATAGTTTCTACATATAATGGTTGTGTTAAAAAGTCTTCATTTAAAATATTATCAATAACATTTGCATGAACTTCAACACCTGGATAAATATTATCAAAAGGGATTGCTCTTAGATCTTTTAATCCTGCTGCTGTTGTTCCTATAAGTGCAATTTTTCCTTCTATATCTTTAGTTTTAAAATTGTCATTTAAAATATCAACTGCAGAGATATATTTAAATGTTTTTGTTCCACCTCTAAAGTTTACAATTAATCGTCCATATCTATCTGTTGGTATAAAAAAATCTCCAATTGAGATAGATTCTACCCCATTTTCTATATAATTTATTACTATTTTATTTATACCTAAAGAGGCTCTTATTAGTTCTAAATCAAGTGATGGATACATCTGATCTTTATATTTTATTATTAATGGAACTGATCTTATCATACCTGATTCATCAGGAATATTATTAAAAAAACCACTAGAATATGCATTGTTTTGTATTGATGGTATATTTAAAATTACACCTTTTGCTTTTAATATATACTCATCATTTGTTTGTTTATTTTTTTCAACTACTATTGCTGGAATATTTAGATCACCTTGTTTTAAATAATCTTCTGCATCAATTTGAAATTGATAAGCTAAAATTGTAGGTGTATTTGCAATAGTTGTTGCAAATATTTTATCATTGTCTTTTATATATTGATTTGTTATATTATAATCTTTTAAAATATTATGAGGTGAACTTTTATCTTTTTCTGCAAATACTATATCCATACCAATTGCACCTATTTTTGAATTGGTTAGTTTTTGAAGTAATAATGCAACTTTATCTCTTTCCCATGGCCATTGCCCTATTTTATCTAAAGATTTTTCATCGATATCAATAATTACAACACTATTACTAGGTGAAACATCTCCTCTAAATAAAAACATATAATCTCTAAGTGTTCCATTAAAAGAGTCAAGAATTTTTGGTGAAGATATATATAAATATGAAATAATAAATGATATACTAAGTGATGTAAGTGTATATATAACAAACTTTTTTATATGTTTTTTTTGTATCACTGTAAAACCTTTTAACTAATTATTATTTCATAAAATATAAACTATCTTTAAAATATCAAATTTTAGCTTTAATTAAAAGAAGTTATAAATATATATTTTTATATATTTATGATATTATTTGCTTATGAAAAAGTCTTATTTATATATATTATTAATCTTTATTACTACTTCACTATATTCAAATAAGCTAAGTGTTGATGAAAGACACTACTTAGTAGATAATAAAACTATCACAATGTGTATAAACCAAAATTGGGCTCCTATTGAGTTTAAAAATAAACAAAATAAATATTCTGGAATTGTACCTAACATATTAAAAATATTACAAAAAGATTTAAATGTTAAATTTGAAGAGATTAAAACTAACTCATGGAAACAATCTCAACAATTTTTAAAAGAAAAAAAATGTGATATTTTACCAGCAGCTATAAAAACAACCGCTAGAGAAAAGTATGCACTTTTTACAGATCCTTATCTAGCTTATAAATTAGCAATAATAACACAAAACAATAAGCCTCTAATAGATAATATTGAAAATATTTTAGATAAATCTATCTCAAGAAAAAAAGGCTCTGGGCTAATTACTAAACTAAAAAAGAAGTATCCTAATATTAATATTATTCAAACTAAAGATTATCTAGAAGCTATACATAAAGTATCAAGTGGTGAAGTTTATTGTACCATTGCTACTTTACCAGTAGCTTCATATTATATTCATGAATTTGCAATTAACAATCTAAATGTTGCTGGATATACAAATATGACATATGATCTATCAATAGCAATAAGAGATGATAAGCCAATATTACATTCTATATTAAATAAAGCACTAAAAAATATATCAACTAATCAAATAAAAAATATCCATAATAGATGGGATCATATTGAAAAGATTGATTCTATTAACTATACTTTTATAATTTATTTTTCAATTGTTGTTTTTTTAATAATTATTTTTTTAATGTATAAACAATTTGTTCTAAAAAATTCAATCAAGGATTATCATGAGTTGCTTAATTCTACTATTGAAGCTCTTCTTCTTATAAAAAATGGTGTAGTAATTGAAGCAAATAAAAGTGCCTTAAAAATATTTAAACTAGATAGTATTGATGAATTAATAGGCTCTAATATATTTAACCATATTCCAGATGAATCTATTGAACTTGTAAAGAAAATGACTATGACAGAATATGAAGACCCATACGAAATTGATCTATATGATAAAGAAGGGAAAAAGTTTAATGCTCTTGTAAAAGGGTGTAAATTAAAAAATAGAAATTTAAGACTTACAAGTATTATTGATATTACAAAAAGTAAAGAGCAAGAAAAACAATTAATGGAAAAATCAAAACTAGCTTCTATGGGTGAGATGATAGGTAATATTGCACATCAATGGAGACAACCACTAAATGTTATAAGTGCTACTACTAGTAGTGTTAAAATACAAAAAGAATTAAAAATATTAGATGATGAATTCTTTTATAAATCATGTAATATGATAACTAAAAATGTTATGTTTTTATCTAATACCATTGATGACTTTACAAACTATATTAAAGATAATAGAGTAAAAAAAGAGTTTAGTACAAAAACTATGATTAATAGTTTTCTTACTCTTTGTGATAGTATTATTATTAAAAATAATATAAATATAATATTAGATACCCCAGAAGACTATCTTATTCAAGGATATAAAAATGAGTTAATGCAATGTATATTAAATATCTTTAATAATTCACTTGATGCATTTAATCTTCATAATATTGAAAAAAGATATCTTTTTATATCTATAAAAAAAGAGGAAGATAACTTAGTTATAATAATAAAAGATAATGCGAATGGTATACCAAATAATATTATAGATAAAATATTTGAACCATATTTTACGACAAAAAATCAATCCCAAGGAACTGGACTTGGATTAAATATGACACACCAATTAATAGTAGAAGGTATGAATGGAAAAATAAGTGTAAAAAATGAGGAGTATCCTTACTATGATGAGATTTATAAAGGTGTATCTTTTAAGATTATTTTACCTATTTAACAATGAGATCATTAAGTGATATAGATAATATATCTCCTATTTTATATTTATTATTAATTTTAATATTTACAAAACTATTATTTATATTTACAACTGCAAATTGTTGATTATTATTATCTATTATTTTTAATATTTTTGCTTTTATATTATCACTTTTATTATTTATTAGATCATTAACTTGCTCATCTTTTACTATATTTGCATTTTTAAACTCAATATGTCTTGATGCTAATGTATATATCTCATTTTTATCATGACTAACCATAATTGTAGTTATATTATATTCTTTATGGATATATAAAAGCTCTTTGTATAGTTTTTCTTTTATATTTTCATCTAAAGCTGAAAATGGTTCATCTAATAATAAAAGCTTAGGTTTACCCATCAATGCTCTACAGATACTAACTCTTTGTTTTTGACCACCACTTAGATTTATAGGCATTGTATTTTTAAAACTTGTCATATTTGTAATCTCTAAAAGCTTTTTGGCTAAACTTTTATCATCACTTACAAAAAGTAGATTCTCTTGCACACTCATATTTGTAAATAATGCATCATCTTGAAATACAAAACCTATATCTCTTTTTTGTACTTTTAGTTTTATCTTATCATCTTGCCATACTTTATTATTTACTATAATACTACCAAGGCAATCTTCAAGACCAGCTAATGACCTTAAAAATGTAGTTTTCCCACTTCCACTATCTCCACTTATAACTATAAATTCACCTTTTTTTATATGTAAATTTATATCCATATTTGCAAGTCCATCTACAATTTTTAATCGTTTTTTAATATCGATTTTTATCATTTAGAGATACCTATAAATTTTCTTTTTTGTTTAGCATTAAATATATAAACACTAAGTAAAACTACAAATGATATTATTAACATCAATGCACTATATATATGAGCATTTGTATAATCCATATTTTCACTAAGTTCATATATAGCAATACTTGCTACTTTTGTTTGACCTTCAATACTTCCACCAATCATTAGTACAACTCCAAATTCACCAATAGTGTGGGCAAATGTTATAATAAGTGCTGTAAGTAATGCTGGTTTCATATTTGGCAAAGCTACTTTAAACAGTGTCGTAAAACTACTTTTCCCTGCAATATATGATGCTTCTAACATATGTTTATTTAAACTCTCAAAACCACTTTGTAAAGGTTGCACCATAAATGGTAAAGAGTAAATAATACTAGCAATAACCAAACCTATAAATGTAAATACAAGTTGTATATCAAATACCTCATTTATAAATCCACCAAAACTTGAGTTTGTAGAGAAAAATATAAGTATATAAAATCCCAATACTGAAGGTGGTAAAACTAAAGGTAAAGCTGTAAGTGCTTCAATATATGGTTTTGTTTTTGATTTAGTAAATGCTAGATACCAGCTAAGTGGTAGACATATTATAAATAAAATAATAGTAGTAATAAAAGCTAGTTTAAAAGATAATAAAAATGGTATAAAATCTAAATTTAAAAGAATATCAATCATAACACATCATACCCGTAGTTTTTAAATATATTTTTAGCCTTATTACTTAAAATAAAATCGTAAAACTTTTTTGCATCATCTATATTTTTTGATCTTTTAAGTAATACAATCCCTTGAGATATAGGTGTATATAACTTTGAATTTATTTGTATATAATTTTTATTCTCTTTATACTTTTTTAGTTTATCACTTTTGAGTGAAGATAGGGCTACTATTCCAATATCAGTTACATTTAGAGTATATAATAATGTTTGAGATATATTTTGTGCAAATACTATTTTATTTTTTATTGTTTCATATATGTTTAAAGTTTTCAACACTTCAATTGCAGCTTTTCCATATGGAGCTAATTTAGGATTAGCGATTGCGATTTTTTTTATATTATTTGATTCTAAAAGATCTTTTATATTTAAAAAATCATACTCTTTATAAGATAGTAGTGCTAATTTTCCTTTTGCATATACTTTTGGTTTTTTTTCTGTATATCCTGTTTCGTATAAATTTTGTGGATATTTCATATTTGCAGACATAAAAATATCATATGGCGCATTGTGTTTTATTTGAGCTGTTAATTTACCACTTCCACTTATAGTTGTTTTTACATTTATATTTGGGTATTGTTCTTTAAACTCTTTTACAAGTTGTGGTATTGCATATGTTATATTTGATGCTAATGCAACATTTATAGTTGAAGCATTTAGATTTATAATAAAAGTTAGTAAAACAAAAAATCTTAACATCTTAATTCTCTTATTTCAAATTTGTTGTTTATTATTTGCATATATCTATTTTTACAAGCAAGGCTTGGTATATTTATATAGTTTTTATATATTTTACCTTGATGAAAATGTCCCTCTATTATTAGTTCATCATCTTTAATATTATAACTAGCTATCCTTTTTTTAGCAAAACTCTCAAAGCTTTTAAAATCGTGACAAATAGATTTATTAATTAATCTATTTTCAAAATATTTAGATATAACATTAGATATATCTATCATATTTAAAGTTTTTAAAAAAAGTTTACTTCTCATAATAGTAGTAAAAATATTATATGCAATAGGCATATATATATCTCCATGAGATATATATAGATTTTTATTATTATATCTAAATATACTATATTGTTCATCTCTACTTATAACTTTAATATTAAAAAATATCTTTTTAATATCAAAATCATGATTACCTTCAAAATATACTATATCTATTTTTTCACCTAGTTTATTTATTAGATCTATAATTTTTTGATTTATTTTTACAAAATATTTAATCTCATAAGATAAAAAATCAAACATATCTCCCATAAGTATAAGTTGTGAAGTTTTTATCTCATTAGATATTATTTGATTTAATAATATTTCCAATGAGATTCTTTTTTTATTATAATGTGAATCTGCTATAAATATAGCATCATCTTTTATATTATGGTACGAAGGCAAGTTTATTTATACCTAAATCATCATCAAAACCATACATAATATTTGCATTTACAACAGCTTGAGATGATGCTCCTCTTAGAAGATTATCTATACTACTATTTATAAATAGATCATTTCCATCTTGTGCTACAAAAATATCACAAAAATTTGTACCACTTGTATCTTTAATAGTTGCTGGTTTATCTAGGATTCTTATATGTGATTGATCTTTATAAAACTCTTTTAAAACTTCAATTGCATCTATATTTTTATTTATACTACAATATACACTAGTAAGCATACCTCTTGTAAGTGGAATAAGATGTGGTACAAAGTTTATTTTTAGATCTTTTTTACCTACAAGTTTTACTTTTTCTATAATCTCAGGAGTATGTCTATGTTTTAAAGGATTATATGCAAACATATTTTCACTAATATTTACAAATGTACTTGTATCACTTAGTTTTTTACCTGCACCACTTAGACCCGATTTAGCATCTATAAATATAGAACTATTTTCATCTATATATGGTACAAATGGCATAAGTGCAAGTAAAGATGCTGTAGGATAACATCCTGGATTTGCAACAAGAGAAGCTTTTTTTATATCTTCTTTATAAAACTCTGGTAATCCATAAACTGCATTTGGTAAATTTTCTTTATCTGTATGGGTGCAGTAAAATTTCTCATAAGTATCTAACTCTAGTCTATAGTCAGCACTTAAATCAACAACTTTTACACCTAAAGATAAAAGCTCTTTTGCAAATCCCATAGAGTGTTTATGTGGTAATGCTAAAAATGCCAACTGACAAGTTTTTGCAATATCATTAGCATCTGCTTTTTGTACTTCTAATTCACATACACCATTTAAACATGGGTGTAATTTATTTATTGTAGTTTCACCTGTTGTATTTGCTAAATATTTTATATTGAAATTTGGATGATTTAATATTAATTTCACAAGCTCTAAACCAGTATATCCACTAGCTCCAACTATTGCTACATCTATATTATACTTCATAATATATTTTTTCAACCTCAAACTCTTTTTTTCCACCTGGAAGATGTGCTGTTACTTCATCACCCTCTTCTTTTCCTAAAAGTTGTTTTGCTAAAGGTGAGTGAAATGATATATGACCAATATCAGGATTACTATCATGTGAACTTACTATTTTATAAGTTATTTTTTCATCTGTATCTAAATCTATTAATTCTACAGTTGAACAAAAACTTACCTTGTCATGAGATAAAGTAGCAGGATCTAAAACTACTGCTTTTGTGATTTTATCTTCAAGTTCAGCAATTCTTTTTTCAATATTTGCTTGATCCTCTTTTGCTGCATGGTATTCTGCATTTTCTTTTAAATCCCCAAGTTCTCTTGCAGTTTCAACTGCTTTTAGTATAAGTGGTTTTTGAACAACTTTCATATCATTTAACATTGAAGTTAGTAGTTCAAAGCCTTCATTTGTCATTGGTTCTTTTTGCATAAAATATTTCCTTATCTATTCTTTTATATGATATAATATCTAAATTATTAATAAAGAGTGTTTAATGGATCAAAACATAGATAGATTTAGCAGATGTAAGATGTTATTTGCAGATAAATTTCAAAATATTCAAAAACTAAAAGTTATCATTTTAGGTGTTGGTGGAGTTGGTAGTCATGCTTTAGATTGTTTATATAGAAGTGGAGTAAATGATATAACTATCGTTGATTTTGACACTTTTGATATTACCAATCAAAATAGACAAATAGGAAGTGAAAATATTGATTGTATAAAGGTTGAAGTTTTACAAAACTTATATCCTGGTATAAAAATAAAAAATGAAAAAATCACCAAAGAGTGGGTAAAAGAAAATAATCTATCATCATATGACTTTATATTTGATGCAATTGATGATATATATCCAAAAGTTGAACTTATCAAAAAATATTACAAAACAATTATTACAACTTCGGGTAGTGCAAAAAGGATAGATCCAACTAAAATTGAATATATAAGTATATGGAAGACTTACAATGATCCTTTTATAAGAAAAATTAGAAATCTTTTAAAAAGAGATGGTTTTAATAAAAAATTAAATATTGTTTTTTCTGGTGAAAATCCAATATCAACACAAAAAGGTTCATATATAGGTGTTACAGCAGCTTTTGGTTTAGCAATGTGTTCTTATTGTATAAATAAAACATTAAGCAAAGTATAGATAAGATAAGTAATAAATTGTCTTAAATAAAGGATTATAATGAGTAGTATTAGTAATAGTGTTGAACAATTAACACAAGCCCATCTTAGAAATGTACAACAGCTTGCTGTATTTTATACAGGGCAAGATAATGTTTATGCAATAAATATTGCAAAAATCAAAGCATTTATTATAACTGAAGAGGTTGATATTAGTGATACCCCAACTGATTATGATGTAGTAATGGGTATTGCTACAATCAGGGGAGAACCTATTACATTAATCAATCTTGATATCTGGTTAGGTCAAGAACCTTTAGATATAAAAGACTATAAACTTATCATATTTTGTGAATTTAATAATCATCAAATGGGATTTTTAGTAAAAGATGTAATTAATATTATTGAAAAAACAACTGAAGAGTTAAATAAAAATGATGAAAAAAATCCAAAAATAACATATACTACTTATGTTGATGTTAAAGATAAGCCAAAACTTTGTACAGTATTTAATGCAGAACAACTACTTGTTGATATTGGTTGGATGGATGATGGTGAATCTCAATTAGAAAAACATGTTGATAAAAGGGTAAATAATAATAAAACTATTTTAGTAGCAGAAGATTCAAAAGTAGCTAGAGAGGTTCTTATTGCTTTCTTGAAAAAAATTGATGCTAAATATGAAATATTTGAAAGTGGATCGGGACTTGTATCTAGATTAGAACATATCGATCCTAATGAAGTTGGTTGTATTATTACTGATATTGAGATGCCTGATACTGATGGATACCAAGTATCTAAATATATAAAAGAATCATCAAACTTATCTCATATACCAATTATTGTAAACTCATCTATGACAACAAAAGCTGTTAAAGATAAAATGAAATCAATTGGTGTTGATGATTTTGTTGGAAAATCTGATCTTGAAGGTTTATATAAATCTGTATTAGAATATATGGGAGAAAGATAAGCTATATATTCTAAATAAAAAAAGGCGATTTCATATGAAATCGCCTTTTTTTATATCTATATATTTAGAGTTTCCTATACAGGAAGAACTCTAATATTTTCATCTACTTTTGCTTTAAGTGTAGATTCAATAGCATATAATGTACCAGTACTTCCACTAGCACAAGAACCACATGCTCCTAAGTATCTAATGTAGATATCATAATATGGGATATTTTCTTTAATATCTATAATCTCCATATCTCCACCATCCATGATTAACATAGGTCTAATATATTCATCAATAACTGCATCTACTGCTTTTATTCTTTGAACTATTGTCATTTTATCAAACTGTGGTGTTTCACTTGAACTTGTATTTGCAGCTTCTTTTAATTTTTCTTCATCAATTTTAGCTAACTCATCTGCTAAGATATCTACTAAGTATATATCTTTTGGTTCATGACCACCAGGTCTAATACAAGATTTACAGTAACTTCCAGCTTTAGTTGTAGATATTAAATCTTCAATTGTTTTTAAATCATGCTCTCTAATTGCATCAATTATATCTTGTTTTGTTTTTCTTGCACATTCACATACAATATCAGCATTTTCAATATCACTTCTATCACAACCTTTATATTGTGCAGCAGCTTCAAGAATAACATCATATGCCATAACTGAACAATGCATCTTTTGTGGTGGAACAGCAGGTGTACCATCATCATCTCTTAAAAATGCTTCAACTTCAGTATTTGTAATTTTGATTGCTTCATCTACAGTTTTACCAATACATAGTTCTGCCATAGCATCACTAGAAGCAATAGCTGTACCACAACCAAATGATTTAAATTTACTATCTAAAATAGTATCTGTTGATTCATCAACTACCCAAAATAATCTAACTGCATCACCACATGATTCTGCACCAAAATCTGCAACTATTAATCTTCCACCTAATCTATTTGCATCTTCTTGTGTTAATTCACCCATTGCAACTGGGTTATTCATTCTTTCTTGAACTTTTTTACTGTATTGTTCCCATACATTTCCACTAACTAAATCATCTCTAGCCATACTATCTCCTTTTAATGTTCTTCGATAAATTGACTGAATGCTTCTTGTTTTGCATAAGTCATCGATATTTCTCTAATTCTAGGTACTATAGTTCCTAGTTTTTCAATTAAATAATCTATTTGCTCTTCTGTTGTAAATTTACTAAGTGCAAACATAACTGTTGCATTTGCAATTTCAACTTTTTCACCTAAAGCTTCAACAACAGCTGATGCTTCAAGATCTTCACTACTACAAGATGAACCAGTAGATATATAAATACCATTCTCATTCATATCCCATAACATAGCTTCACCTTCAATACCTCTAAATGATGCAACAACAATATTGTTTAATCTATGCTCTCTTGGAACATATGATTTTGTATCTGGTATTTGTAAAATAGCGTCTTCTAGTTTATTTCTAAGTCTTACAACTTCAGTATTCATATACTCTAAATTTTCATCACTATTTGCGATTTTAACAGCCTCAGCCATTGCAAATACACCATTATTATAAACACTACCTGCTCTTTTTCCACCCATTACATTTTTACTTCCATGAATTAGTGGAGTGTATGGAGCTTTAGCTTTTATAAATAATCCACCAACACCTTTTGGTCCGTGAAATTTATGTCCTGAGAATGTAAAATAATCAACACCTAAATCTTGTAGATCTACTTTTACTTTTCCTATAGCTTGTGCAGCATCAGTATGAAATGGAATATTCATATCTCTACATGCTCTTGCCATCTCTTTTATTGGCTGTATTGCTCCTGTTTCATTAGATGCAAATAATACTGACACTAAAGCAGTTTTTTCTGTCATTGCAGCTCTTAAATCATCAACACCAACTAAACCATTTTCATTTGTATCAAGATATGTTACTTCCATCCCAAATGTTTTACAATAAGCAAGTGGTGATTTAATACTCGCATGCTCTGCAACTGTTGTAATGATATGATTTTTACCACTACCTTTTAAAAATGCATCTAAAAATGTTTTTATAACTGCATTATTTCCTTCTGTTGTAGAAGATGTAAATATTATATCATCAGCATCACTAGCATTTAATCCATCATACATCTTATCGTATGCTTCATTTAATGCAGCTCTAGTTTCAATACCTTGTTTATATATTACGTTCGCATTTCCAAAAATATCTATAGTTTCTGCATAGATTTCTTTTACTTTTGGATCCATTGGAGTTGTAGAATTGTTATCTAAATATACTTCCATTTGATCTCCCTTTCTCTTTTATATTTGTAATATTATCTTAAATAAGATAAAAATAGTCTTATTTAAAACTATTAAGTAATAAATTGTATTATCAAGATAAATATTAATTTTATTTTTATCTTTACTAAACTTTATTTATTGTATAATTTTGCCATTATGAACGAACGAATAATATGTCAAAAATGTAAATATTACTATGTAACATGGCAACCAAGTAAACCTCATGGCTGTAAAGCTTATGGATTTAAATCTTTACAAATACCATCAATAGTAGTTAAGCAAAGTAGTGGAATAGATTGTAACTTATTTCAAAAGAAATAAAAAAAGCCTAAGACTTAAATCTTAGGCTTTTTTATATATAAAATACTATTTTATTCTTGAGATTTCCATTGTTTGTATAATTCTTCATGTTCAGCTATCTCTTTTTTGCTAGCTTTTCTTCTACAAGATAGATAACCTTGTCCACCTTCACAAGTTTCAAATGGAAATACTGTAGCATATACCCAATAGTATCCTCCGTTTTTTGTAGAATTCTTAACAAAACCAGTCCAAATTTCACCCTTTTTTACTGTATCCCAAAGTGATTTAAATGCAACTTTTGGCATATCAGGATGTCTTACAATATTATGAGGCTTTCCTATTAATTCATCTACACTATATCCTGCAATATCACAAAAAGCATCATTTGCAAAAGTAATTGTACCTTTTGCATCTGTTTCGCTTACTAAAAATGCATAGTCATCTAATACTGTTTCATTTCCCATTATATGTCCTTTTAATATTTTTTACTATTTGCTTCTGCTGCTATACTATTAGCAATATCTTTTACATTATTTGCTATACTTAATACATTGTTAGCTTCACTTGCATTTTCTTGTGTAACTTGATCTAGTGTTGTAACTGCATCATTAATTTGTTCAATTCCAAGCATTTGCTCTTTTGAAGCTGTACTTACATCTTCAATTATACTAATTGTTTCATTAATATGTGAATTTAAAGTTTCATAACCACTTATCATATCATCAGATATTTTTTTACCTTCTGATGCTTTTGCAGTTGCAATCTCAACAATATTTTTAATCTCATTTGCAGCTTCTGCTGATCTAGATGCAAGATTTCTAACCTCTTGTGCAACAACAGCAAACCCTTTTCCAGCTTCACCAGCAGTTGCTGCTTCAACTGCAGCATTTAATGATAAAATATTTGTTTGGAATGCTATTTGATCAATTACAGATATAGCATCATTAATTGCACTTACTTCATTATTTATATGATCCATAGAAGCTGCTGTTTCATTAGCTAAACTATGCCCTTGATTTGCAGAGTTTTTAACTAATTCACCTAGTTTTGCCATTTTAACTGAATTGTCTGCATTATTTCTAGTAATACTAGTAATCTCTTCTAATGCTGCTGCAGTTTCTTCTAGTGATGCTGCTTGTTGATTTGCTTTTGCTGCAACATTTTCTACACTTGTTTCCATAACTTCAGCATCTTCATTTAAGATATTTCCATTTTCAAGATTTTGTTTAGCACTATTTCTTAAACTTTCTCCAAGAATATTAACACTTTTCATCATACTTAGCATCTCAGCTTTTAAATTATCTTTTATTGATACTGAAGATCTAAAATCATCATTTGCATATTTATTTAATGTACTTTCAAGATTCATAATATTATTACTTGTTTCACTTATCATTCTATTTGTAGCACTACATAGCTCTCTAATCATAAAGTTATCTGATTGTGCTTTAATTTTACAAGTATATATACCTTGTTCAATTTTATTTAATATTAATACAATCTCACCTAATACTTTCATATCATTTTTTCTACTAATATCAAATTCATTAGATAAACCATCTAACTCATTTATAACTAAACCTATCTCATCATTATTATTAATATATTCTGGTTTTTCAATTATATTTGTCTTCATAAAAACAAAATTCATTATATTATTCATATATATATTAAATATATCAATACCGTTAAATATCTTTTTATATGCAAAATAGTTTAAAAATGCAACTATAGCTCCAAATATAACCCCTGTTGAAATAAGCAAAAGCTTGTTATCTGGGGAAAAAATGGCAATTATAATTAATAATGCTAATCCCACTTCTGCAAGAATTGTGTTTAAAAACATCTTTTGCTTATATGACAATGAATTCTCTAATATCATTTTCTATCCTTAAAATTGTATTATTTATATTCTACATCAATTAAACTTAATATTATTATAAAATTCTACTAAATTTAGGTAATATTTAGTTAATAAAAAATAAAGTAAAAAAATAATATAATCCGTGCAATTAAAAAATTTAGTAGGGACATAGTTGCATTTATGTAATTATGGCTTAAGATAGATAGAGATATCACTTAGGTTACGCTATCCGAACTTTTTTTTAAAAATATTATTTAAGGATATAGAAATGAAAAAAATTCTATTTTTAATGGTTGCTATTGCAACTGCTGCATTTGCAAACGAAGGTGCTGTTGCAAATGAAACACTTAAAGCTTACTCTGTTTTAGCTGCTGGTGTTGGTCTTGGTTTAGCTGCTCTTGGTGGAGCTGTTGGTATGGGTAATACTGCTGCTGCAACAATTGCTGGTACTGCTAGAAATCCAGGTATGGGTGGAAAACTTATGACTACAATGTTCATTGCTTTAGCGATGATCGAAGCACAAGTTATCTATACACTTGTTATTGCTTTAATTGCATTATATGCAAACCCATTTTTAGGGTAGGCTTTCAAGCTTCTAGAAAAAGTCAAGTGGAAACACTTGACTTTTTTTTTACCTAATTTTTTTGCAGTTGTGGTGGAATGGTAGACACGCTACCTTGAGGGGGTAGTATCCTATGGATGTGTGAGTTCAAATCTCATCAACTGCACCAGAACCTTTAAAAAATTACACTGGGTGTGATTTTTTAAAGGTGATGTCCTTTTTATTATACGGGGTATGATTTATTAAGGATGATTTCATTATTATAATTTATTAAAAGTTAAAGGCTATATTATGGATAACTTTTTTTTAGCAATAAAAGATGTTTTAGTTCAAGAAACAGTACAATCAAAAATAGACCTATTTAAAACTACATATGAAAAATTTTTAAATGATAAATACAATTTTGATATAACTTCAACTATTGAAGTATTTGAAAAACCATCATATCACAAAATATGCAAAATAGTAAAAGCAAATCAAATAAAAGCAAAAAGAAATCTACATGAACAAAGTGGTATAGCTGCACTTTTACACTCTGTTGCACATATTGAATATAGTGCAATAGATCTTGCACTTGATGCATGTTATAGGTTTCAAAACCTCCCTAAACAATACTATATAGATTGGATGGAAGTTGCTAATGATGAAGTTAGACATTTTGAACTAATCTCTAAGCTTATGATTAAATATGATATATCTTATGGTGACTTAGAGGTTCATCAAGGTTTATTTGATGCATCTATGAAAACACTAGAACTAATTCCACGAATGGCACTAATACCTAGATATATGGAAGCAAATGGCTTAGATTCAAATGCATTTATTATAAGTAAATTAAAACTATTAAAAAATAGAGATGATATAATTGAACTATTTGAGTTAATATTAGAAGAAGAGATAGATCATGTTAAAAAGGGTGATATTTGGTATAAATATTCTTGTGCTAATAGTGAAAATTTTACTTGTAATTATTTTGATATTATAAATAAAATACACCCTAATTCATTTAAAACAAACAAAAATATAAATATACAAGCAAGACTAAAAGCTGGTTTCTCTCAAGAAGAGATATTGATTCTAACAAATCAGATTTAAAATATTATATTTTAAATTCTAATTCAACCTCTTTTGCTTTTGAAATACCAATCATAGTTAAAGAATCATCCATTACATAGTTTAATTTTTTTAGATCTTTTAATGCTTTTTTACCATTTTTCATATCAAATAAACCTGCATTTATCATCATATCCATAACATCTTGTATAGACTCATTAGCTTCTCTTTTGTAAATTGCAAGTAAAAAAACTCTCAATTCCATATTTTTTTCAAAATTTATATCACTCATAAAAATATCCTTTTATAATAAAATGCAGTTAAAATAAATAATCCTGCAATAATAAATGTAATTATATCTAAAGAAACCAATGTAGCCATAAACCCTATGAATAAAGTTGTAAATATATTAAATATCATAAATATCATCTCATTGTATGATAAAACTCTACCTAAATACTTTTTATCTACTTCCTCTTGTAGCATTGCATATGTATATGACCAAAGTGTTGTAGTAACAAGTCCTGTTAAAAATACACCTATTAATGCTATATAGAAATTATTTTGTAATAATCCCCATGTAAATATCGTAACACCTTGTACTAAAAATAGATAAAATAATCTTTTTTTATCTATCCAATTTGTTATAAAAAATGGTCCAATCATAAGTGCTGCTGCTCTAGTTGCATTTGTAATACCAATTGCAAGTGCTATTGATATAACATTTTTATACTCATAATCTGCAAGTAGAGTTACTAGTGAATCAAAAGCAGTAAAACCAACTGTTCCATGCAAAACCATATAGTGTATTAGTTTTTTATTTTCTAGTATATATTTTAATCCATCTTTTATATCACTAAATATATGCGTAGTTGCTTTTGTATGTGATAGATTTATTTTTGTATTTATAAATATAAAAATAGCTATTAGAAAAAATATAATATCTATAGTAAATGCTGTATGTATTCCAAAATTATGTACAACTACACCACCAAGTGCCATACCAGCTGTAAAAGTAAATGACCATATAATAGAATGTATCTCATTTGCTTTACTTAATAACTTATCATCAAGTATTTTTGGCAGTAGTGTCATCTCTGAAGTAAAAAAGATTGAAGCTGATGCCATTCTAATAAATAAAAATATCATCAATAAATAGATATCTTCTAAAGAGTTTATAAAAAAGAACATTGATGTCATAATAACTTCAAGTACTAGTAAACTAACCATAAACCTTTTTAATGGTAATCTATCTACTAATGAACCTGAAAATACTGACAATATAATAGATGGTAGAAAATTCATAGCAACTACTAGAGAAATTTGAGTTGCTGATGCTTCAAACTCTACAAGCATAGTATATATAGCAACATGAGAAAACCATGCACCAAAGTATGCAAATATTTGTATTAAAGATAGTTGTCTTATTATTTTATTATTTAATAATAACTCTTTGTAGTTCAAATAATTACTTTATACTTACTTTTACTAGTTTTGAAAATTGTTCAACTTTTGGTAATACTAACTCAACTTTATATGAAGATAGATGCTTAGCATCTGTAGTTTTAAATATTTTATTTATTTTAACATCTATTTTTTTATCATCTATTAAAATAGTTTTATTTTTTATATCTATCATATCTTCATAATTAACATAAATTACTAGCTTTGCTTGATTTAAATCATAAGCTCTAAGAAGTAAAGTACCAGGATTTACAAAATCATCTTTAGTAATAAATACTTCATCAATATATAGATTTTTTATTTTTATATTTTTATTTGATATTATATCTTTTAAAGATTGTGCTTTTGTTTGTAGATCATTTAGTGTTACTTTTGTATTAAGTATTACTATTTTTTGATTATCTTTATCAAATTTAGATTTACTTGATACTTTATTAAAACTTTTAAGAGTTTGTTTTTGTATAGATAAAATATCTTTTATATTTTTAATTTTATTTTGTGTTTGTCTTAATTCTAATTTATTTATTTTATCATCTAATTTTACAATTAGCTGATCTTTTATAAACTTAGATTCTGCATTTTTATTTGCAAATATTACTTTACCACTAACAGATGATTTTATGTTGTATTGACTAATTGGTTCAACTTTTGCATAATAATCTAATGCAAATAGATGAATACTTATTGCTATTAAACTTATAATATATCTCATTTTTTCCCTTTTTTAAAACTATTTACAAGTGTATATGCACTACTCCATGCCCAATGAAAATTATAACCACCACAATCTCCATCAACATCTAATATCTCACCACAAAAGTATAGATTTTTTTGTAATTTAGATTGCATTGTTTTTTCATCAATTTGATTTAAATCAACACCACCTGCAACAACTTCTGCATTTTCAAAGCCATTTGTATCATTTATATCTATATTGATATTTTTAATATAATGTACAATATTACTTATATCTTGTTTTGATAATTGTGAAATAGTATCACACTTTATATTTGATAACTTATATATGTAGTTTATCATTTTGTCATTGATTATACTTTTTAATAAAAAACTAATATTTTTATTTTTTAATATTAATCTTCTTTTTTGTAAAAGATCAAATATTTTTTTACTAGAATATTCAGGTAAGATATCTATATGTATATATACGTTTTTATTCTCTTTAAGTGCCACAGCAGTTTGCCTACTAAGTTCAAGTATTGAATTTCCAGATAATCCATATTTAGTAAATAATATATCTGCATTTACTGTTTTTTTAATTTTTTTATTAATAACCAAAGATACACTAGAATTTATCTTTACACCACTTAAAGAATATATAGATTTATCTTTAGATTTTAATTGAACTAAAGATGGAAACATATCTGTAATATTATGATTAAATTGTTGTGCAAATTTATAACCACTACTACTAGAACCTAGCTTTTTCATAGCATTACTTCCACTTGCTATTATTAAATATTTACTTTTATATTTATCATTTAGTATATAGTTATTTTCAGTATAAGCTATATTTTCTATTTTTTCATTAAATATAAAATGTACACCATTATGAACTGCAGTATCATACAATATTTCACTAACACATGATGCTTGGTTTGACATAGGGTAGATCTTTGTACCATCACCTTTTTTTAACAATAAACCTATAGACTCAAAAATCTCTTTTATTTTTGAATATGGCATATTATTTAGTGAATATTTTATAAACTCTTTATTTTTAGTTGTGTTAAAATGATCTATTGATAGATTTGTATTAGTGACATTACATTTCCCATTACCAGAAGCTAATATTTTTCTACCTGCTTTTGTATTTTTTTCAAATACACTTACATCATAACCTTTTTTAGAAAGAAAAATAGCACAAAATAGTCCAGATGCTCCAGCACCAATTATACTTATCTTATTCAATTATAAAGTTTGTTTGATATGTTTGATTATTATCTTGAACTTTAAAAGTCCACTTACCACTTACTCTTCCATTTATAAATCTATAATCATATATAGACCCATGACCAGCAGGAATTAACATTGTTCTTTCTCTTGAAACTACACCAATAGGATCAATCCATGAGAATTCAACATATTTATCTTCATCACTTCTTTTATGAATATATTTACAAATTATAGAGTTTTCATCTTTTAAAATTATACAATCTACACTATTAATAGGTTCATCATAGATCTCATCATCTACTTTTTGATCATTAGCTACCAATGTACTAATTACAAATATACTTAATATTATCAATTTATATAATTTCATAGCAACTCCAATATTATAATGATTATTCTATCATCTTATTTATTAACATAAGGTACAAAACTATTTTTATTTGTTTTGTACAATATACTTGGATAGTGAACTTGATTATTCATAACTTCTACATTATCAAACAATAAAGTTTTTTTAGTTTTTAATAATTCTAAACCTACTATAGTAGAGTAATTTACCCAATCATATCTTATATCATTTCCAAGTAGTTTATTTATACTATATAATCTTTCATTTGTTTCATTTATTGAGCTTGCTACAATAAATTTTGTTCTGTCTTTTTGCTGTGTTAAAACAAATAATAATGGAGAATAATTATTTTGTGTTGTTAATATTTGTTTAACATATATTCTATCATTTGCACTGATTTGAGACATAAATATTGAACTTTTTACAATATCAAGATTTAAAATTAAAGATGAATTTTTTATTTGTCTATGTTGTCTAATAAAACTTTTATAATTTGGATATCTACCTTTTAACTGATAAGAGGTAATAGATTCGTTATTTTCTAACATACTATGAAGTCTTAGATTTTTTCTTTTTTCATCATAAACTTCTATTATATGTGAATTTGCTATACTGATTAAACTATTTAATTGTTTTTCATAATCAATTGCACCAAAAATTAAATATTTGTGTTCATCTTCATTTGCTTTTTTGATATTAATTAAAGGCAAATATATATTGAAATTATCAAGTTCACTATATTCATATAGATTTGATAAACTATTAGGAGTCAAATAAAATATAACATTTTTTATCTCATCCTCTTTTAAACTATTAAATACATTTGTAATAGACTCGTTATTTTCATTTTCTATATCATAAAATTTATACTCAAAATTATCTTCAATTGTTGAGCTATATGCAAGTATTACATCAGAAACTTTTATTGAATATTTACCAATTCTTTTTGATGAATAAATAATTGCAACCGTAGAATTATTTGTATCTAAAAGTTCTATTGAAGTTAAGTTTGTATCTAATGATAAATTGTTATCAACTGTTAAATTAATATCGTTACTAGTATTTATATCTAAATTAGTATTATTTAAATCATAATTAGAAGTATTTATATCAATTACATTTTTCATACTTGTATTTATATCTTCAACTTTATTATCTTTTTTATTATCGATAATTTTTATTTCATTTTTATTATAGTGAACTACTTCTTTTTTACTACAAGCTGTAAATGTAATTAAAACTAATAAAATACTTATTATGTATCTCATATTTTCTCCATTTCTTTTTTTATTTTTCTAAAAACATTAGTATATCTATCTATACTAGAAGGGTTTCTTAAAATGTACTCTAATTCATGTAAATAATACAAATAACTATTATTATAATTTACTTTTTCACCAATATTTAATATATCATTTACAATTAATTTATAAATATCTCCAAAAGAGATTATAAATTTTGGATTTACTATCTCTAGTTGTTTAATAGTAAACTCTTTACATTTAAAAAAACACTCTTTATTAACTGCTATATTTTTAATTTCACACTTAATTAAATTTAAAATTAATACATCATCAATACTAATATTTAAATATTTATATAATAACTCTTGCAATATATTATTTTGTTTTTCATTTAATATATAAGGAACTATTACTACTATTTTATTATTTATACTATTTTTATGTGTAACTTTTGATTTTACCCTATTTGATAGTTCACAAAGATTACAATTATTGATTCTTATATTTAATTCTTCAATATTATTTGGTAATGTATTAATATTGGATTTTATTATTTTTGATTTATGGATATAATTATAACCAAAAAGCTTTAAATTATAAAGTTCTAATAAAACACTATTTTTAGTTGTCATATCTCTTCTTTATCAATTACTAAATCAAAAACTATTATTAGTTTTTGATTTAATAATTTGATGTTTTTCAACATCAAATATTAAATATAGATATAATTACTTATATCTATGTGTGATTCTACCTTTATCTAATGAATAAGGAGTAATTTCAACTCTAACTTTATCATTAAGTAAAATCTTAATGTAATGCATTCTCATCTTACCAGATATGTGGCATAATACTACATGTTTATTATCTAGTTCAACTCTAAATGTTGCATTTGGTAAAACTTCAATCACCTTACCATCTATAACAATTACATCATCTTTTGCCATAAAATTTCCTTTAAACTTTTGTTAATATTTCAGCTTTACCATCTACGATAGCAACTTGGTGTTCATAATGACTACCTCTTAATCCATCTGCACTTCTTACAGACCAATCATCTTCTTTGTCAATTACTGGATTTTCATCTTTTTGACAAATCATAGGTTCAAGACAAAAAACCATACCATTTTTTATTTTTGGACCTTGTTTGATATTTGGTGTTTCCACATAGTTTGGAACTTCAGGATCACAGTGTGGTTCTTTACCAATACCATGACCACAAAATCTAACTAATGGTATAAATCCTCTATTTTTAATAAAAGTTTCTAATTCAAAACTTAATTCTTTGAATCTCATACCTTGCTTAATTATAGAGATTGCATGATATAAAGCATCTTTACTACAAGCTATTAGTTCTTCATCTGCTTTAGATATAGTTCCAATAGCCATTGTAATTGCAGCATCTCCATACCAGCCATCTATCTCGCTACCAATATCAATACCAAGAATATCACCCTCTTTTAAAACAGTATCAGTAGGTACGCCATGAATAATAACTTCATTAAGTGAAGTACAAACAGCATTAGGGAAACCATATAAACCTTTAAATGAAGGTCTAGCTCCTAATGAATTAAGATAATCATCACCCATCTTATCAACTTCTTTTAAAGTCATTCCGGCTTTTACATTTTCTTCTAAATACTTTAATGTCTTAGCAACTGCAAGACCTGCAGTTCTAAGTTTTTCAATCTCTTTTGGTTTTCTTAATGGAATAGCCATAGCTAATTATAATCCAACCGCAGAAAGTGTGTCGTATTTGTTAGTATATTGTTGAGCTTCTATTTTTCTCATTGTATCAATTGCAACTTGAACAACAATCATAACAGCAACACCACCAAAGAAAAATGGTACACCCATAGACTTAACTATAAGCCAAGGCACAGTTGCTATTAGTCCTAAATATACAGAACCCCAAAGTGTTAATCTACTAGCTGTTGCAGTTAAAAAGTCAGATGTACTTCCACCAGGTCTAACACCTGGGATAAATCCACCTTGCTTTTTTAAGTTTTCAGCAATATCTTTTGCATTGAATGTAATCGAAGCATAAAAATATGCAAAGAAAACAACAAAAAGAAATGTTAATAAATTAAATGTATATGAATTTGGATTAAGATAATCACTTATCATAATCAAAGTTTCATTTTTACTTCCTTGTAAAATTGTTCCAGGGAACATTAATATTGCACTTGCAAAAATAACAGGTATAACACCTGAGATATTCATTTTAATTGGAATATAATTCATTATTCTTTTTGTTTGGTTTTGCATAACTACTTTTCTACTATATGAAACAGGAACTCTTCTTTCAGCTAATTCTATATAGATAATAACACCCACTGTTGCAAGTATAATTATTAATAAAGCAATTACTGTTAAGAAATTCATTTGGCCGTTATTTACAAGTTCGACAGTACCACCTATAGCACTTGGAATTGCAGAAACAATACCAGCAAATATAATTAATGATATACCATTACCTATACCTTTAGCTGTGATTTGTTCACCAATCCACACTAATAATACAGTACCAGTAACCATTGAAATAGTTGAAACAGCGATAAATAGGTCCATATCAATCATAATTGCACTTTGACCAGCTTTACCAGTAAGAGCATTAAGACCCATAGATACACCTATAGCTTGAATTGCAGTAATAACGATTGTTGCATAACGAATGATTTGCATATATTTTGCGTTACCATCTTTCTCTTTTTTCATCTTACCTAAAGCAGGGAAAGTAGCAGCAAGTAGTTCCATGATAATCATGGCAGTAATATAAGGCATAATACCAAGTGAAATAATACTCATTCTCTCAACAGCATTACCACTAAACATATTTGCCATTCCTAGTGCATTTGAAGAGTTTGTATCAAAAAACTCTTTAATTACACCAAGATCAACACCAGGTACTGGCACATATGCCAGTATTCTGTATATTAAAATAAACCCTAAAGTTATTAGAATTTTATTTAATAGGTCTTTATTCACGATTAGTTACCAGTTGTTGTAACGTTTTCGTCTTTAATTTTAGAAGCTAAGTCTTTAGCCTTTCCACCTATTAATTTTACTTTAGTAACATTTGAAGACAGTTTATAAACTGCTTTGATTGCTTCCATAGTAATTTCAGATAGTTCAGCAACTTGGCTTACTTTATCTACATTAATTGAGTAAGGTTTAGTAACTCTAGATGTAAAACCAATTTTTGGAAGTCTTCTATGGATTGGTTGTTGACCACCTTCGAATCCTCTTTTGATTTTATAACCAGTTCTACTTTTTTGACCTTTTTGTCCTCTTGTAGAAGTCTTACCCATTCCTGAACCAGAACCTCTACCAACTCTTTTAGTATTTTTTGTACTACCAGCTGCAGGTTTTAAATCTTGTAAAATTGACATACTCTATCCTTTAATTCTAGCTAATGCTTGAACTGTAGCGTTTACTAAGTTGTTAGGGTTATTAGAACCTAATGACTTAGCAATAATATCTGTAATACCAGCAAGCTCAAGAACAGGTCTAGCAGCTCCACCAGCGATAAGTCCTGTACCCTCAGATGCAGGCTTAAGTAAGATTCTACTCGCATTATATTTGTGTTCAATATCATGGTTAATTGTTGAACCATTTAAATTAACTTTTACAAGTGATTTAAATGCGTCATCTAGTGCTTTTTTGATAGCATCTGGAACTTCTTTTGCTTTTCCAGTACCAACACCAATAGTACCATTTTTATCACCAACAACAACTAAAGCAGTAAATCTAAATCTTCTACCACCCTTTACAACTTTTGTTACTCTACCGATATTTACGATAGCTTCTTCGAAATCATCTCTATTAATTGACATTACTCACACCTTATAACTTGATTCCATTGTCTCTTAGTGCATCAGCAAATGCTGAGATTACACCATGATACAAGTAACCGTTTTTATCGAAAACAACAGCTTCGATGTTTTTAGCTTTTAAGTTTTCAGCCATTTGTGCTGCAACTTTAACTACATTTTCTTTATTAACTGATAAGTTCATAGCTTTACTAGAAACTGAAGCTAATGTAACGCTATCAACATCGTTGATCGCTTGTGCATAAAAATATTTATTTGATTTAAATACACTTAGTCTTGGCATTTCAACTGTACCGTTGATTTTACCTCTAACTCTTCTTTTTCTTCTTAGTCTTAAAGAGTTCTTTTTTGCTAAATCTTTTGCTCTACTCATAATTTCATACCTTACTTAGCTGTTTTTCCGGCTTTTCTAACGATGTGCTCGTCAGTATACTTAACACCTTTACCTTTGTACGGTTCTGGTTTTCTGTAGCCTCTAATTACTGCAGCAACTTGTCCAACTTCTTGTTTGCTACTACCTTTAATATTGATAATATTCTTTTCAACTGTGATTTCGATATCCGCAGGGATTTCGAAATTAATTGGGTGAGAATATCCTAGTTGTAATTCTAATACTTTACCTTTAACAGCTGCTCTATAACCAACACCGTTAATTTCTAAAGATTTTTTGAATCCTTCTGTTAAACCAATAACTGCATTTGCTGTTAAAGCTCTGTAAGTTCCCCAGAATGCTGCTGCACCCTCAACTTCAGGTTTAACTGTAAATACTACTTCATTATTTTCAACTTTAACATCAACTCTATTATGTGTATCAATCTCGATAGCTTTGCTACCTTTTTTAACTACAACTACTGAACCATTTACTGCTACTTCAACTCCTGATGGAATTGAAACAGGTTTTTTACCAATTCTTGACATTCTATCTCCTTACCAAACAGAAACTAAAATTTCACCACCAACATTAAGTTTATGTGCTTCATCATTAGCCATAACACCTTTGTTAGTAGAAACAATTATAGTTCCATATCCGTTTTTAAAAGTTTTAAGTTCACTAGCATTCTTGTAAACTCTTCTTCCTGGTTTAGAAAGTCTTTTTAATTCATTGATAACAGTATTTTCATTTTCATCATATTTTAAAGTTACTTTAATTGATTTTTTATTATTACCTAAATCTTCAACATTGAAATCTTCTAAATATTCTTTTGCTTTTAACACTTCAACTATCGCTTCGATAGTTTTAGAGTGTATTAATGTAGCAGTGTCAAGTTTTCTCATAGAAGCATTTCTAATTCGAGTTATTGCGTCTGCGATTAAATCATTCATCATGGGCTTATCCTCTTTTAATTTTATTGTTAGGTAATCTTACCAACTAGCTTTTCTCATACCAGGGATTAATCCCTCGTTAGCCATTTTTCTTAAACATACTCTACAAAGACCGAAATCTTTGTAAACTGAATGTGGTCTTCCACATACTGAACATCTTGTATAACCTCTTACAGAGAACTTAGGTGTTCTATTTGCTTTTGCAATCATTGATTTTTTTGCCATCTAATTCTCCTTACTTCGAAAATGGTATTCCAACTAATTCTAATAGTTTGTACGCTTGTTCGTCACTATCAGTAGTAGTTGTAATTGAAATGTTCATACCGTGTGTTTTAATGATATCATCAAATTTAACTTCTGGGAACATTAATTGCTCTTGTAATCCAAAGTTAAAGTTTCCGTGACCATCAAAACCATTTTTGTTAAGACCTCTAAAATCCTTTACTCTTGGTAAAGCAATTGCAC
The DNA here is from genome assembly GCA_964482285.1 of uncultured Helicobacter sp. Lineage (GTDB taxonomy): Bacteria > Campylobacterota > Campylobacteria > Campylobacterales > Arcobacteraceae > CAIJNA01. The sequence goes on along the minus strand of CAYZWZ010000004.1, from coordinate 24,175 downwards.
ATAATTTGTCAATAAATTCATACATTCTTGAAGCTCTTAAAGTAACTTTGATTCCAACTGGCATATCTTCTCTTACTTTAAATCCAGCAACAGATTTTTTAGATTTAACAACAACTGCTTTTTGACCAGCAATTAAAGAGATAGTATCAGTAATATTTTGAATTAATTTACTATCTTTCATTGCAAAACCAGTACCAACAGATATAGAAATTTTTTCTAATTTTGCTGTTAACATTTTGTTTTGAGGAAATTCACTCTGCAATGCAGGAGCAATTTCGCTTTTATATCTTTCTAATAATCTAGCAGCCATCTTATTCACCTTCTACTTTTGCTACATTAGAGATATCTATTGGCATCTCTTTATTAACAAATCCACCATCTTTGTTTGACTCTGATGGTTTAACTGTTTTTTTAGCAATTTTACAATCTTTAACTAGAACTTTACCTGTATTACCAGCTTTTGGCATAACAGCTAAAACTTCACCAGTTTTACCTTTGTCATCACCTGCGATAATTTTAACAGTATCGCCTTTTTTTATTTTTAATTTAAGTGCCATTATAATACCTCCGGAGCTAGTGAAACGATTTTCATGAAACCAGAATATCTAACTTCTCTTGCAACAGGTCCAAAAATTCTTGTTCCTATTGGCTCTCTTTTGTCATTTAGAATTACTGCAGCATTATCATCGAATCTGATTAAAGAACCATTTTCTCTTTGAACTTCTTTGTGAGTTCTAACGATAACAGCTTTAACAACTTGACCTTTTTTTACTTTTCCAACTGGTAGAGCTTTTTTAACTGAAGCAACAATAACGTCACCAACAGTAGCGTATCTTCTATGGCTTCCACCAAGAACTTTAATACACATAATCTCTTTAGCTCCAGTATTATCCGCAACTTTTAATCTTGAAAAACTTTGAATCATACGTTTGCTCCTGTAGTAAGGATAGTTTTTAATCTAAAAGATTTAGTTTTAGATAGTGGTCTACACTCAATAGCAACAACAGTATCACCAATTTTTAATTCAGATTTTTCATCGTGAATTAAATATTTTTTAAATCTTTTAACAGTCTTGTGATATCTAGGATGAATAACTCTTCTTTCAACTAAAACAGAAGCAGTTTTTTCACCAGCTACTTTTACCACAACACCTTGGATTTCTCTTTTATGTGAACTCATAATATTAATCCTTAGTCTTATTTAACTGCAGTAATTGCAGTTTGAATTTTAGCTATATCTTTTTTTACAACTTTTAATTCATTTGTGTTTGTTAATTGCATAGTTTTCAACTTAGTTTTAAGTTCAAAAAGCAGCACCTTCTTCTCTTTTAATAACGCGTTTAGTTCTTCTAAACTTTTTGTATTAATATCAGAATAATTCATTTTCACCCTCTGTTGTTACAATCTTTGTTTTGAAAGGTAATTTAGCTTGTGCTAATGCAAAAGCAGCTCTTGCCAATTCATCAGGAACACCCATCATTTCAAAACAAATTCTACCTGGCTTAATATTCATAACATATTTATCTACTGAACCTTTACCTTTACCCATTCTTGTTTCAAGTGGTTTAGCAGTAAGTGGTTTAGCAGGGAATACAGTAATCCATATTTTACCTTGTCTATTAACTTTTCTAGTCATAGCAATTCTGGCAGCTTCAATTTGTCTACCATCAATTCTACCATGTTCTAAAGCTTTGATACCAATAGATCCGTAAGATAAAGTGTTAGCTTTAAAAGACTTACCTCTATTTCTACCCTTCATCTCTTTTCTATATTTAGTTCTTTTAGGCATTAACATTGTTAGTTACCTCTTCTTTTTTGTGGTCTTCTTGACTTTTTGTTATCATCATCTGCTTTTTCAACTGGAATACCTTTTGCAAGTACTTCACCTTTGAAAATCCAAACTTTAATACCGATACAACCATAAGTTGTATGACCTTCAGCAAAACCATAATCAATTCTAGCTCTTAAAGTATGTAAAGGAACTCTACCTTCTAAGTACCACTCAGTTCTAGCCATTTCAGCTCCACCAAGTCTACCAGAAACAGATACTTTAATACCTTTTGCTCCAGCTTTAATTGCATTTTGCATAACTCTTTTCATAGCTCTTCTGAATGCAACTCTTCTTTCTAATTGTTGACCAACATTTTCAGCTGCTAATTGAGCAGAAAGGAAAGGTTTTCTCTCTTCTTTAATGTTAATTGCAATTTCTTGACCAACTAATTTAGATAAGTTATTTTTTAATTTCTCAACATCTGCACCTTTTTTCCCGATAATAATACCAGGTCTAGCAGCAACAACAGTAACTCTAACTCTTTTAGCTGTTCTTTCAACTATAGTTTGAGCGATACCTGCATAGTAAAGTTCTTTTTTAACAAATTTTCTAATTTTATCGTCTTGAGCGATATTTGCTGGCATTTTAGAAAAACTTGGGAACCATCTAGAATCCCAGTTTCTATTTATACCAAGTCTTAGTCCAATTGGATTTACTTTTTGACCCATTACTTGTCTCCTTCTATTTTTGCTACTTCAACATAAATGTGTGCCATAGGCTTATGTTTTGGAGAAGCAGAACCTCTAGCTCTCGGAGTAAATCTCTTAAGAACTGGACCTTTATCTACTCTACAAGATGTAACAACAGCTTCTTCTGGTTCTAAACCAGCATTTGCAACAGCAGACGCTATAACTTTTGAAATAATTCCAGCTGCTTTATTTGGTGTAAACTCTAAAGATGCAATTGCAACTTCTGCGTTCATACCTTGTACTTCTCTTGCTATTAATCTAGCTTTAATTGGAGAAAGTCTAATAAATTTTAATGTAGCCTTACCCATGATTAACCTACCTTCTTCTGTACTGAACCTTTATGACCTCTAAAAGTTCTAGTTGGTGCAAATTCACCTAATTTGTAACCAATATGGTTTTCAGTGATTGTAACAGGAACAAAATTTCTTCCGTTATGAACATTGAATGTTAAACCTATCATATCAGGTAAAACCATACTTCTTCTTGACCAAGTTTTAATTGGTTTGTGAGATCCTTCTTCTTTTGCTTTAGCAACTTTTTTTGCTAAGTGAGCATCTACGAATGGACCTTTTTTTATACTTCTAGCCATGTTTAACCCTTACTTCTTTTTTCTTGAAATGATTAGTTTATCACTAGCTTTTTTTCTTCTAGTTTTATAACCTTTAGTTGGCATACCCCATGGAGTAACTGGATGTCTTCCTGAGTTAGTTTTACCTTCACCACCACCATGCGGGTGATCAATAGGGTTCATCGCAGATCCTCTTGTTTGAGGTCTTTTACCTAAGTGTCTTTGTCTACCAGCTTTACCAATTACCATGTTAGAGAAATCTTCATTTCCAACAATACCAATAGTAGCCATACAAACACCTAAGATCTTTCTCATTTCACCAGATGGTAATCTAAGAACAACGTATCTTTCTTCTCTACCCATAACTTGTGCATATCCACCAGCAGATCTTGCTATTTGAGCACCCTTACCTGGTTTCATTTCAATATTATGTACCATTGTACCAACATTGATGTTCATTAGTTGCATTGCGTTACCTGGTCTAATATCTAGTCCTGAAACTGATGCTTGAACTTTATCACCAACTTTTAATCCTGAAGGTTGAATAATATATCTTTTTTCACCATCAGCATAAGTAATTAAACAAATTCTACAGTTTCTGTTTGGATCGTACTCAATAGTAGAAACAGTTCCTGGAATATCTAGTTTATTTCTTTTAAAATCAATAATTCTGTATTGTTTTCTCGCACCTGCTTCTCTATGTCTGCTTGTGATTCTACCGTTATTATTTCTACCTGCAGTAGCTTTTACTTTTGTAAGTAAACCTCTAACTGTTGGTTTAGATGTAATATCAGAAGTATCCATTACTGTCATAAATCTTCTTGCAGGAGTTATTGGTCTAAATTTTTTAATTGCCATACTTTTCCCCTTACGCCGATAAGTTCGCTATTTCAGCGCCTTCTGGTAATGTTACATAGAATTTTTTGAAATCTGGTCTTGAACCTAGTTTTCCTCTAAATCTTTTAACTTTACCATTTTGTCTTAATGAGTTTACTTTTGTTGGTACAACACCAAAGTACTCTTTAAAAACCTCTTTTAAACCATTCTTAGTCATTCTTGGACTAGTTTGAACAACGATAACTCCATGTTCTTGAAGTTCAATTGTTTTTTCTGTATAAATGATTGATTTTATATCTGTAATATCTGCCATTTTAGTCCCTTACTTCACTAAGCTATCAATTACTGCTTTTTCAATAACAATTGAATGGTATGCAGCAACTAAATATGCGTTTAATTCAGATTTTTCGATCATGTAAACATTTTTAATATTTCTATATGCTAAATATGTTTTTTCATCAAAATTCTCAACAACAATTAATAAATCTCTTTTATTTAATTTATCAACAATCGCTTTAGCATCTTTAGTTTTACCTGATTCAACTTTCATTGATTCTGCAACTAATAATGCTCCCTTAGCAGCTTGTGCATTTAAAGCATAATTTAATGCTAACACTTTTTGCTTTTTGTTTATTTTTTGGTTATAGTTTCTTTTTGTTGGTCCGAACGCTTGTCCACCACCTACAAATATAGGAGATCTAGTAGAACCAGCTCTTGCTCGTCCTCCACCTTTTTGTGCCCATGGTTTTTTACCACCACCAGATACATCTGATCTAGTTTTTGCATAAGCAGTGTTAGATCTTAAAGAAGCTAAGTACGACTTTACATATAAATGTAAGTTATGCGCATTAATTTCTTCATACTCTTTTGGTAATTCATAACCGTCTTTGCTTTGAGCAAAATCTTTTGTTAATACTACTGCATTACTCATTATGCTATCCTTACTCTACCTAAAGTTCCATTTGCACCAGCAACTGAACCTTTTAGTACTAATATTCCAGTTTCTGCATCAAAAGAAACTATATCATTCTTATGTGTTACATTATCGCAACCATAATGACCTGGCATTTTCTTACCTGGTTGTACTCTACCTGGCCACTCTGCATTACCAATAGAACCAGTTCTTTTACCCATTCTATGTCCGTGTGAAGCTCGTCCACCTGCAAAGTTCCATCTTTTAACAACACCAGAGAAACCTCTACCTTTTGACTTGAAAGTTGACTTAATTGTCACACCTTCAGCTAAAGCAGATGTATCAATATCTCCAGCTTCTGTATTTGCTACTTCTAAAGTTGCAAATCTGTTAAACTCTTTACTTAAATTATATTTAGCTTGTTGACCTTCTATAGTTTTGTTCATTTTCTTTCCAGAACTATAAGAAACAATAGCTTTTCCATCTGTTACTTCACATACCTTTGTAGTTACCACTTTTACAAGTGTTACAGGGATAGATGGTACGCTCATTGTTCTACTCATTCCGATTTTTTCAACGATAAATTCCATGTTCTCTCCTTTCTACTCTTGGCCCATAGATCTTACTTCTACATCCACTTCTGGTGCAAGATCTAATTTCATTAATGAATCAATTGTGTCTGGTGTTGCAGACATAATATCAATAATTCTAGAGTGAATTCTAATTTCGAATTGCTCTCTACTTGATTTATTAACGTGTGGTGATTTAATTACAGTGTATCTTCTGAATTTAGTTGGCATTGGTATTGGACCAATTAACTCAGCTCCTGTTCGTTTTACAGCTTCAATTATTGAAGCAACAGATCTATCTAAAACTCTATGATCGTAAGCTTTAAGCTTTAATCTAATTTTTTCCATTTTTTTTCCTTTAAAGAACTCGTCAAGTATTTTTTTAATACAACCTTGACCATTTGTATTGGCGCGAATTATATCTAAAAGTTATTAAGATGTCAATGAAATAGTATGTTTTACTCAAAAATACACTATTTTACTTCCTTTTAAAAAGGAAGATAGTAAAAATGGTCTATTTTTACTATTTTTTGACTAGATTTGTGGTTTATATCCTTTTAAAAAGGAAATAGCTATAATATTTAAATGGATACATTAGAGATATTATACGAAAACAAAATACAAGCATCTACTTTTCTTGAAAGAAAAATAAAAATAACTGAACCATTTACAATATTAATTGGTCCTAAGTTAAGTGGAAAATCATATTTAATATATGATTATATTCAAAATGAACAAAAAGAGTATCTATATATAGATATAAATGATTTAAAAGATTTAAAATTTGACAGTGAAAAATTACAAAACTTTATAAATGAAAAAGATATAAAAATATTAGTTATAGAAAATTATGATTATAGTTTTAATCTTCCTATAATAGAATCTATAATTATAAGTACAAATATATATAAACATATAAATAAATTTGCTAAGCTTGAAGTTATGCCTCTTGATTTTGAGGAGTATTTATCATTTGATATAAAACATCAAAATACTACTAATAGTTTTAATAGTTTTTTAAAGTATGGAAATATTGCTGAACTTATAGATTATAAAGATAATAAAAAACAAAATAGAAATAAAGAGATCATACAACTAATCAATCAAAATAATACATCTTATAAAATACTTGAACTTTTAATTAGAAATACCTCATTATTAAAATCAACTTTTTGGTTATATAATGAGTTGAAAAAAACCATGAAAATATCTAAAGACTTTTTTTACAAACAAATAAAAGAGTTTGAACAAAATAATACTATTATATTTTGTCCAAAATATAATTCACCAAATACTACTAAAAAGTTATTTATTTATAATCATGCTTTTATGCATAGTGTGTCATTTAATAAAAACTTTAATGCAGTATTTTCTAATATGATATTTTTAGAGATTTATTCAAGATATAAAGATGTATGTTATTATGATAAGATTGATTTTTATATACCAAGTAGTAAAACTATTATTTTAGTGATACCTTTTTATATCAATATACAACTAGCAAGTATTAGTGCTAAAATTTTATCTATAAAAGATGATATAGAATTTGATAATATAAATATAGTTACTATTTCAAATCAACATAGTTTATATATAGATGATATACCTTGTGAAGTTATGCCATTTTATGAGTGGGCATTAGGTTTATAGCTTTTTTATAAATACTAGCTCTTTAGAAGCTAATACTTACTTGTGTACCTTTATATTGTACTGATTCTATCTCTATAGTATGATTTAGCTCACTACATAGTTTATATACTATATGCATACCTATACCATATCCATTATCATCCTCTTTATAGTTTCTTTGAAATATCTTCTTAGGGTATTTTATACCTTTTCCATTATCTTTTATATATAAAGTATTATTTTTAAACTCTATATTTATAAAAGGACTATTAACTCTACTATATTTACAAGCATTTGATATGATATTATCAAGTATCCTTTTGATTGCAATACTATTTGAATTTACTTTTATAATCTTTTTTTCAAATATAAAATCTATATTTGGGTATATAATTTTATATTCACTTATTAGATCTTCTATAATGATAGATAGATCAAAATCTTTTTTACTTAATTTATTTCCATTTAATAAAATCTCTAAATTTGCATATAGTGAAGATATATTTTTAGCAGAACTTTCAATTCTATTTATCTTTTTTATAGTAGTTTCATCAGCTTGTTTTTTTAACATCTTTGTATTTAGTAGAATTGATGTAACTGGTGTATTTAGATCATGTATTAGATCTTTTGTAAAATTATCTAGATGATTAAAAGCTTCTATCATAGGCTGTAAAGATCTTTGAGTTAATAAATAAGATACAAGTGCAAAAAATAATAAAAGTAATACTTGTGCAACTATTACATATGTTTTTAATTTTGATATTTGCTTATCAACTATATTTGCATCTACTTTTATAACAAGATTATTTGTAAAAGCTTTATAAAACACATCTTTATCTCTAATTGGTAGTGTTTTTTTAACTTTTATAAAATCAACTATCTCATAGTTATATCCTATTTTATTATATTTAAAATTTGATTGTCTTAGTTTTAAAATATATTGATGCATCTGCATTGCTGTGTTTTGAAGTATTATTGTTTGGTGTTGTTTAAAATATAAATATCCAAGTATTAAAACAAAGATTGCTACTGAGATAAAATATCCTAAAAATATTTTTATAAATGATTTTTTTTCATATTTTGTCATTTTACTAATTTATATCCTACTGCTCTTTGATTTATAATATCAAGTCCTAGTTTTTTTAGTTTTGATATTTGTACACGAAGGGCATTTTCACTACCCTCATCACCATCGTGAATACTATAAAGTATATCTTCTTTAGATATTGTTTTATTTATATTTTTAATAAATAGTTCAAATAACTTATACTCTATAGGGGATAAAATAACCTCATCATTTTTTTTTAATATTGTTTGTGTTTTTATATTATAAACAATATCTTTATAATTTATTTGATCGCTATATGTATTAAAAGATTTTTTGATTTGAGAATTGATACGGATAATCAACTCATCAAACTCTAAAGGTTTTTTTACATAATCATCGGCTCCTACATCAAAACCTGTACTAAAAGATGATATATCTACTTTTGCAGTTAGAAATATACAAGGTGTACTATCACCACTGTCTCTTAAGCTTTTTAATAACTCAAAACCATTAAGAAAAGGTATATCAACATCAAATAGATATATGTCAAAATTATTATTATAAGTGATACTTAAAGCTTCATTTCCATCTTTTACCCATATCACTTCAAAATCTTCAGACTCTAATAGCTCTTGTAAGCTCTCTCCTAGGATTAAATCATCTTCTACTAATAATAATTTTTTCATATTTATATCTCTTTTTAGAAGTTATAAGCTAAACTAGCAAATAACCTATCCTTATCTTCAATAGAATCAAAATAGTTTCGTTGTTTAGAGTTTAGATAATTTATATATCCAACACTACTTGTGAATTGATCATTTATATCATAATCAGCCCACGCTCTAACAAATCCACCCTCATCTAAACTTTTTCCATATACATTATATAATAGTGTTAAATCTAAAGTATTATTAATATAACTTTTAGTTGCTCTTAAAGCATATTGTATTTGATCATTTTTATTTGCTAATTCAAAAGATAATGTAGTATCAGTAAAACCTGTATATTCAATACCAGCTAAAGCATCTATTTTACTATCTTCTAAATCACTATCATAGTTATCAAAATATGCAGCTTCTGTTTTAAATAAATAACTACCTTTTACAATATTATAAGCAAAACCTAACATATTTGTTTTGTATGTTTTATTATCAACCCAATCATTTAAAGCATAAAATGCTATATCAGAACCTTGTAAATTTGCACTGGCACTAATTGCTAATGCACTATTATCTATACTATTACTTGGTTCATTAGGAAACTGTACAGGTATATAATATTCACTACCACTTTGAGGCATAGTTGAGTATCTATTTTCATGTAGTATAATTGTACTAATATCCCATCTATTTGAAGTTGCATAATCTAACTTACTCATAAACCTACCAAGTCTTAGATCTTTTATATCTGTCATACCAGGTGTTGTAAGATCCATAGGATTTAGATTATCTGTTATTCTAATATTATCAGATTTTCCCCATACTACTATTTGTCTACCTATAGTAAAATCAATTTTTGAAGTTAACTTCATTTGAATATATGCTTCATTTAAATCGATATCATAATCATCTTTTATATCTATTTTATCATCTATATAAGCATTTAGAGTTGATTTAAATTTCATCTTATCATTTATATCATAATCTAGATGTGTATTTGTAGATAGTTTTAAAGATGAAATACCTTCATTTTTACTAGTATTATAACTTGTTGAAGTTTTTATATTTCCATATAAACTATATGGCTTTTTAGCTTCTTGTTTTACTATTTTTATCTCTTCTTCACCACCAAATCCATCATCATCAAATTCATCAGCATTAAGTGTAGAGATACTTAATGCCATAGTTGTAGCAATAGATAATTTAACTAAACTATTAAAAAACATATTAGATACCTTTTTCAATAGTTCTTGTTGTAAACATATCTTCTGTTACACTTTTTTGGTTCATTTTTACATCACTTTGAATTAATACTGTTTTATGTAATGTTCTTTTACCTTTTTTGGTAGTCATTGTTGTAATAGTAGCTACATCAATTCCATCAATTTTTTGGAATTTTTTAACATCCATATATTTAACTCTTTTGGCTTTTCTTAAATAATATTTTGCTCTAGTTATCATATAGTTTTCTTTTTTTACATAAGCCACAGATTTTAAATATCCTGTTTCTTCACTTATAGCTTTTGTTTTTGGTAAAATTTCAATAAGCCATACATCTTCATTTCCCCATTTTCTTTTAACAATGGCCTCTTTTATAATTTTAAAGTTAAAGTCATTTAGGTTTGGTTTTGTCATATCAAAATATGAGAAATCACTTCCCATAAAAGAGCTATCTTTATCACTAGCTGGTATTCTTTTTGTTTTATTTAATGCTGGAAGGTATAACCATTGGTCATCATCTTTTTCATCATCATTATAATCATAAGTTAAAAATGCAGTATTTTTAACATCACTAGGAGATAAAAAGAAAATTAATTTTTTTTCATCTTTTCCAATATCTATAGAGTATGTTTTCATATCTCTTACTCTTTTATGCCCTGCTTTATCTATTAATTGCATCTGCATATTTGTTATTATTTTATCACCATCATCTCTATCGATCACTTTTTGCATAATATCTCTTGCAGTTTGTGCCATAAGTAGTGTTGTACTTAATCCTATAGTTAATAATAATTTTTTTATCATATCTTTTTCCTTAAAAATTTATATTGTATTTTATATTACAAGTGTTAATAGAGTATTAACACTTAAATATTTTGTTTTTTATATTTTATACTCAATAATGCAGGTAATAAAACCAAGTCGAGTATAAGAGCCATATTTAAAGCTACTATTGTAACTATAGCAAAATTTATATTAGGTATAAAGCTACTTGTAGCAAATACACTAAATGTTGCACTTAAAATAAGTGTTGTAAGTATCATCGCACTTGCACTACTATTTATAATATAATCAATACTCTTTTCAAAATTTTGCTCTTTAATTGCTTTAAAATATTTACTAAAAAAATGTATTGTGTCATCAACTGCAATTCCTAATATAACTGCTGCACTAATAGCAACACCTATATCAATAGTAATACCAATATATCCCATAACTCCTGCTACTAGAACAATTGGAGCAATATTTGGAAACATAAATAAAAATGTATACGATAGATCTTTAAATATTGCTAACATTAAAATTATTACTATTAATATTGTCAAACTAATAGATGTGATCAAAGTATCACTTACACTTTTTTGCATATATGCAAATATTGTTGTTTGACCTTGTACTGATGAACTATACTTTGTATTTATTTTCCACCAGTTATTTATCCAATCTATCATTGCTAAATCTTTACTAGTATCTTGAATATTGCTATTTATAGTTAATCTTAATTTAGAATAGTCTGAGTCTATTTTATCATTTATACTTTTTCCTTGAGGTAGATTCATATTATATAGTAATATATACTGAGCTATTAGATTTTTATCTTTTGGTAATAGTTCAGAACTATTTGGATTTAATACCTCTTGCTCTTTAATAATAATATCTTTTATAGAACTTGTAAATCTTACATTTTTAAAGTTTTTATATAACTCTTTTTCAAACTTAACTACTGTAGATAAAAACTCTTTATCTTTAATTGCATCTTTTACTTTAGTATTGATAATAACTTCATATACCATAGCACCTGTTAGTTTGTCTTCTATAAAGTTACTACCCTGTCTTACTACCGTGTCATCTTTAAAATACTTAATACTATTGCTATCTATTTTTGTATATGTTAAACCATATGCTAAAACTATAAAGACAATAAGGAAACTATATACTATTTTTTTATCATTATTTGATATAAATTTTCCATACCCTTTTATATTTGATATATCAAAAAAGTTTATTTTTTTTATTTTATAATTATCTTTTAATATAAGTAATATTGATGGTGCAATTGTAATACTAAATATAAATGCCAAAAGTGCAGCACTTGTAATTGCTACTCCTAGAGTTGAAATAGGTTCAATAGAACTAAATCCAAGTGTAGCAAAACCAATAGCTGTAGTGATACTAGTAAGTGCTATTGGTAAAATATTATTTTTCATAGCAAGATATACAGCTTCTTTGTTTGTACTAGATCTTGTCTTATAATAGATCCATGCTAAATATAAATGCATAGCATCAGCAATAGCTATAGAACTTACAAATGATGGGATATTTACTGTAAAGTTATTTAACTTATATCCTAAAAGAATTTGTATAGACAATACAGATAAAAAAGTAAATACTATAACAACAGATGGTATTAAAACACCTATAAAGCTTCTAAATAATATAAACAATAATAAAGTTACAATAACTACTGCTAATGGCATAAGAATCATTGCATCATTTTGAGATACAATTACAAGTGAAGCAGTAACAGCTGGTGTTCCACTTAGATAAAACTTATAAGCAGTTTTTTCCTCATAAGTATTTAGTATCTGAAGTATTTTTTTATAAACATATATATTTACCTCTTCATTACTACCTAACTCTTCACTTAATTTTACACTTATTGCTGTAGTTTTACCATCTCTACTTATAAGTTGATTTAAAATTAGTTTATCTTGAAGTGCTATTTTTCTTTTTTGTTTTAAATTATCAAAATCTTCTATAAAGTCTTCCACTTTAAAATTATCATCACTATCACTCATATAAGGATAATTTGTTAGTGAATTCACATCTTCCACACCATCTATATCTTCAAACTCGTATGTTAGCTCCATGATTGTATTTATTGCTTTTTTATTAAAAACACCATCTTTTGAATTGTCTTCAAATGCAATATAAAAAATATCATCACCACTAAAATTTAGTCTAAAATCTTCATAATCTTTTAGTATTTTAGAATCTTTATCAAACCATATTTTATAACTACCCTCAAAAGCTATATTTTTTAAGCTAATACTTAAAGTTGCTACAATAATGGTAAAAAATACTATTATTAGGTATTTGTACCTATTTAACAAGTTTATATATTGTTTCATATACTCTCTCCATATTTAAATGTAAACAATGGTAACATATTATGTGAACAATGTCAACATATTTTAAACTAGATATATAAATTCTTTTGTGATATAATATATTATGATAAGAAAAGACTACCACCATGGAAACCTCAAAGAGGAATTTTTAAAAATAGCATTTGATTTTATACATAATGATGATATAGAAAATCTTACTTTAAAAATCTTAGCAGATAAAACAGGCACAAGTAGAAGTGCCATATATAGACACTTTTCTTCAAAAGATGATCTAATCAAAACAATAATTGAAGTAGGATTTGATGAGTTTGATAAACATATATCACCAATATTATTAAATAAAAATGAAAATTTAGTAGATAGATTTTATTTAGCTACAAAAGGATATATTTATTGGGCAAAAGATAATCCAAACTTATATAGACTACTTTTTGGTAAAAAATATGCTCCACTTAGAGAGAGTTTACTAAGTATTAAGGATGATTCATGTAAAGCATTTGTATCACTTAAACAGACCGTTCAAGATGGTCAAGAAAGTGGTATAATAAAAAAAGAGGATAGCTATAAACAAGCTATAATAATATGGGCATCTCTTCATGGACTAAGTTCCCTTATTATTGATGATTTTTTAGATGTTCAAGAAATATATGAAGAGCTTTATAATGATATGTTCAAAAGCTTATTATCTGGACTTATAAGTAATAAAGTAAAACTAATATCTTCTATACCTTTTGTAAATAATATATTAAAACCAAAAGAGTTATAAAAAATTTATATGATGATCCAAATGATAGTGAAAAGTAACAATGATACATTTATTTGGAATAAAATATGGTGAAATTATTATTGATAAATACCTACTATTAAAGTATAAAACACTATTTCATAATTTGGGTTAAAGTCATACTATACAACTTTTTGATATAATGGCAAAAATTATAACAAAGGTTTAAAATGAGTATTGATAAAGATTTATTAAGTAGAGCAAATAATATTTGTGAATTATGTAAAAGCGAAGATGGTTTAGTAGAATATACTGTAGAACCTAGAGATGAAAAAATAGTAGTTTGTTCTACTTGTAATACTCAATTAAATGGTGAACTTGAAGAATCACATTGGTATTGTTTAAATGATTCTATGTGGAGTGAAGTTGAAGCTGTTAAAGTTGTAGCATATAGAACTCTTACAAAACTAGGTAATCAAGATATGCTTGATATGATGTATCTTGAAGATGATACTTTAGCTTGGGCAAAAGAAGGTATTACCAATCCTGAAGATGAAGATGAGATCAGAAAAGATGCAAATGGAAATAAACTTGAAGCTGGTGATACAGTTACACTTATAAAAGATCTTGATGTAAAAGGTGCAAACTTCACAGCAAAAAGAGGAACTGTTGTTAAAAACATAAGAATAGGTAATGTAGAAAACCATATTGAAGGTAAAATCAATGGCACTACTATTTATTTAAAATGTGATTTCATTAAAAAGTAATATTATATTATGGCTTATGACTTTATACATATAGTACATATTTTTGCAGTGTTTACCTATGGTGGATTTTTATTTACAGATAATCTATTCATGTCTAAAATGCAACAATCATTAGATCCACAAGAGTATAAAAAAGCAAGAGAAGCTATTATGATGCATGTAAGAAAAGTGGTGCCAAATGCACTACTTTTAGCAGTTGCTACAGGTATTTTTTTAGCTGCTAATATATTTGGAGAGATAAAAGATGGCACTTTAAGTAACTTTCAAATCTTACTAAGTATTAAAATATTTTTTGGTCTTTGGCTTGGATTTAGGGGATTTAATCAAAAGTTTTTTGGGATAGATCCTTGGATTTTTAAAAGTCATCTATTCCCATTTGTTTTAGTGATTATTATGATACTTTTATCACAAGTGATGTTTTTAGTTTAGTTTTAAACTATAACATCACCTATATTTAAGTGTGAACCTCTTACAAAGTCAGTTACACTTATCTCTTTTTTAGAAGGTTGCTGAACTCTATTAATAACTATACTACCCTTTTGACATCCAACAATTATATCAGTTTTATTTATAGCTAATATCTCACCTTCATTATTTATACTATTTGTTTCATTTAGTTCTATATCTTTTAGTTTTAAACCACTTTCTAAATAAATACCTGGCCAAAATTTATATGCTTTAAATTTTGCTATAACATTACTTGCATCATCTAAAGATATTTTACCATCATCTTTTGTGATTTTACCACAGTGCGATACTTTTGCATTGTTTTGTTTTATTGGATTTATATTTTCATAGTTTTCAATAACATCTACTGTAAGATCAGCTGCTAATGTAGCTAGATTATTAAATAGATATTCAACATCCATAAAATCTTCAATCTTTAAATATTTTAAAGATAGTATATCTCCACTATCAAGCCCTGCTTCCATATGCATAGCAGTAACTCCTGTGTATTTATCTTTGTTTAGTAAACATTGTTGAATAGGACTAGCACCTCTATATTTTGGTAGAAGTGAAGCATGTAGATTTATACATGGAGCAATATTAAGTATATTTTCAGGAAGTATTTGACCATAAGCTGCTACTATTATTAAATCAGCATCAAAAGCTTTTATTATCTCTTTAATACCAGCCTCTTTTAGAGTTTTTGGTTGAAATACTGGAATATTTATATTTTCATCTAATATATATTGCTTTATATGAGGAGGTGTTAGGATCTGTTTTCGTCCAACTTTTTTATCTTCTTGTGTAAAAAGTGATACAATATCATATCTTAACTCTACAAGTTTTTTCAAAATTGTAGTTGCATAATCTGGTGTACCCATAAAAATTATTTTTTTAGACATTTACTATCTCCTATTTTTTAAAAAGTGTTCCACTTTCATGGATATTTTCTAGCATATATTTTTTTATATTTGTTAAGTCAAATCCATTTGCTAAAAACATAGGTATATTATGTTTTAGTAAAAAATCTGCTGCTTTTAGCTTTGTTACTATACCACCAGTTGCAAATTCACTATTAGCTGTACTTGTAGCTTCTAATTCATCTTTACTTATAGTTGATACTATTTTTTGTAGTTTTGCATTTGGATTTGCTTTTGGATTATCATCATAGTATCCATCTATATCTGTTAAAATTACTAACATATTAGCATCAAAGTTATAAGCAACATGTGCAGATAATTGATCATTATCTCCAAATACAAGCTCATCAATTGCTGTTACATCATTTTCATTTATAATTGGTATTATATTATTTTCAAGCATCACATTTATAGCTTCTTTTGCATGATTTAATCTTGTATTATCATCAAAAATTGTCGCTTCTAGTAATACTTGAGATGAGATTAAATTAAATCTTGAAAACTTCTTAAAATATGTTTTCATCAATAAAGGTTGCCCCAAAGATGCTAATACTTGCTTATTTTGAACTTTACTTTTATCAAGTTTTAGTAAAGTATATCCAGCAGCAACTGCTCCTGAACTAACAAGTATTATTTCATTATTTTTCTCTTTAAGTTTTGCTATAAATTCTACAAGGTTTGCTAATCTTTCAAGAGCTAGTTCACCATCTTGAGTTAGTACTGCACTTCCTACTTTTAGAACGATTCTAGACATTTTTACTCTTGTGATTTATTGTTTTCTATATTTATTAGATCATATAGTGCAAATCTTAGACTTTGTGTATTTTGTCTTGTTGCACTTGAAATTGGAAGTACAAAATAAGGAAGCTCTTTATTATAATCACTAAATGTAGTATCTTGTAAGAAATATTTTTTATCTTTTTCAAAACCATATGGGTTTTCTTTTGATACTTCAAAACCGATATCTTTTATAAATTGCTCAGTTTTTTCATTTAGTTCTTCTTCACTAATAGCATCAACTTTACTTAATACAATTGCAAATTTTCTAGTAGCTAATTCTGGTGAATATTTTGCTACTTCTTCTCTTAGTACATTATATTGATCTAACATCTCTCTATAGTTTGCCATATCAATTAGATATAATAAAGTTTTAGTTCTTTCAATATGTCTTAAAAACTCTAATCCTAAACCTCTACCATCACTAGCACCTTCAATAATACCAGGGATATCTGCCATAACAAATGAACTATATTCACCAACTTCAACAACACCTAATTTTGGTGTAAGTGTTGTAAACTCATAGTTTGCAACTTGTGGTGTAGCATTTGAACATACAGAGATTAAAGTTGATTTTCCAACATTTGGATAACCTACTAATCCTACATCTGCTATTAGTTTTAGTTCAAGTGTAATATCTTGAGTTATACCAGGTAATCCTGGTTGAAAATATGTAGGTGCTTGGTTTCTTGAGTTTTTAAAGTGATAATTTCCCATACCACCTTTTCCACCTTCAAGTACTTTAAATCGTTCACCCTCTTTTACAAGGTCAGCTAAAACTTCACCTGTATTTGTATCTATTACTTGTGTACCTGATGGAACTCTAAGTTCTAAATCTGGAGCTGATTTTCCAGTCATACGGCTTCCCATACCTGGTTGTCCATTTTGAGCTTTTAGTGAATGTCTACCTTTAAACCAAGATAATGTATCAGTGTTATTATTTACTACAAAGTAAATATCTCCACCTTTTCCACCATCTCCACCGTCTGGTCCACCTTTTACTACAAATTTTTCTTTTCTAAATGATGAACATCCTGGTCCACCTTTTCCAGAAACTAATGTGAATTTTGCGTTATCTACAAACATATTTTTTCCTTTTTGACTATTTTAAATAGTATTATTAACACTAAAATAAAATATATTCTATCTCATTTGAGTGTTAATTATAATAAACTAAAAAAGGCACCATAGCCAAGCTACGATGCCTTTAATAATATTTGATTAATCTTCTTTATTATGAAGCGTAAACAGAAACTTTTTTTCTTTTTTTGTCTTTAGTTTCAAATTTTACTACACCATCGATTAATGCGTAAATTGTATGATCTTTACCGATACCTACATTAGACCCAACATGAACTTTTGTTCCTCTTTGTCTAATAATAATATTTCCAGCTCTTACAACTTCACCACCAAATTTCTTAACACCAAGTCTTCTACCTGCTGAATCTCTATTATTCTGTGTACTTCCCTGACCTTTCTTGTGTGCCATAGTATCCCCTTACGCTGCTATTTTAGTAATTCTAACTTTAGTGTAGCTTCTTCTGAAACCTCTTTTAAGTTTTGAATCTTTTCTTCTTCTTTTTTTGTAAATAATAACTTTCTTATCTCTACCTTCAACAATAACCTCAGCTGTTACTTTAGCACTAGATACATCAGCACCTGTTTTTAAAGTTGAACCATCGTTAACAGCTATAACTTCTGTAAATTCTACAGTTTCTTTTGGCTCTTTGCTCATTTTATCAAGATTTAGAATATCACCCTCTTGAACTTTATATTGCTTTCCACCATTTTTAATAATTGCGTACATTTATACACCTTTTGATAATTTATGAAGCGAATTATACCTCGCTTTTCATTAAAGTTTGATTAAACAAACCTTAGAAATTTATTGTTTCTGTTACTTTTGCTATGATATCCATCTCAATTCTAGCATTTTTAGGTAATCCTGCAACTTCTACTGTTGATCTTACAGGCTTATGATCTCCGAACTCTTCTGCCATTAAAACATTAACAATTCCAAAATCATTCATATCTGTTAAAAATATATTAATTTTAATAATAGATTCTATTGAACCACCATTATCTTCTAATATAGCTCTTAAATTAGCAAAAATTTGTCTTGTTTGTTTTTTGATGTCATTTTCTAGCATTTTACCTTCAGCTGTAAGTGCTATTTGCCCCGAAGAGTATAAAAAACCATTTACTTTTACTGCTTGAGAATATGGTCCTATTGCTGCTGGCGCTCTATCTGTATGTAAAAATTCCATTGTATACCTTTTTATTTTTTTGAAATTTTACTATTTTTTTAGTTAAAGCAATGTTATATAAATATATTTTATATATAACAGATATTTAATTCTTCATCTTCAATATAATCGTATTGTATATTTTGAACTTTTGATACTAAATCTTGAATATAATTTATATCTTCATAAAATTCTTTAAATTTATTATTTTTATATACTATTTTTCCATCATTTTCATATATTGCTATTTTATATTTATTGTGTTTTATAAATAACTCTTCATAATAACTATCTTTTGAGATATTTTTATTTATTCTAAATAATCCATATATAAAACATCTTCTTTTTAAAGCAGCATAAATTAAAACTATTGTACAAATAAGAAAAAGATAATTTGATGTTGAAACTGCTAATACCATAAGAACTATAGATAAATAAAATCTTACCATTTGATCAGTTTTTGACATATTTATTCTTAGTTTACATCTCATAATCTACCTTTTTTTAGTTGAAGTATTGTATCTTTTGTTTCTCTTATTTTTCTCATCTTTGTTTTTGTATCAAGCTCTTTATCATTTGGTATTTGTTGTAATAACTTTTCATAATAAGGTATAGTTAGCATTATTAGTTGTTGTTTTAGTTCATCTTCACTATATAATTTTATCTCATCTTGAAGTAATAGCCCTCTTAAGTTATCTATATTTATATTTTGCATCACATCTACTAACTCTTGAGTATGAGTTGAAAATATATTTGTATCTTTTATATATTTTATATATTGCTTATTTTCTAAAAGTGTTTTTACTATACTTAACTCGGCAATATCTATTTGTGATAAATTAATTTGTTTTGGCGAGTGTTGTAGTGTTGTATTTCTTATTTGAACAAGAGAAGAGTTTATATTTAATGCACTCGCTAAGTATGGTTTATACTCCTCTTGCATTATAGGATTTAGTGATTGTAAATATTCATTTAAAACTGCTAGTGCTTTTTGTTTTTCATTTGGATTTTTTATATCATATTGATCTATTTGTGTATTTATTGCAAACTCTACAAATGATTGAGGGTTTGAGAACATTTTATTTAACTCTTCTATTTGATTCTCTTTTACCATATCAGCTGGATCATATCCATCTGTAAATATAACAACTCCACCATCAAATCCATTTTGACTTAATATTATAGATGCTTTTAATGCGGCATTTAAACCAGCTTTATCTCCATCGTAAGCAACAACAACTTTTGGTTCACCTCTATTTAGTATTGGTAAGTGCTCTTGTGTAAGTGCTGTTCCTAAAGTTGCTACGGAGTTATCAAAACCTGCTTGATGAAGCATAATAACATCTAAGTAACCCTCTGTTACTATTATTTGTTTTTTATTATATATATTTTGTTTTGCTAGGTTATATCCATAAAGAAGTTTTGATTTATTAAACATCTTTGTTTGAGGAGAGTTTATATATTTTGCATTATGTCCAGTTATTGTTCTACCACCAAAACCAACAAGTTTTGAACTAAGAGAATAAATAGGAAATGTGATTCTTTCTATAAATCTTGCGTATAGTCCATTTTGACCACTATCTATTAGACCAAAATCTTGGGCTTGTGCTAAATTTAGAAAGTTTGATTTTAAATAATTTAATGTTTCGTTTGAACTTGGAGCATAACCTATTTGAAATTTTTCTATAGATGAGTTTGATATACCCCTACTTAAGATATAATCATAAGCTTCTTTTTTACTAGATAATAATTTTACATAATATTCATTTAGTTTTTCAATAACTTTATAATCATAATTTGCACTATTGTTATCATATTCTAAAGTAAAATTAACCATAGATGCTAATTTTTCTATAGCTTCTGGATATGAAAGCTTTTCATATTCCATCACAAACTTTATACTATCACCACCTACTCCACAACCAAAACAATGGTATATTTGCTTTGATGGGCTTATTACAAATGAAGGTGTTTTTTCTCCATGAAAAGGGCAGCAGGCTTTGAAGTTTACTCCTGCTTTTTTTACTTGTACATATTGTGAGATAATATCTACTACATCAAGATTGTTTTTTAAATTTTCTATTGAACTTTTTGCTATCATTAGTATTATTATAGCTAAGTAAAGCTAATTATATACACATATAAGATATAATATTAATTACATACATTATTTTAAGGATTAAATTGAAAAACAAACAATTTTTATATTTATTATTATCATTTATAACTTTACTAACAGGTTATGCATTTTTAAGATATGCATATAAAGTAACAGATACTGTTCCTTTTACCCAAGAGATAGTTTTAATAATACTTGGTACCTTAGCTACTATATTTATTACATCTTTATTGCTTAACAAGCAAACAACAGTTGAGATACAAAAAGAGCAAAGTATTAGATTTTTAGAACTAAAAACAAATACATATGAAAAGCTTTTTGACCTATTAGAAAACATGTCTATGTGTGATAAAATTGAAGAGAAAGATATAATAAACTTACAATTTATAACACATAGATTAGCTATTATATCATCTGCTGATGTTTTAAATGAATACAAAAATTTTGTAACAATTATGAATCAACTATTACAAGACAACAGTTTTTCAGGAGATAGTCAAGTATTACATAGTGCTATTTCAAAATTAACTATGAAAATAAGAAACGATATTATCAATCAAGAGACTGATAAAAATTATACAACAAAAGATATTGAAAAAATAATCAGCTTCAATTCAAAATATTCAGCTGATTTTAGAAATTAAAAGGTAAATATTTGAATGAATTAGTTTTTGATTATAGAGATCCAATTTTTGGTATAATTGCAATATTTGTACTTATATTTCTAGCATCATTTTTTACATACTCTTTTAATATTTATAATGAAAGAAAATCAAGAAAAGAGTATAAAAAACTTCTAAAAAAGTTTGAACTAAATGACCTAGAAGAGGAAGATTATATAAGTTTATATAAAACTTATAATATTCCATTTGATTCTATTATCTTAATTGCATCGATCTTTTTAAAAAAAGGTGATATAAATAAAGCTATCAATGTTTATTTATCTTTACTAGAACATGTAAAAGAGCAAACAAAAAAAGAGGAGTTATTAGAATTATTAGGAAAAACATATTTTAAAAGTGGTTTTTTACAAAGAAGTAAAGATATTTATTTAAAAATAGTAAAGTTTAATCCCCATAATACTGAAGCTCTAAAAGCACTTTTAGTTATATATGAAAAATTAAAAAACTATCCAAAATGTTTTGAAGTATTAGGATCTTTAGATGAGCTAGATGTTGATGTTGAAGATGAATATTTATATATAAATACAATCTCAATAATAGAAGATCCATTGCTAAGTTTTGAAAATAAAGCAAAAAAACTTCTTGTACAATTAGAAGGAAATAATTCAATTCAAAGGATGGTTTTAGAGTTCTTATTAAGGTTTGATAGGGAATATTTTTGGAAAAATATAAATAGTTTTGAATTAAAAACTATTATTGATCTACTTTGGTATCTACCAAAAGATAGTCTAGATATCCAAAAAATAAAAAAACATAAGTTTTTAAGTCAATTATATAGCGCAAAAAATTATATCAATACAAGTGATTCTAGTGAAATATTTGAACTTGATGTATTAATTGCAACAAACAACTATAAACATAAAATTGCTATTGATTTGAATTTTAATTTTATATGTAATATTTGTAAAAATACACATCCAATATATACTACAAGGTGTCCACACTGTAATAGTATATTGAGTTTTGATGTAAAACAAAGTTTAGCAAAGGATTTTTATGAAAAAAATTCATCTCTACAGTGATGGAAGTAGTTTAGGTAACCCTGGACCTGGTGGTTGGGGTACAATCTTACAATACAAAGATACAATCAAAGAGCTTAGTGGTGCACAAGAGAATACTACAAATAACCAAATGGAGCTTTTAGGTGTAATAAAAGGTCTTGAAGCTTTAAAAGAGCCTTGTGAAGTTGAAATAATTAGTGATAGCAAATATGTAGTTCAAGGTATTAATGAATGGCTACCAAATTGGATAAAAAACAATTGGAAAACTGCAGGTAAAAAACCTGTCAAAAATCTTGAACTTTGGCAAGATTATGTTAAAATAGCAAAGAAACATAAAATAAAAGCTACTTGGGTTAGAGGTCATGATGGACATGAACAAAATGAAAGATGTGATTATTTAGCAAGAAGTGAAGCTGAAAAATTAAAAGCAAAATTAAATTTATAAAGGGAAAAAATGAAACATTACAATGAATTAGAAAAGTGTTTGGGTTATTCGTTTAAGAATAAAGACCTAATAATCGAGGCACTAACACACAAAAGTTTTAAAAAAGCATACAACAATGAAAGACTAGAGTTTTTAGGAGATGCAGTTTTAAATCTTATAGTTGGAGAATTTTTATTTAAAAAATTTCCAAAATCAGCTGAAGGTGATCTATCAAAATTAAGAGCAAATCTTGTAAATGAAAAAGGATTTACAAAATTAGCAAATGCAATTAATCTAGGTGATTATATATATCTATCAGATGCAGAAGAGAGAAATAAGGGTAGAAATAAAGCTTCAATTCTTTCAGATGCTTTTGAAGCAATAATGGGAGCTATTTATATAGAAGCTGGATTAGAGGTTTTAAAACCAATTATTTTAGATCTATTAGATAAAAACTATGAAAATATCACTTTAGATAATCTATTTAGTGACTATAAAACAGCTTTACAAGAAGTAACTCAAGCTATGTTTGGTGTTATTCCAATTTATAAACTTGAAAGTGCTACTGGGCCTGATCATCAAAAAGAGTTTGAATTATCTTTATGGATTGGTGATAAAAACTATACAACTGCAAAAGGTAAAAGTAAAAAACTAGCACAACAAGCAGCTGCAAAAGTTGTATTAGAACAATTAAATGGTCAAGAGTAATGAATAGCTTTGGAATTAAATTTAAATTTACAACTTTTGGAGAATCACACGGTAAAGCACTAGGGTGTATAGTTGATGGAGTACCTGCTGGTATTAAAATCGATGAAGAGTTTATCCAAAATGAAATGGATAGAAGAAAACCAGGTGGTAAATATGCAACAAGTAGAATAGAAAGCGATACAATAGAGATTTTAAGTGGTGTATTTGAAGGTTATTCTACAGGTACTTCTATATCTATGGTGCTAAGATCGGAAGAGCGTCGTGT
>CAYZWZ010000003.1:0-93283 GCA_964482285.1 uncultured Helicobacter sp. | reverse complement strand
ATAATAATAGATATTAAAAATAATGGTACAATAATTGAAGATGAGATAAAAGAACTATTTAATAATAAAGATAATTATAAAGACTTAGGTTTAGGATTAAGTGTTATTAAATATACCATTAAAGCTTTAAATGGTTCTATACAAATATCAACAAGAGATAATAATACAAACTTTATTATATGTTTACAAAAAGAGAAAAATTAATGAATACAAAAATTTACGATTTAAAAATACTTGTTGTTGATGATCTAGAAGATAATTTATTATTAATGGAAGGTATATTAGATCTTGAAGGATTTAATAATGTAAACTATCTATCTAGTGCAAAAGAAGCTATTGAATATTTAGCATCAAATAAAGTTGACCTAATAATATTAGATATTACAATGCCTGAGATGGATGGGATAACAGCTTGTAGGTATATTAGAGAAGAGTTAAAACTTGATGAAGTTATGATATTACTTGCAACAGCAAAAGATGATATTGAAACATTAAAAATAGGTTTAGAAGAAGCTGGAGCAAATGATTATGTTCGAAAGATGTATGATAATGGTGTTGAATTTATATCAAGAATTAAAAGTTTATTATTATTAAAAATACAAATAAATATAACAAAAGAAAAAGAGTTAGAACTTGAATATAAAAATAAAGAATTACAAACACTAACAAATCTTCTTGATAAATATGTAATATCATCTAAAACTAATAAAAAAGGAATTATTACATATGCTAGTCAAGCTTTTATAAATATTAGTGGATATAGTAAAGAGGAGCTAATAGGAAAACCACATAATATAGTAAGACATCCAGATATGCCAAAAGAGAGTTTTGAAGATATGTGGAAAGTTATAAAATCTGGAAAAACTTGGAGAGGTGAAGTTAAAAATTTACAAAAAGATGGTGGCTATTATTGGGTTGATGCTATTATTACTGCAGATTATGATGATTTTAATAATATTATAGGATATAGTGCAATTAGACTTGATATTACTGCTCAAAAAGCTGCACAATTTTTAGCATCATTTGATTTTTTAACATCTCTTCCAAATAGAGCAAAATTTGAAGATATCGCAGAACATGCCATAAAAGTAAGTAAACGAGATAAAAGTAAATTAGCTATACTATTTATAGATTTCGATAAATTTAAACATATCAATGATACACTAGGTCATAATATCGGTGATGAGATGCTAAAAATGGTTAGTAACAGATTAAGTGATGTGCTAAGAGAAGTAGATACTATAGCTAGAATTGGTGGTGATGAATTTGTTATTATGTTAGAATCTTTACAAGATATAAAAGATATCTCAAAAATAACTACAAAATTATTAGATGTAGCTAGAGAACCTATGAATATTGGTGGTAATAACATTCATACTTCAGCTAGTATTGGTATTTCTATATATCCTGATGATGGAACATCAATATCAGAATTGATGAAAAAAGCAGATGCAGCAATGTATCATGCAAAAGATACAGGTAGAGATAACTATAAATTCTTTACAGATAAATTAAATACTGATCTTATGAGACGATTAGAAGTTGAATCAGCAATTAAAAAAGCAATAAAAAATGAAAGTTTTGATTTTGTATACCAGCCTAAATATAATTTAAATACATATAGATGTAAAAGTTGTGAGATGTTAATAAGATTAACTGATGATAACTTAGGAACTGTATCTCCAGCAGAATTTATACCTATTGCTGAAGGTAATAAAATGATAGTTGAGATTGGTGATTTAGTATTAAATAAAGCTTGTGAAACACTTAGGAAATGGAAAGATATAGGACTTGATATTGAAATAATATCAGTAAATATATCTAGCTATCAGTTAGAACAAAAAGATATCGTAAACCATTTTATCAATATTGTGAATAAATATAATATTGACGCAAAATCAATAGAGTTAGAATTAACGGAATATTCAATAATTGATAATTTAGATAAAAATATTGAAATACTAACTCAATTAAGAGAGTTAGGGTTTATTATATCAATTGATGATTTTGGAACAGGTTACTCATCAATGAGTTATTTAAAAAAATTACCAGTTGATATTATTAAAATTGATAAATCATTTGTAGATGAGATATCAGTACATCAAGATGATTTTGCAATAACTCATGCAATAATACAATTATCTACAGATCTTGGATATTCTGTAATTGCAGAAGGTATAGAATGTTTAGAACAAGAAAATATTCTTACAGATATTGGTTGTCATATGGGTCAAGGTTTTTTATACTCTAAAGGTCTTAGTTACAATGACTTTATTAAATTTAAAATGTAAGGATAGATAAGCTATGAAATATATTTTTTTACTATTTTTAGTTACAAATTTATTCGCTGAAGATAACAATGACTTTAATACTTTACTAAATAATTATAAACAATCACTTATTATTAGTAATGATATAAATAAAATTGTACAAATTAAAGAAAATAAAGTTAAAGAAGTTAAAAAAACTAAAGCTAAAGCTAAAAAAATAAAAGCATTATTTATTATTAAAAATACATTTCAAAACTTAAGAATTGATTCTTCAAACAATAGTACTATTTTAAATGTTTTATCAAAAGGTATGAAAGTAGAAGTTTTAAAAAAACTATATAAAAATGATGACCTATGGTTAAAAGTTAAATATATAAACAAGAAAAATAAACCCGTAATTGGTTATCTATATCAAGGAAAAAAATATTAATATTGTTTTTTTAATATTTTAATAAATTTTTTATATCCAAACTCTTTTAATGTCAAGTGAAGTAATACAAATCCAGATAAACTACTAGCAAGGGCTAAACCTACTGCTTCATAAGGTATAATAAGTGCTAGTGAAAGTACAATATTAAATACTAAAGATATCATAGTTATTTTTGCAGCTTTTCCTTGTAAGTTATAAGAATACAACCACAAAGAAAATATTTTTGATATTCCAAAAGGTATTAATCCCACTAGATACATAGTAAGTATAATAGCAGTATTTTTAGTATCTTCTATAGTAAATGCTCCCCTTTGAAATAGAAGTTCAACTATAAATTTATCAAATACTATCCCTATGATTGTAGCAGCTGCTAAAAGTACTAGTAATATATAAAAAGCTTTTTGTAAATATGCTAAAGCTTTGGCTTCATCGTTATTTTTAATAAACTTTGCAATACTAGGAAAAAGTGCAACAGAAGTAGCTATAGCAAAAAGTGCTAAAGGAAGCTGAAAAACTCTATTTGCATAGTACAAGTAAGATATTGTTCCACTTACTAAAAAAGATGCCAACCAAGTATCTAAAAATGCTGCAACATGAGCAGAACTACTTCCAAATACTGCTGGATAAAATTTATTGTAAAATTTGGATCTTTTAAACTCTTGTTTACTTTTATTATATTTACTTGTTAAAAATTTTATATTTAACTTTTTAATTGCTATTAGGTGTACTATTACTTGTAATATTCCACCAACTATAACACCATAAGATAGATAGTATGTAATTGTATATTTATCATAAGATGCACTTAAAAGTAGTGCTACAATTAGTGATATATTTAATAGTGCTGTAGAAAATGAACTAGTAGCAAAGTGTTGTTTATATTGTAAAAGTGAAGCTAAAAATGTAACTACAAATATCAAAGGTAAGTAGTAAAAACAAATAGCAACAAGAGGTGATGCTAAATCTATAGTTGCTTTATCAAACCCTATTGCAATTGCACTTGTAATATAACTTGAAAATAGCGTTACTATGATACTTAAAAGCATAATAAAAGCTGTAAATTTTAAAAATAATATGGTAGAAAATTGTATTTTATGTTTACTTTGAGCATATGAAGGTATGAAGCTTTGTGTAAAAGCACCTTCTGCGAATATTCGTCTAAATAGATTTGGTAGTTTAAAAGCTACAAAAAATATATCACTATATATATTTGCACCTAAAATAGATGCAGTTAAAAGATCTCTTATAAATCCAAAAATTCTAGATACTAAAATTCCTGCACTGTTTGTAAATATTTTTCTAAACACAAGAGATCGATATTATAATTGGAACTTTATACTATACCCTCTCATTAAAGGTGGAGTATCATAATATTCAGGATCATTAGGTGTTAATACTGTAGTTTCTTGTACTTCATTATCTTTATTTGTATTATTATCTTGTTCATCAGGACTATCAAATCCTGTTGCAACAATTGTGATTTTTACTTCATCTTCATCAAGTGTATCATCTGTAGTTGTACCAAAAATAATATCAGCATCGCCATCTATAGTATTATTTATCTCTTCCATAATATCTGTTACTGAACTAAGAGGGATATTAGGATTTACTGTCCAATGCACCATAATACCTTGAGCTCCACTTAATGTTACTTCATCTAAAAGTGGAGATTTAATAGCATTTTCTAAAGCTTTTAGTGTTGCATTTTCACCTTTTGCTTTTCCAATACCCATTAAAGCCATACCTTTATGTTGCATAATTGTTTGTATATCAGCAAAATCGGCATTGATATCGTTTGTTCCAGGTTTTAATATAACTTCACTCATACCATTTACAGCTTGGTAAAGGATATTGTCTACTATTTTAAAAGCATCTTTCATCCCAATATTTGGATCACTAATATCTTTAAGTTTATCATTTTTAACAACAATAATAGAATCTGTAACTTTTTTAAGCTCTTCAAGTCCAAGATTTGCTAAACCTGTTCTTCTTTTACCTTCCCATTTAAATGGTTTAGTAACAACAGCAACTGTTAATGCGCCAACATCTTTTGCTGCTTTAGCTATAATAGCAGCAGCTCCAGTTCCAGTTCCACCACCAAGACCAGCAGCAACAAATACAATATCACTACCATCTAAAGCTTCTTTGATCTCATCATAAGATTCAATAGCACTATCTCTTCCAACTTCAGGTTTCATACCTGCACCTAAACCTTTTGTAAGTTCAAGTCCTAGTTGTATTTTTTTAGGAGCTTTTGATACTCTTAAAGCTTGTAGATCAGTATTTGCAACAATTAAATCAACTTTATATATACCTTCATTGATCATGTGGTTAATCATATTACAACCACCGCCACCAACACCAACAACAGCAATTTTAGCAACATTTTCAGCTAATACCTTATTTGGCATTTGCTCAATAATTTGAGGGTTAAATAGATCTTCTGACATTATACTAGCTCCCCTAATTTTTTCATAAACTTAGAAAATAAGCCATCTTTTTTTTGCTTATGTTCATCTTCTATTGTTTTTAGACTCTCTAAAGTTTCTATTGATTCATTTTCATGAGGATTATGAATTACAGTTGCTTCTTTTTTAACCTCTTCTTGATTTGCTGCTTTATTTTCTATTTTTGATTCTCTTAATTTTTTATTTGAATCTAGTTCAAAAAATGGATCAGAATCAAGTGCATAAAATAGAAGTCCAACAATAGTAGACAACGAAGCATCTTCAAAGTTTATATATCCATTTTGGATATTTTTTGGATTTGCTATTTTTACAGGAAGATTAGAAAATACCCTTTGTGTAAGTAGATCAATACCTGGTATTTTGGACATACCACCTGTTAAAACTATACCGTTTACAGTATCTTTTAGTCCACTTTTTGTTAGTTTATCATGAATTAAAAATAATGTCTCTTCCACTCTTGCATGAATTAATGGTTGTATAAAATCTAAAGAGATCTCTTGAGATTCTGTTTCATTTCCAAGTCTTGGAATTTTTACTTTTGTTATATCTGTATCGATATTTTTAGGCAATAGTGAAGAGTATTGTTTTTTAACTTCATCAGCAGCACTAAGTGGAGTATGAAGTGTAATAGATAAATCTTTTGTAATAGCTTCACTTCCAATAGGTACAACTTCGTTGTATGTAAGTGATTTATTTTTAAATATTGCTAATTCTGTAGTACTACCACCTAGATCAATTACAGCAGTTCCAAGCTTTTTTTGATCCTCTTTTAGTGTAGCAATAGTTGAAGCATATGAACTAAGTACAAAGTTATCTACCTCTATATTTGATTGTTTTAAAGCACTTTGAATATTGTTTATAGATGTTTTTTTAGCTGTGATTATATTTGTATATACTTCAAGTCTACTACCATTCATATTTAATGGATTATCAATAGTATTGTTATCATCAATTTTAAAGTATAAAGGTATTACATGTATAACTTCATAGTTTGGAATAATAGAAGCATCATATAATGCCATTGTAAGTACTTGACTTATCTCTTTTGTAGTTATTTGACCACTAGGGATATTAATAAACCCCCTACTTCTAATACTTTTTGTATGGATACCAGATATAGATACTACTGTTGAAGTAATAGCTGCACTACTTGAACTTTTTGCAGCATGAACAGCATCTTGAATACATAAACCTGCTTTATGTATATCAACTATTGCACCTTTTTTTACACCTTCACTAACTACTTTTCCAGTTCCTAAGATATTTATTTTATGATTTAAATCATTTTGTGCAACAACTGCTACTACAGATGTTGTTCCAATGTCTATTGCTAATACTGTTTTTTCCATATTATTTTACTTTATAATTTGATATTACTTCATATTTTGATTCTAAATTTTTAAGTATAGAATCCATTATTTCATTATTTTTAATTTGTTTGATTGTATCTTCTATATACTTATCTTTTGTTTTGTCATATTTAGCTAATTTTGTATCAGTAATATTAAATACTACTGTTTTATTATCTAATGACACAGAATCTATCTTACTTGTACTAGAAGATACTGTTTTTATTAAACTAACAACATCTTTAGGATCAAGTCCATCTATTTTATTTATCTCTTCTTTATTTAAATAACCAATATCTTTACCATTAAAATTACCTATAAGTGTATTTACTTTTTGTTTTAATAATTCTTGTTTTTTATAGTTTATTAAATCCTCTTTTATTTTAGCTGCTACTTGATCATAAGCTAATGGTTGTGGTTTTATAACCTCTTTGATTTGGTATATTACAAAATCATTATTTATTTTCATAGGTTTTACAACTGTATCAACTGCTGAACTAAATAATATATCTTCTTGCTCTTTATTTAAATTTAAATCAGCTTTAGAGATAGTTTTGTTTGTTGTAAACTTCTCTGTACCTTTTTTAAGTTTTAGATATTTTCTAAGTGCAGTTTTTTTACTAGCTTTTTCATCACCATTAATTGCTACTATTTCTATATTTAATTTATACATAGTATCTGATAGATAATTGTTTTTGTTATTTTCATAATATTTTAAAAGTTCATCATCACTAACAGTAACTTTTATATCGTCGTGATTTATAATATTTATAGAAACTCTATCTGTACTAAAAAATAGTTCATTTATCATTTTAAGTGTATTTTGATTTACATCTACTGCATATACATCTTGAAGCTTTTGTAATTGTAGATCAATTCTAACTTTCTCTTCAAATTCACTTGGTGTAGTTCTATTTTGCTTTAAAATTGATTTATATAAATCAGAATCAAACTTTCCATCTTTTTGAAATACTTTAATATTTAATAACTCTTTAAGTACCTCTTCATCTGTTGCTACAAAACCTAAATCTTCACTAAGATTTAGAAGTAAATATTTTTGAATTATATTTCTATAAGCTATATCGTCAAGCTTTAATTTATCTGCAAACTCTTTATTGAATTGTTTACCTAAAGCTTGAGCATATTGTGAATATAGATTACTATACTCATCTTGAAGTGCTTTAACACTAACTTCTTTATTTCCAACTGTTGCAAGAGAAGAGCTACTAGTACTTGGGTTATATGAACCCCATCCGACAAAACCAGCACCAACAAATGCTATTGTACTAATCCATATAGTTGGTAAAAGCCACTTTTTATTTCTTTGCATACTTGATATCATAATTTATAAACCTTTTATTAAATTATTGGATTTTATCTAATATTTACTTTAAAATCGCTTTGTTTATAGATACTTAATTGCAGTCTATTGTTATAAATTGTCACAATTGCTCTTTTTATAGTTATTTTAGCATTTTGTGAAGGTGTATTTAATGAAGTATCAATATATAATTTTATTCTATCTTTTCCAAGATATAATCTATTGTATTTATAAACACCACTTATATTTGTAAATACTTCATTTTCATTCTTATATGAAATATCTTCTACATTTTTATATTTTTTATACATCTTTTTATAATTATTATTTTTGCTAAGTTTTTTTATAACATCATATTTTGTTATCTCTTTTGAGCCTTTAAAATTTATAATACTATTTACTTCTATATCATAAATATAACCCTCTTTTAGATCTTTATTTTTTCCATATACTAAGATTGCTCTTGAGTTTTCTTGTTTTATTACAGCTCTATTTGAAGATTTATAAATAACTGTTATATTTTTTAATTTTATACTACTATTTAGTTTTTGTACATTGTATAGATCATCTATTTTATATTCTTTTTGTTTTTTATCAGATTTAAATATATCAAAACTAAATATAGATTTTTTAGTTATTTTATAATTTTGCAAATCTGTACTAAACATAGCATAAATAGGTAAATGATCAGAATAACCACTATGTTTTTTCATATTCCATCTTAAAACTTTGTTGTTTTTAAATATATAAGATTTTTTAAATACATTGAAACTATTATTTATATAAGATATGTTTTTATTATCAAACATACTATGTGAGATTATCATATTATCAGGAGTGTTATTAGAACCTCTATATTTAGATGAAAATCTATCTTTTTTAGCTAATTCTAACCATAAATTATAATGTATAATTTTATCACTTTGTTTTAAAATATCTTTCTTTTGTATAAAATTATTTTTTATACTTGTATTTAAAACTTGATTTATAGCAGTATTGCCATAAGTATCATTTAGTTTTTTATTATGTTTAAAAGTTATAAACTCATCATAATTTGAATTTAGATCACCCATAATTATATAATCATCATCTTGGTTTAGTTTTTTGATATCTTTTATAAGAGTTTGAGCATATGGTACTCTTTTACTTTCACTTGCTCTTTTTGAACGCCAATGATTTACATAAACAATTAATTTTTTACCATCAATTTCTATTATTGATTTTAATATTGGACGACTATGAGGATTGTATTTATTTACATCTAAAGATTTGTTACTTACAATTTTATATTTACTAAGTATTGCTACACCTATTGATGATGTTCTTTTTTTCAAAAAATAACTATATTTATATTTTGGTAATTTTCTTTTTAAAAGATTAAAAGCATTTTTATTTTCAATCTCTTGTAAACCTATAATATCAGCATCTAAGTCATTTATAACTTTTGCTGTATTTTTTATTTTACTTGTCAATGCTCTTTGGTTCCAATATCTTGAATTTGGTTTAAACTCTTTGTACTCTGTTTTATTATTTACCATATCAAATAGATTCTCAACATTATATGTTGCTACTTTAAAATCAGTTGAATATAGGTTTAGTGTAAATAATATTATTAATAATTTTTTTATCATA
This sequence comes from uncultured Helicobacter sp., assembly GCA_964482285.1. Classification (GTDB taxonomy): domain Bacteria; phylum Campylobacterota; class Campylobacteria; order Campylobacterales; family Arcobacteraceae; genus CAIJNA01. Next base: position 83,813 of record CAYZWZ010000003.1, on the reverse strand, counting down.
AATATTCCTTTAAATGCAAATTTATATAAATTATTCTTAAATAAACATTAATATACTCTCTAAGTTATATTTTATATTTTTGATTAATAAAAAAATGTGCTATAATAAAATATCTTAATTAAAAGGCAAAGATATGAAAAAATTATTACCAATAGGTTTAGCAATTAGTTTAAGTACATCTTTATTTGCACTAAGCAATATCGATCAAAAAGTACTAGATTTCCAAAAAGATAGATTATCTAAGCATCCTGCTTATATTTTAAACTCTATTAAATTATCTTCTTCAAAAAAGATTGACAAAGATTCAAACTGGAAAAGCTATAAGTTTGATTTAGATCTAATACAAAAAAGTAATAACAAAAATATAAAAGCTCCAATGATAGTGTATTCAAATGGTAAATATATAAGTGATAATATGATAGATATGACTACAGGTGCAAAAGTTGGAGAAAGAGAACTTCAAGAAGAGCAAGCTAAAAAAAGAAATGAGTTTGAAAAAACATTTAAACTTTCAAATGAGTTTTATAAAAAAGATCACCTAATAGCAGGTAATCACAATGCAAAAACAAAAGTAGTTGTATTTTCTGATCCTTTATGTGTATTTTGTATAAAAAATGCACCATCAATTATTAGAAGTATAAAAGGTAGAGATGATTTAGCTTTATATTACTATGATTTTCCACTAGATATGCACCCAACTGCAAAAACTGTAGTAAAAGCTATGCATAAAGCTAAAAAAGATGGTATCAAAGATGTTGAACTAAAAGTATACGAAGCAGATTATGAAAAATTTTATGATGTATATAGAACAAAAGATGATCAAAAAGCTTTAGATGTATTTAATAAAATTATGAATACAAAATATACTATGAAAGATATAGATACAAAAGAGGCAAGAGAGGCTTTAGAATCTGATATATTCATGGGTATGGAAGCAAATGTTCAAGGAACACCTTCTATATTATTTAATGGTTCATACTATAAATCAAGAGAAAATCTTAAAAAGTTTTTAAGAAAATAATAAATGAAACATCTTAAAGGTTATGGTAAAAAATATTTCTCATTAGCATTTATTGCTATGTATTCAACAATACATAAGCTAAGTACAAATGATAGTAATTATATTTACCATAAAAAAGCCTTTGAGTTTATCCAACCAAGTACGGCTCCTCCTACTTTATAATAATCACAATAAATCACAAAATCAAATTTTTATACATAATAAAGTATAATTAAATATATAAAATAATTACAATTAATCTAAGGAAAAATTATGCATATTGAAGCAGGCGTAGTAAATGGCGCAAAAATGTTATTAAGTTATGGTACAGCAGCAGCTGTAGTTGGAATTAGTGCAAAACTAGCACTAGATAATATCAAAGAAAATGGTGCAATATCATTTTTACTAAAAACAATTATTGCAACTATTGTTGTATTTTGTTGTTTTGAAGTATTACCACATTATCCTGTTGGAGTTAGTGAAGTTCACTTAATTTTAGGTACAACTATATTTTTAGTATTTGGAATAGCTCCAGCTGCCATTGCTTTAGCATTAGGATTATTAATCCAAGGTGTATTCTTCGCTCAATTTGATTTACCACAATATGGTATGAATGTAACAACTTTATTAGCTAGTATGCTAATTCTTAATATGGCTATTTCTAAAATCATTCCAAAAGGTACTGCTTATAAAGATATTACATATTCTCAAATGCTTAAAATGAGTATTGTATGGGAAGGTGCTATTGTATCATGGGTTGCATTTTGGGCAATTTATGGTCAAGGTTTTGCAGCAGAAAACTTAAGCAATGTATTATCATTTGGTAGTGCTTATATGGCTGTTGTTCTTGTTGAACCATTTATTGATTTAGCAGTATTAGCAGCAGTAAAAGCATTTGCAAGCAATAAATGTAACATAGTATTAGATAAAAAGCTTACTAACTGTAAAGCGTAGTATCTAAATAAAATAAAAACAAAAAAAGGCGAGACTGTTGTCTTGCCTTTTTTAATTAAAAAGAAGAAAATATGAAAAGATATAGACATTATGATAAAAATAAAGCGATAATATTATCGTGCTTTGGTTCAGTTATAGAACAAAACAAATACCTAGAACTTAAAAAAATAGTAGAAGAAAAATTTGAAGATTGTGATGTGTTTTTATCATTTAGCTCAAGAATGGTATTAAAAGATCTTTACAAAAGAGATATGCCATTTAAAAATTTAGCTCAAACTTTAGCAGATGTTGATATGTTGGGATATAAAAATATAATTGTATCTTCAATTAATCTTTTTCCAACAGATGAACATCAAGTTCTTAAAAAAATAGTAGATGGATTTAAAAACTTCTCATTATCAAATATAAGAGCTTCAAATGCTATTTTAACTAGAACAAAAGAAACTTCACTATTTTTAGCCGATTTAGATAAAAGAATAACTACAAAAAATAGAGCAAATTTATTTGTAATTCATGGTTGCCCTACTCTTGAAGTGTCTGGACTTGATAGTATTACATATACTGCACAATTTCTTGAAGCAATAAATACTCAAAACTATACTTGCTCACTAGAAGGTGCATTTCCATTTTATGCACTAAAAGATCAATTAATAACTAAAATGAAAAATGATGGGGTAGAAGATGTTCAAATAGTTCCTATGTTATTAGTTAGTGGTAATCACTACAAAAAAGATATGCATGAGATAAAAGATGAATTAAACAATGATTTTAACTCAAAAATTGTAGATACACAAACAAACAATTCTAAGTTCAATCTTATTGAACTACCAATGGTACAAGATATAATTATAAACAATATAAAAGATGAGATAATAAAACTTGGATAAAAATATAAAAAAGCTTTATATGGTATCACTTGGACCTGGTGATATTGATCTTATAACAATAAAAGCTCTAGAATCATTAAAAGAATCTGATGTAATATGTATACCAACAAAAAGCCAAGATCATAGTTTTGATAAATCTATGACTTACAAAATTATAAAAGCTCTAATGGATAAACATAACTTTAATACTAAAATTGTTCCTGTTTATACACCTATGCATTTCAAAAAAGAAGATTGGCAATACCAAGTGAATATTATATTAAATGAGTTTACAAGTAATACTAAAGTATCATTTGTAACCTTAGGAGATAGTGCAGTTTATAGTACTGTTTACTATTTACTTGATATTATAAAAGAACAAAATAGTGATATTTATAACAATAGTGTTGTAATAGCTGGTGTAACATCATTTAGTAATGCAAGTGCAAAAGTTAAAAAACCACTTTGTGTAGGTGATAGTAGTTTTTCTATTGTTCCATTACTAGGAAAAAGTGTACCAAATACAACAGTTTATATGAGACCCAAAATAGGAATGGATACAAGTTCTATAAAAGAAGAAGGTGATATTTATACTTTTGAGAACTTAAACTATAATGGCGAAATAATAAGCGATAAAAAAATACCAAAAGTAAATAAGTATATGACTTTATTTATTGACTTTTTTAAAAAGGATTAAATGTGAATTTTATTCAAGAACAACCACCAATCAATATAGGTGCAGATATCTCTGTAAGATCTTTTGAGATGATAGAAGAGGAACTTCAAGATTATCCTAAAGCAAAAGAGTTTGATAAAAATGAAATAGAAGTGATAAGCAGACTTATCCATACAAGCACATGTTTTGAGCAAGTATTAGAAAATATATTTTTCACACCAAATGCAATACCAAGAATACAAGAACTATTACAAAATAAAGCTAAAATAATAGTAGATGTAAATATGATAAAAGTAGGACTTAGTAGTTTTTATCTAGATACTTATAAAAATAAAGTGGTATGTTATATAAATGAGCCATTTACATTTGAACGTGCAGAACAAAATAAAACTACAAGATCTTATGCAGCAGTTGTAGAAGCAATAAAAAGACACAAAGATGAGCCTATGATATTAGCTTGTGGAAATGCTCCTACATTTATATATGCAGCAATTAATACTTTACTTGATGAAGGTGTAGATTTAAAAAATGTAGCATTTTTATTATTTCCTGTTGGATTTGTAAATGTAGTAGAGAGTAAAGATTATGGAAGAAGATTTTGTGAACAATTTAATATTCCAGCAGTTATTATGCAAGGAAGATTTGGTAGTTCTACTATGACTGTTGCAACTTTACATGCAACATATAAACTAATCAAAGATTATGATGGAAAAGAAAAATATAATGGAAAATAACCAAGACTCATATGGATGTAGTTCTAGTGAGCCTAAAATAAATCTTATGGGAACTGAAGTAGTTGAAGGCTATGAGTGTAAGCCAAAAGTTTTAGACCCAAATAAACCAATAATGCACTATAAAACTATAATATATGTTTGCAATGATGAACGATGTAAAAGTGCTAGTAAATGCCAAGATAAAGCAAAAGAATTAAGAGATATATTAAAAGAGATAAACCTTCATACTGGTAAAAATCGTATAAAAATCACTAGAAACTCTTGTCAAGGTGCTTGTAGATTTCGTCAAGTTATGCAAATAAATGAAAACACAAAAGCAAATGGATATGAACCAAACAATGGTGTATGGCTAAAAAATACTCATAAGTTTTCTAAAGAAAAATATATAGAGCTATTTGAAACGTTAGCTTCAAATAAACCACTAGATAAGTTTAAACAAATTGATATGAAAGTATATGAATAATGTCTAAGAAAAAAGTTTACCTAGTAGGGGCTGGAGCTGGAGATATAGAACTACTTACACTAAAAGCAGTAAATATATTAAAAAAAGCAGATGTAATACTAATAGATGCACTTGTAAATGAAGATATTTATCAGTTTTGTAAAAGTAATGTTATAAAAGTAAATGTTGGGAAAAGAAAAGGTAAACATCTAAAAAATCAAGATGAAATAAATATTTTATTAATAGACTATGCCAATAAATATGATGTAGTAGTAAGATTAAAAGGTGGAACTCCTTTTGTATTTGGAAGAGGATATGAAGAGGTAACTGCTCTAAAAAAAGCAAACTTTGAACCAGTAGTAATTTCAGGTGTATCTGCAACTACATCTGTGCCTGAAGCTTTTATGATACCATTAGTTGATAGAAACTTCAATGACTCTTATAGAACAATAACTGGTCATAATATGGCTAAGTTTAACTCTATAATTACAAACTACCATGATAGAGAAAATCTTATAATAATGATGGCTATACATAATCTAAAAGATATAGTAAATTCATTATTACAAAAGAACTATCCAAAAGATTTACCTCTAGCAATACTGAGTAAAGGTACAACAAAAGAACAAAGTAAAATCATAAGTACATTAGAAGATATAAGTAATAAAGATGAAGAGTTTTTTGTAAATATCAAAGAACTTACCCCTGCTATTATATTTGTGGGTAAAACTGTAAGTGTGAGCGAATAAGTAGATGCAAACAAAAAAGCTAAGAAGTGGATATACAACTGGTGTACATACCTCTTATGCTTTTAAAAGTGCATTGAGTAGTTTTATAGCTTGTAATACTACAAGTGTAAGTAAAACAAATAAAATGGATAATGACGACTTAGATGTTACAAAAGGTTGCGAGATCATTGTAAGTGTATCTTCTAGCCTTGATGAGTTAAAATTAAATAGTATAAAACATAAACCTTATATATTTGAATTTAATAATACAAAAATAAATATCTATGCAAGTAGTGGAGTAGGAGTAGTAACAAAAGTTGGACTAAAACCAAAAGTTGGATTTTGTGCTATTAATCCAGTACCACTAAAAGCACTTCAAGATGTGTTTGAATCTCTTAGTTCAAAACTATTATATGATGAGATATTTTGCACTGTTGGGGTTACAAATGGAGAAGAAATAGCAAAGCAAACTGCAAATGCAAAAGTTGGGGTTCTTGGTGGAATTAGTATTTTAGGCACTAAAGGTATAGTAAAACCAATAAGTGCAAGTGCTTATATAGATAGTATAAGTGCTGAATTAGATTTTGCAAAAGCAAATGGATACAAAACAATACTATTTACCCTTGGAAATACAGCCTTTAAAAAAGCAAATGAGTATATAAATACAAAAGATGAAAAAGAGTTTTATATAATAGAAATAGGTAATTTTATATATGACAGTATAAGTTTAGCCCTAGATAAAAAGCTATACAATATTAAACTTTGGCTAGGTATTGCTAAAAGTGTGAAAGTGGCATTAGGATTTAAAAATACCCATAATAGATTTGGAAGTATTGATCTAAATGAAGTTAGCTTATGGGGTAGTTTTGATACTAAAGATTGTATAACTATTAAAGCCATAAGAGACAAGCTTGAAGATAAAAATAGCTTTGATAATATAGTGATAAAAAAAACAAAAGATCAATTAAAAAATTGGTTTGATAAAGATATAGGAATAAAAATATGTTAACGATAATTGGTAATGGAATGAGTGAATATAACTTCGATAATTTAGAAGTTAATTTTTGTAAATTTGATAAAATAATATGTGATAAAAATTTTACTGAAACTGGTAAAACTGTATTAAAACTAGGATATAAAGATGCAAAACAATATATACTAGATAACTATACTAAAGAAAATATTTTATATGTAGTAAGTGGAAGTCCATATTTTTATAGTGCAGGTATTTTAATAGCCAAACTTGTACCAAGAGAGTTTTTAAAAATTATAGATAACACTTCAAGTTTAAAATATATGCAAGAAAAACTTCTAATAAGTGATGCAAATATATCTACTATTTCTCTTCATGGAAGAGCAAATATTGATCTTGAAAACTTTTTGACAAATGATTATACTTTTATTTTATGTGATAAACTTACAATTGAAAAAATAAAAGAGGCTACAAAATATCTAAATAGTAGTGATATAGATGTTCATATAGGATATAAACTAGGTTACAAAGATGAAGTGATTGAGCAGATTAATATATTTGATTTTTCATATAAGGCTTTTGATCTAAGTAAACCTTATGTATTAGTAATAAAAAGAAACTATGAACCAAACAACACTATAGATGAAGATAGTGCTTTTAATACAGAACGAGGTATGATTACTAAGAAATTCAAAAGACATTTAAGCTTACAAAACCTTGATTTAAAACCAAACCAACTTCTTTGGGATATAGGTGCAGGAAGTGGATCTTGTGGTATAGAAGCATATAAAAGATATAAGGTTCGTACAATATTATTTGAAAACCAAGAACAAAGATGTGAATTTATACTACAAAATCTAAAATCTCATCATGTATTAGATACTACCCTACTTCAAGGTGATGCACAAGAACTATTTAGCACACTTGAAGTTAATCCACAAAGAATATTTGTAGGTGGAGGTGGAGAGAAAGTTATAGCAAAATTACCATATTTATACGAGAGATTAGAAGAAAATGGAATTATGCTAATAAATGCAATAACACTAAAACACTTAAGTCTTATGATAAATACTCTAAATGATGCCAAAATTGAGTTTGAAACTCACTCAATAAGCCTTACTTCATATAAAGGTAAACTAGATCTTGTAGAGCCTGAGCGACAGTTGTTTCAAATAAAAATATACAAGAAGGAAAAATAAATGATATATTTTATAGGTGCAGGTCCTGGTGATCCAGATCTTATTACTGTAAAAGCTATGAAGATTTTACAAATAGCCGATGTAGTACTTTATACAGGCTCACTAGTGCCAAAAGAGGTACTTTCTTGGTGTAAAGATGATGCTATTATACAAGATAGCCAAGGTATGAAATACCCTGAAATATTTGATATACTACAAACTAATAAAGATAAAATAGTAGCTAGAGTACATACAGGAGATCCAAGTATCTATTCAACTATTGCAAAGCAAATAGAGTTTTTAAAGGAGCAAGATATAGAGTATAGTGTAATACCTGGTGTTAGTGCTGCATTTGGAGCAGCTGCTAGTTTAGGTATAGAGTATACAATTCCAGGAGTATCTCAAACTATTATATTAAGTAGAGTTGCAGGTAAAACACCAAATCCTGAAGATTTAAATAATATACTTGCTTGTAAAAATTCATCATTGGTGTTTTACCTATCTATACTTCTTCTTAAAAAGCTAAAAAAACAAGCTTTAGAATTAGGATATAGTCCAAATACTCCTTGTTGGGTGATTGAAAAAGCAACTTGGGAAGATGAAAAAATTTACAAAGGTACAATTTCAAATATACAAGAACAAGTAAGTCATATAAGAGGTATTGCCCTTATTATGATGGGTGATTTTTTACATCAAAAAGAAACAGAAGCTTCACATCTTTATGTAAAACCATTAGTAAAAGAGTTAGAAAAATTAAAGGACTCAAATGTCTAGATTAAAAATAGCAGTAGTAACAATAAACAAGCCAAGTCTAGCTTCAGCACTTAAACTAAACTCATATCTAAATGATTATGATGTTGATATATATACATCAAAAAAAACAGCCGATTTAGTAGAAGATCTACCATCACAAGTTATAGCTTATGGTAAACTTGATGATATACTAGCTCCTGCTTGGGAAAAATACGATGCAATTATATGTATACTTGCAATGGGTGCAGTAGTAAGAAAGATTGCACCACTTTTAAAAGGTAAAGATATAGATCCGGCAATTATTGTAATAAATCTGGCTCTTGATAAAATCGTACCACTTTTAAGTGGACATATAGGTGGAGCAAATGAACTTAGTAATACTCTAGAATCACTACTTCCAAATGCTATAAACTTTATAAGCACAGCAACAGATCAAACTAAAACTTTAGCTTTTGAAGTTGAAGCCACAAAAAATAATTGGGAGATAGTAAACCTAAAAGCCTTAGCAAATATATCAAATAGACTTCTAAATACTCAAAATGTAAATGTAGCAACATATAAAAGTATATTTGATAGTTTATCAAATAAGAAAAATCTTACATTGATAGATTTTAACGATATTGATGAAAATAGTGTATTAATAAGTCCAATTCATAAAAGCAACACAAACTTACACTTTAGACCTAAGATCACTCTTGGTATGGGATGCAATAGAGATACACCATATAATACTATCCAAATAGCATTTGAAGAGTTTTTATTAAAACATAATCTAAAAACAAAAGATATAAGTCATATTGCTAGTTTTGAAGCAAAATCTGATGAAGTTGGACTTTTAGAATTTGTAAAATTTAATAACTTTGATATAAAATTTTATAAAAAAGATGAAATCAATTCTTTAGAGCAAAGCTTTAGTAAATCGGCATCTACAAAGTTTTTTGGTCTAAAAGGTGTAGCAGAACCAGCATCAGTATTAGCAAGTAAGTATAAAGAACTGATAATCAAAAAAGAAGTTTATAACAAAGTTGTAACAATAGCAGGAGCAATATAAAATGGCAAAAAAACTATATATAATAAGTAGTGGCGCAGGAAGTGATACATATATTACTACACAAGCAGTAGATGCAATTCATGAATGTGATGTAATAGTATCATATACAAAATATGCAAAAGAGTTAAAAAACTTAATACAAGACAAAGAACTATTTACTTCAGGTATGACGCATGAAATTGAGCGAGCAAATCAAGCAATAGAGTTTGCTAAAAGTGGTAAAACTACATGTATAATAAGTAATGGCGATGTAAATGTATTTGGTATGGCTACACTTATAGTTGAACTTATAGATGAACAAAACTTATGGGATGAGATTGAAGTGATATCTGTACCTGGTGTTACTTCATTTTTAGCAACAGCTTCTAGAGTTGGAGCACCTGTAAGTCAAGATTTTGCAATTATTTCACTATCTGATAGACTAACAGATATAAATATGATAGATAAAAGGGTAAAAAACTCTTTAGATGCTGATTTTATACTTGGTATTTATAATCCAAAGTCTAAAAAAAGGATACAACCCTATTTAAACTTTCTAGACGCACTAAAGAGTATAGATGAAAGAATAGCAATAATAGCTTCAAATGTAGGACGAGAAAAAGAAAAAATCACTATTACTACAACTACTGATTTAATAAACAAAGGTCTTGAAAATGAAGATATATCTATGTCTACACTTATAATGGTATGTAACTCAAATACAAAGCTAACTAAAAATGGTAAAGTACTAACTCCAAGAGGATACTTAAATAAATACGATATGAGTGGACAGATAAAATAGTGTTAAACCTCTGTATAAGTGCCGTATCGTCTAATAGTGGGAAAACTATTCTTACTACTGCCCTACTTCATCACTACAAAGCTAATGTACGACCATATAAAATTGGTCCTGATTATATAGACCCACAGTTTCATAAAATGGTATGCAATACACCTAGTGTTAATCTTGATAGTTTTATTATGAATGAAAATCAAGTTAAGTGGATATTTAATAAGTATAAAAAAGATGTAAATATTCTTGAAGGAGTAATGGGCTTTTATGATGGAGAAAATAAAGGTTGTAGTGCATATAGTGTTTCAAAGCTTTTAAATATTCCCACAATTCTTATCCTTGATGCAAGTGGAAGTTATATTACAATTAGTGCTGTTTTAAAAGGATTGCTTACATATAAAGAGCAAAACACTATAAAAGCAATAGTTCTTAACAATGTATCATCATCTATGCACTATGAGTTAATAAAAAGCCAAATAGAACAAGACCATCAAGATATACTAATACTTGGATGGATTAAGAAAAACTTACAAACTTTAAATAATACTCATCTAGGATTAGATTTAGATGATATAAGTAAGATTGAAACTATAAGTTCTGAAGTATTACAAAATATTGATTTGCAGTTATTAATGACACTAGAAACGCTAGAAACTAAAAATACTATAAAAGATACGCTAACTTATCCTTTTGAAAGATTAGAGGCTATTAATAAGCATATAGCTATAGTTACTAGTAAAGATAGTTTCTCATTTTTATATCACGATAATATACAGTTTTTAAAAGAGGTATTTAAAAAAGTATCTATAATCAATCCAAGCCATGATGAGGTTATACCATCTAATGCAGATGTAGTTTATATATGTGGTGGATATGTAGAAACAACTAAAGCTTATGAGAGTTTAAAAAACTCAAATGATTTCAAACAAAGTTTAATCATACACAGCATTTCAAAATCAATTTATGCAGAGTGTGCAGGATTATTATATCTAGGAAATAAAGTAGATGATAAAATCATGACTGGTATTTTAGATGTTGATTTTACTTTAGATTCTAAGTTTAATCGTCTTGGATATTATTATAACTCTTCTAATATAAAAGGTCACTCTTTTCACTACACAAAAGAGCTAGATAATACAAATGCAATTGATATATTATCAAAAACAAAAGGTGGCAAAGGTAAACCAGGTTCGTGGAAAAAGGATAAAATATTTGGTACATATTTACATACTATGTTTAGAAACAATTCTAAGCTTATAAAAACATATTTTATATAGGATATTTTATAGTGGCAGTGTATATTGATATAGATAGTCAAGACTTACCAGAAAAGTATCAAAAATACAATTTAATAGCTTCTAAAGATGGAAAATCACAAAGTGTATTTTTTCTTGAAAATAAGTATATATTAAAGATCTTTAATGATTATACTAAAGAGGAACTAAAAAATGAGCAAAATCTTCTAAATACTCTAAAAAATAATAAAGTATCAAATATATTAGATACTTTTTTTATTAAAAATAATCAAACAATAGTGTATAGACATATAAATGGGTTAAGTCTTAAACAAATACAAAATAATCACATACTTCAAATAGCAATATTCTTAAAAAATATGCATAAACTCACATATTGCAAAACCTCATCAAATACTCAAATATTTACAGAGAATTATCTTAAAAATATGATTAAAAAATCAGAAAATAGTAAACTCTTAAATATCTATAATTCTATTACAATAACTTTAAAAAATGATGGTATTATTCATGGAGATTTGTTTGCTGATAATTGTAAATTTGAAACAAATAAGCTAAGTGGAGTTTATGATTTTTGTGAAGCTTGTAATGGTGATTTTATTTTTGATTTGGCAGTTGTTGCTATGTCTTGGTGTTATAATAAATATCAGCTAAACAAAGAAAAAGTTTTAACCCTTATTAGAGCTTATGGATTAAAAATATCATATAAAAAGTTTTTAGTTTATATAAAATATGCCCTACTTTATTATACAACTTCAAGGTATATAAACAATAGAGATTATAAAGAACTCTACTTAAAACTAATCAAGATTTAATCTATAATTTTACTTTTAGGTAGTTTATATCTTAAATTACATGTATCACTTTTACTTGCACATTGTACCTGATACTCTATCATCTTCTCAAAAGGCATTAAAAAGTTATTAAGCTTAGTTGAGCTTATATTTTCAATACTATGCATATTTAAAAGCTCTAATACACATAAAGTTGTCTCCATAGTACTTAGACAATAATCTTCCGGTTGTTTTTTAATAGTAAAATTTGATCTTTTTGTATGTGTAAAACTCATCTTAGGTAAGGCTTTTATATTTTTACTTTGAGTTAATATACTATTAGCACAAGCCCATGTAGAATCTACAAGAAATAAAACATTTGTTTTACCCTGCTCTTTTATAGTTTGTTTATTTAGGTTTATACTATCCTTAGAAGGATATAGTACATAACATGAATTTAAAGGATTATCTATAATAGTATTTATAGCTTTATGATTTGTAAAATCTATTCCTACATATAGTTCGCAATTGTTAAGTGATAGGTTTGTAAAGTGTCCAGAGCCATTCTTTGTTTTTCTATACTCTTTTGGATGCATTAGTATTATAAACTTAGTATTTGTATCTATTGCTTTTATATGCTCACACATACAAGATACTTTAGGTCTATAACACTTATAACATATCTCTCTATAGTTTTGATCAGTCTCTTCCAATATTATTCCTATTTTTTATATCTTGAAATAATAGCTAATGATCTATTAATATAACTAGAGTTTATTCCTCTAAATTTTTAAGTTCGGCAATTCTTTTATCTATTAGCTCTAGTGTTCTTTCTTGTGTTTTATAAGATATCTCAGGTAATTCACCACCCCACATTTTAGTAGCATCTTCAAAACCTTGAACTATACCTTTTCTACTTGCTTCTAATTTATCAAGATCATCTCCTGATATACCAAATGCAAAGTCAGCTACCCTTTGAGAAGTTTGATTTATACCAAAAAATCCATCATCTGAAATTAATTCTTCTGCTTCTTGTGTAGATAGTTCTGAAATAGGTTTACCATCATATCCTGTATTTGATAATTTAAAATCATTAGATACTTCTTTACCTGCTAAAAAATCTAAAATATCTTTTTGAGCATTTGTATTTTCACTTGTTTTATCTTCTGCTTCCATTGTCGCTAAAATAAGTTGTGCACCAACAGATATAGATACCTCAACTGCTGATTTATTTATCTCTTCTTCTAAAGTTAATTCCTCTTTTTTAGATGAAGTATCTTCTTTTTTAGTATTTGTATTGTTAGTATTATAACTTGTTGTTTGATAAGTATTTAGTCCTATATTCATATTAAATCCTTTCTATCATAAATACAATAGCATAAATTATATTAATCTAATATTAAGAAAGTACTACAACTTTATTTACATTGTCCTATTTTATACTAGAATTATTTTAAACATTTTTCAGGTGAAGTTATCATAGCTAACCATCTTAATACAAATAAAAATAGTATTAATCCACTAAATATTACTATATGGGTAATTGTACTATTATATAAAATATCATGAACACTAGAAAACTCTTCTTTATTTATTTTTACCACATTCACAATCAATTCTCTTAATGTTAAGATTATAAATGCATCAATCAATAACCATATTCGTACACGATGTTCTCTTAAAAAACCAATAACAGCTCTTACAATCTCTAACATAATAATAAAGTATAATAAATTTATAATGATTGAAACTATACTATCTTCTCTTGTCCCATTCTATATATAGCAAAATCATATTTCATAGGATCATTTTTATCAAACTCTCTTAGTTTTTGAGTTATTAGTATTGCAGATTTTAGATCATATGTTTTTCTATTTAATAAACCTAGCTTTTGTCCAACTTTAAATGTATGTGTATCTAAAGGTAGTATTAGATCTTTTTTTAATACCCTCTTCCATAATCCCATATCAAGATGATCATCTCTTACCATCCATCTTAAAAACATATTATATCTTTTGTATGGAGAGTTACCTGTTTCTTTAATATTTTGATCTTTATCTCTTTTTGCTTCTTTACCTATTAAAAAGTTATAACCTTGAGAATCATAAGGGTAAGCATCTTTTATTGATTTAATTATAGACATAATACCCTCTAACACTGAAAAGTCTTTTTTATATCCATCATAAAATATATCTTCTAAAGATGATTTCTCTTTTAATCTTTTTATAGCTATAAAAAACACTATAACATCTTCACTTTTTTGAAATCTATAGTATTTCTCTTTTAGTTTCTCTTTAATCTCATCTTCACTCTTATTTAGAAGTGAAAAATCAAGTGAGGATAAAAACTTTACAATTTGTCCAGCATTTCCATAAGCAAATAATGCACAAATAAGACTTATCCATTCATCATTAAATTTTTTTGCAATTATAAGTGGATCTGGTTTATCTAAGCTTAGTTCATCTGTATTGTTTCTATGTAGAACCTCTTTATCTAATCTTTGTTTTAAATCCATTAGTTATTTACTGTTCTTCCTAATTTACTCTCTACAGATTTGATTTTTGTTTTTAATCTATTTTCGCAATTTTTTCTAATATCAAATTTAAGTGATGAATAAACTCTATCACAATCTAATTGATCATAAGCTAATTCTATAATACTTAAAGCCTCTTTCATACTAGATGCTTCTATTATTGTACCCATTGCTGTTAATTGATAAGGAACCCCACTTTTATCTATAGCATCTACTATCTTTGATACTTGAGCTGATACACTTGAACCTTCTCTACATTCATCTGAAGTTGGAAACATACTAAATTCTAATAATACACTTGTCATAATTATCCTTTATTAATATAATATTTTTCTTTGTACTTTATCATATCCATATATATCATCTCTAAACTGAATATTGTTATTATCATCTACCCATGCAGTTAAATATATAATATGAATTGGTATTTTCTTATTTAGACTAAACTCTGTTTGCTCTACACCCTCTAAGATCTCTTTATCTTTCTTAGGATCTAAGGCTTTCTCTTTTTCTTCTATTGTTGCTAGAAGCTTATGAGGGTTATGTAATCTTATACATCCATGACTAAATGCTCTTTTTCTTCTTTTGAAGAAGTGTTTTGTATTTGTATCATGTATATATACCATATATTTATTTCTAAATAAAAACTTCATCTTACCAAGAGGATTTTTATCGCCTGGTATTTGTATAAATCTATATGGTAATTCTGGATATATTTTTTTCTCTTTTTGTTCTTCATTTTGAGCAAATTGTGTCCAGTTGATATCTGTAGGAGCTATTGTTTCAGATTTTATATTCCAATCTGGATGTATATTCATATCTTTATTATCTAAGTAGTTTGGATTTTTTAATAACTTTGGTACAATCTCCCTTTGAGCAATTCTCTCTGGTACTCTCCAATATGGGTTTAATACAACAGTTGAAAGTTTATGTGAAAATATAGGAGTTGGATGTTTTTTAGTACCTACTATTACAGAAAGTTTTAAAACCTCTTTATTATTGTTATAGTATTTAAGGTTAAAGTCTGGAATATTTACTATTAAGTACTCATCTCCTAGATCTCTTTTCATCCATCTCATTCTTTCAAGATTAACTTTTATTTGAGCTATTTTTGATTGTACTGAAATATTTAGGTGTCTTATTGTATCTTTTCCACATATACCATCTACATATAAACCATGATTTCTTTGGAAGTTTTTAACTGCATTTGATAATTTTTTTGTATATATATTACTAGGTGTTTTTATTGTTTTATTACTATCACTTACTATTGTACTATTTGTATCTTCTACTATGTAATCATTACTTTGTATTAGCCTTTTTTTAAGGATCGGCACAACCTTACTTTTCATACCAACTCTTAAAGATTTTCTAACTGTTGGTACTTTTACATATCCACCATTTTTTTGTACCTCTTCATACTCTAATAATTTAGCATAAAGTTTATTTGCATTTGGATAACTATAGTTTGCACTATTTATACTTATATTTATATCATCACTTTCTAATGTATTTTTTAATAATTTATATTTATTTATCTTTGCTCTATATTTTTCCCAATTAGCAACTATATCGTCCTCTTCATGTAACTCTTCTAGGTATTCTTTAAACTCTTTCCAATTTATACTACCTTTTGACATATTATTTATAAAATTATCATATAAATTTGTAAGTAAAAAATCAAGTTGAAGTGTCTCTTTTATAGTTAAAGATTCATTTTGATATTTATTTACTAATTCATCTATTCTTTTAAGATTATAAAACTTTTTAGATTTATCACTTATTACTTTATCATTTTTAGCAAATCTTATTAACTCATTTGATATTGGATTTAATTTTCCATCTTCTTCGAACCATATTGGTTCATATTTCCATTTTTTATAGTAAGTTCGAAGTAAACCCTTTTGGATATTTGCCCCAATTGCTTTATGTTTTGTAAAATAATTTTTAATATGTGAATGATAATCAATAACTGTACTTGTATTAGTATCTGTAATATTTGTAGTATTAGTATCTAAACTTAATGCGAATGTGCTATTTATAAATAGTATTGTAAGTAGTATGTATTTCAAGGAAACCTCTTTAGAAAATATTGTGTATGTTAATATAAAATATGTTAAAAAGTTATTAAATTTGTCTATTCAAGTGCTTATATGTTATAATTTGTAAATTAAGCAAAACATAGGACATAAATTTGATCAATACCAAATCTATATTATTACTTTTTGTAATAATGTTTTTTACTTCTTGTAGTAATAAACAAATCATAAATATACAAGAAAAAAAAGAACCCTCTACAATTAAAATTACACGAAAAGATTTTACAAATAATAATCAAACTACTGTAATAAAAAACAATACTTTTAAAACTACTTATATATCTAACAATATTGTACAAAAAGAGTTTCTAAATATATTAAAATATGATACTTATGCTTCACTTTGTTCTTCAAAAAAGTTATATAATCAAGTAAAACTAGAAACTAATGTTATAAAAAGAGATAAACTTTTAGAGAAGCTTTTACTTAATTATACTTATAATCTTGCAAATGGCTGTATAGATATAAAATCTATGCAAAAAAAATTAGCCTATAATAGAAGACATAAAATCAAAACTGCTTATGATACATATAATACTTATGTAAATAAACAAAAAATACTAGATCAATATAGAAGTAAAGAGGTATCAATTAAAACTATACTGAAACCATATATGCCTAAACATCCATTATTTAAGAAAATGGTTAAAATTTTACATTCAAAAAAATTATCAGCAAAATCAAAATATAAACTTAGATTAAATATCGAAAGGTTTAAAATGATGAGACATTATAGTAGTAATAATTTTATACAATTAAATGTCCCATCTTTTACATTTGATCTATATGAATATGGAAGAAAAAGTATGCACTTTAATACTGTTGTAGGAGATTATGAGCATCAAACACCTATTTTAAGTTCAAAACTTAGCTATTTTATTTTAAATCCAACTTGGAATATACCAGATTCTATTGCAAAAAATACTATCATTCCAAGAATGTTAAAAGATAAAAATTACTTAAGAAAAAAACATATTGAGATACATAAAAACTACCATTTAACATCTAAAAGATTTAAACAATCAGATATTAACTGGAAAAAGTATCTAAAGAAAAATGTAAGATACATACCTTATAAATTTATTCAACTTCCATCTAATACAAATGGTATGGGTAGAGTTAAATTTATGTTTCATAATAAATATGCCGTATATATGCACGATACAATAGGTACATGGAGATTTAAAATAAACAAACCAAGTATAAGAGCGGTAAGCCATGGTTGTGTAAGATTACAACATCCATTAGCACTTATTAAACATGTTTCTACATACTATACAAAAAGAAGCTATAAAAGTGTAAGAAAGATTTATGATTCAAGAAGGATGAAAACTATAAGTTTAAGTAAAAAACTTCCTATTCATATTTCATATATAACTGCATATATTAGTAAAAATGGATCTTTACATTTTTACAATGATATATATGGATATGATAGAATTCAAAAATTAAATTTTAAGATGTAATACTATTTATCAAAACACTTATTAAAAGCAAAGTTCCTACTAGCAAGACTTAGTGGATAATCTCTTTGCTTACATAAATCTTGTGCTTTTTTTGTGATATCTTCATCTTTTATATCACTTTTATATAAAAAATCTCTTTTTTTATACATATCTTTTTGAAACATACCATAAGAGATAAGATCTTTCACTATTAGATCACTCATCGTAAGAACAGATGAGGCTTTTACTATTTCACATCTTGCATATTTATTTTTATCAAAAGAAACATCAGCAGTTCTTAGTTCTGCATCATCTCCTGGTATTTGTTGAGCTCCATACAATGGCTTTGATGCTACACTTATATCATCAAATGTTGGTATATATTGTTTTATATATTCTATAGAGCGATTTGTTCTTGTATTTATATCCTCTTTACTCCAAGATTTATATATCTTATTTAAAAACTTTTTATTAAGTGATGGTTGAGAACTATTTTTTGAATTTTTTACTAAACCTTCTTCAAAAAGTGTAATATCTTTAGTCATTCCATGTATTTGAAAATGTCCATTTGGATATGGTGTAAATTGTGCCATACCAGCAGGTGTACCTCTTTTTCCAAAAAATATAACTTCTGGCCAAAGTTCATTGTTATTATTCCATTTTGTTACATAAGCTGATTTAAATTCTACTAGTCTATTTACTTTTAGATCCATCATATCATCAATAGATCCTGTTTTAAATCCTGCTGCATTTATTATATAATTAAACTCTTCTTTTTGAATTTTTTTATCTTTTTTATACTCAACAATATATTCACCATTTACTTGTAAAATATTAGTTACTTTTGTATTTAAAGATATTTTACTATTTTTTATAGTTTCAAACTCCAACATACATTTAGCAGCCAGTCTAAATATATTTAAACCATACTCTTGTACTAATATAAGTGGAAATTTTAGTTTTTCTAGATCAACATTTTTAGCTATACTTATCATATAATCATCAAAATTATTTGGTACTTGTATACTTGCTTTTTCTTTTAATCTTAACATATCTTCTTTAGTATAAAGTTTATAATAGTCTGATTCATCACATAAAACTTTATTTGAATGATCTTCATTAATTAGTTTTTTATACTCATTTTTTAGTAGATCTAATCTTGGTAGTAGATCTTCAACATTGCCATCATCTCTTTTTGGAATAGCTAAAACTGTAGGTCTAAAATCAACTGCATTTTTATACATTTTTAAAATATCAATTGATTGTTTTAAAAGTGTAATACAAGATTGATCACTAATCTCTCTGTATAAATTCCCTCCAGCATGTAAATGACAAATAGGAGGTCCAGATACTAAAGATTCATTTTTTTCAAAAATTGTTATATCAAGTCCTAGTTTTGCGAGATATAAACCTATTGAACTTCCAGCTATTCCACCACCAATTATTGCAATTTTTGACATTATAATACCTTTAAAATATCTTCAAATTTATCTATTATTACACTTGGATTGTGTACAGATATATCTTCATCATAATTATATCCATAAGATACTGCAATACTATGCATATTACAATTATTTGCTGCTAATATATCGTTTTTTGAATCCCCTACCATAACTGATTCTTCTATATTAAACCCAAGTTTTTCACATACATATAATAATGGGGCAGGATTTGGTTTTTTATATTTTAAGCTATTTGCACCAATATATAATGAAAACAACTCTTCTATTTTAAAACCATCTAAAATTGGTTTTACAAACTCTATTGGTTTATTTGTAACAATACTTAAAATAAAACCTCTATCTTTTAAACTTTGCAGTGTCTGTTTTACACCATCAAACATCAATGTTTCATTACATACATTTAATTTATATTGTTCTAAAAATATTTTATGAGCTTTATTAAATAACTCTCCATCTAAATCATCATCAATAACAACATCTGAACTTAAAGCTCTTTTAATTAGTATAGCAGATCCATTTCCTACCCACGATCGAATAACATCAAGACAAAATATATCTCTATTTAAATCTTGCATAGTATTGTTAACTGCTAGTGCTAAATCAGGTACACTATCTATTAATGTTCCATCCAAATCAAATATGATATGTTTTTTATTTTTTAAATCCATTTTTTCTCTTTTTTAAATAATATGGATTATAACAAAAGTATATTAAAAATTATTGAGAGTAATAAGTTTGTATTTATACATAATTATTACAAAAAATTAAAAATTTAAAGATAATTATTGTAAAATATTCGCTATTTTAAATAAATTATACAAAAAGAGTTTTTATGAATTTTACATTAGTAACAAGAATGGTTTTATTTTTTATACTAATCATTGTTATATCCTTAGCTAACTATGCATTATTAGAAAAAATATATGAAGATACAAGAGATCAACATAACTTAATAAACCATACTCATAATGTAATTGAGAAAAAATATAAAGTTTTATCTTTACTAATCGATATGGAAACTGGTCAAAGAGGTTTTATAGCTACTAAAGATAAAAACTACTTAGAACCTTACAATAATGCACTAGCTCAATACAATATAGAATTTGATAGTTTAAAAAAACTAACAGGTGATAATGCAAACCAACAACAAAAATTAAATGATATTAAATTTTTAATTAGTAAAAAAACAGATGAATTAAACAAAACTATACATCTAACTTTAAACAATAACTATAAAAAATCTATTGAGATAATAAAATCAAATCTTGGTAAAAATGTAATGGATTCTATAAGGTATCAGTTTGATCTATTTGAACAAGAGGAACAAAAACTTTTAAAACAAAGAGAAGATAAATTTAATAATTCATTATTTTATATGAGATTAGTATTTTTAAGTATTACTATTTTACTTATTTTAGTAAGTATATTTTTTAGTATTTTAATACATAAACATTTAGTAATACCTATTGTAAAATTAAATGAAATAATAAATCAAACAAAAAAATCTGGAAAATTACCACAAAAAAGAATCAATTATAATAGTATAAAAGTAACAGAGATAAAAAATCTTACTAAATCATTTTTTTCAATGGCTCAAAAAATTGATAAGTTTACAAAAGAACTACATAAATCCAAAGATGCCGCAATTGAAAAATCAATAACTGATTCATTAACATCTCTTTACAATAGAGAATATATGGATAAAAAACTAACTGAACTAATTAATCAATCAAATAAAAATAATGAAGACCTATCTTTAATGATAGTAGATATTGACTTTTTCAAAAAAGTAAATGATACTTATGGACATCTAGTTGGGGATATAATTTTAAGAGAAGTTGCAAATATTTTAAAAGCAAAAACACGATCTACAGATCTACTTATCAGATATGGTGGAGAAGAGTTTATAATTATACTTCCAAATACAAATAAAAAAAATGCTATAAATTTAGCAAATAAATTAAATAATGAAGTTGAAAAAGTTATTTTTGATGATTTAAATTGCTCAAATATAACAATTTCAATAGGTGTTAGTAGTTGTAAACTTAACGATACTCAAGAAAGCTTAATAAAAAGAGCTGATGATGCTTTATATCAAGCAAAAGATGAAGGAAGAAACAAGGTTATTTTTAATGATTAATTCTTATTATAAATTATCAAACAACAATACACAAGGAAGATCGTGCAAACATTTAATATAGAATATAACAGTATTTTTGAGTTAAATAATTTTCTAAAAAAACATAAAACACTAAAAGATGCAAAATCAATTTTAGTTCAAATATTTTCTGGTGTTTTACATAAAAATACTTTAGAAGAAGTATCTTCATCAATACTAAAAAACTTACCAAATGCAAATATTATTGGTGCAACAACAGATGGTGAGATAATAGAGAATATAGTTACTACAAATAAAATAATACTATCATTTACTATTTTTGAAAAAAGTACTATTAAAAATGCTAAAGTAGATATAAATAATTTAGTAGATTCTTATAGTAGTGGTATTGAAATTGCAAAAAAATTAAAAACAAATAATACAAAAGTATTGATATTATTTGCAGATGGTTTAAATATAAATGCTGATGAACTATTAAAAGGTGTTTCATCTAGTATTTCTTCTAATGTTATAATTACTGGTGGCTTATCAGGAGATAATGCAACTTTTAAAGGTACATATATAATAAATCAAAATAATGTATTTAATAAAGGTGTAGTAGGTATTAGTATAAATTCAGATGATTTAATAATAAACAACGGCTATAGTTTTGCTTGGCAAACTATTGGAAAAAGCTTTGTTGTTAATAGATCAAAACATAATATTGTATATGAAATTGATGGAATGACACCAGTAGAACTTTATAAAAAATATTTAGGTGAAGATATCGCTAATTTACTTCCTGGAATTGGTATTGAGTTTCCACTTATTATTCAAAATGAAGGGTTTAATATAGCTAGAGCAGTACTTAGTGCTAATGAAGACGGTTCTTTAGTATTTGCTGGAAATATAAAAGAAGGAAGTATTGTAAAATTTGGTGTAGGAGATGCAAATACTATTATAAATGATAGTATAAGCCTTTCTAAAAATTTATCTCAAATACCATGTGAAAGTATATTTATATATTCATGTATGGCAAGAAGACATTTCTTAGATTCATCTGCATCTTCAGATATTCAATATTATTCAAAAATAGCAAACACTTCTGGATTTTTTACCTATGGAGAATTTTATTCTAATAACAAAGAAGCAAATTTATTAAATGAGAGTTTAACTATATTAGCTATGAGTGAAAATAAAAATATCATAAAAAATAGTTTTGAAGTATCTAAAGATAATTCATCATCTTTTACAACTTTACAAGCATTGGCTCATTTAACAAATGTCTCATCAAACGAATTAGCAGAGTTAAATGAAAGTCTTGAGGATAAAATTAAAATTGAAATAGAAAAAAATTTAGAAAATGAAAAAAAACTATTTAACTCTATGAAGATGTCATCATTAGGGGATATGATAGCAAACATTGCTCATCAATGGAGACAACCATTAAGTGTTATTAGTACAATTGCTAGCTCTGTACAAATGAGTAAAGAGATGGGGATGATAAATGAAGAGAGATTATCTGATGATATGTCATCAATTCTAAAACAATCTCAATATCTATCTGAAACAATAGATACATTTAGAGACTATATAAAAGAGGACTATGTATTAAATGATATTGAGATACATGAAGAATTAGATAAAACTATAAAATTAATCGAAGTAGTATTAAAAGATAATAATATAAATTTATTTAATAATATAGACTATAAAAAACCTATTCATCTAAAATTAATATCAGGAGAGTTATCTCAAGTAATTATAAATATTTTTAATAATGCAAAAGATGCGTTGATTTTAAATAAAGTAAAAGAGAAAAATATTTATATAGATTTAATAATTGATAATGAATATTGTATTATAACTATTGAAGATAATGCAGGAGGAATACCTTTACATATACTTCCAAAAATATTTGAACCATATTTTACAACAAAACATAAAAACAATGGTACAGGTATTGGACTATACATGAGTTATGATATTATAACTAAACATTTTGCTGGTGATCTATATGCAAAAAATACAAAAAGAGGTGCAAAATTTTATATCAAATTGCCAATTAATAAATAATTTTTAGATATTTAGATATAATGCACTTTATATAAATATACATAAAATATAAAAGGCAAAATAAATATGGTAAAAATTGTAAATCTTAAAAAATCATTTGGTTCTAGAACATTGTTTCAAGATATTAACTTATCGTTTGATGCAGGAAAAAGATATGGTCTAATTGGAGCAAATGGTGCTGGTAAAACTACTTTTTTAAAAATGCTTTCTGGACAAGAAGAGATAACTGATGGTGAAGTACAAATCCAATCTGGTAAAAAAGTAGGAGTTTTAAGTCAAAATCAATTTGAATTTGATGACTATACTTTAGCAGATGCTGTACTTATGGGAAATAGAAGATTATACGATGCTATTAAAGAAAAAGAGAAACTTTACTTAGAAGAGTATACAGATGAGATTGGTGAAAGATTAGGAGAATTAGAGATAATCTCTTGTGAAGAAGATCCAACATACGAATACGATGTAAAAATTACAAAAATTCTTGAATCTTTAGGATTTCCAGCAGCTCAACATACAGAACTTATGAGTACACTAACAGGTGGAGACAAATTCAAAGTATTACTTGCTCAAGTTTTATTTCCAAAACCAGATATCTTATTTTTAGATGAGCCTACAAATAACTTGGATATAGAAACAATCTCATGGCTAGAAAACCAACTAAAACATCACGATGGTACTATGGTTGTAATTTCACATGATAGACACTTCTTAAATGCAGTATGTACAAATATCTT
Organism: uncultured Helicobacter sp.; assembly: GCA_964482285.1. Lineage (GTDB taxonomy): Bacteria > Campylobacterota > Campylobacteria > Campylobacterales > Arcobacteraceae > CAIJNA01. The sequence continues at coordinate 59,206 of CAYZWZ010000003.1, read as the reverse complement.
AGATGTTGATTTTAAAACAATTAGAGAATTTACAGGTACTTATGATGATTGGTATATTGCTAGTACAGTTTTAGCAAAACAAGCACAAACAGATTATGAGAAAAAAGCAAAAGAGAAAGAAGAACTTGAAGCCTTCGTTAGAAGATTTAGTGCAAATGCTTCTAAAGCAAAACAAGCAACTTCAAGACAAAAACAACTTGATAAAATTGATCTAAGTGCAATTGCTGTTTCTAGTAGAAGAGATCCATCTATTGTATTTAAACAAAAGAAACCTATCTCAAAAGAGATTTTAGAGATTAAAAATGTTTCAAAATCATATGATGGAGAAGTTGTTCTAAAAGATATAAATATAATGATGAATAAAGAAGATAAAATAGCTCTTATTGGTGCAAATGGTGCTGGTAAAACTACTCTTTGTAAAATATTAATGGGTGAAATTGAACCAGATGAAGGTGAAGTAAAATGGGGTGCAACAGTACAAGTTTCATATTTTCCTCAAAATACTACAGACTTAATCTCTGGTGATATCGTACTTTATGATTGGTTAAGAGATTTTGATAGAGATGCTGAAATATCAGAGATAAGAAACTGTTTAGGTAGAATGTTATTTAATGGTCAAGAACAAGAAAAATCTATAAAAAACTGTTCAGGTGGTGAAAAACATAGAATGATGCTAAGTAAAATTATGCTTGAGCAAAGAAACTTTTTACTTCTAGATGAGCCAACAAACCACCTTGACTTAGAGGCTATTATCGCTTTAGGTGAAGGATTGTTAGCTTATGAAGGAAGTGTTATTTGTGTATCTCACGATAGAGAATTACTAGATGTATTCGCAAACAGAATTATAGAGATTCAAGATGATGGTACAATAGTTGACTTTGATGGTTCTTATGAAGAATATTTAGAGTTTAAAGAATCAAATAAAAAATAATTATTATGAGTACTAGTTTATTTTTTGTTTTAATCTTTTTAATATTAGCTGGATATTATTATAATCATATATTACAAAGATACATTAGCCAAATAGAATTATTTAAAAATATAACAAAAGCGAATATAAATCAAATACTTACTGTTATACTAGTTGTAGTAGTCCTAATTGCAGGACTAGCTCCAACTGCTACAAAACAAAAATACTCATCAATTAGTAATAACTTTGATAACCTAAGAACACCAGCAGCTCAAAAAAGACCAAATCCAATGTTTGATATAGACACTTATTGGTAAAAAGGAAAAATATGAATTTTAAAAGATTAAGAAGAACAAGAATAAATGAAAACTTACGAAATTTAGTAAGAGAAACAACTTTAAGTGAAAATGATTTTATATATCCACTTTTTGTAAGAGAAGGTGAAGGTATTAAAAATGAAGTATCTTCAATGCCTGGAATATTTCAAATGTCTATTGATGAGATCTTAAAAGAGTGTCATTATATACACTCTATTGGATTAAAATCTATTATACTTTTTGCTATACCTGATGTAAAAGATAGTGTAGGAAGTGAATGTTTATGTGATGAAAGTATCATAAGTAGAACAATAAGAGCTATAAAAAAAGAGCTTCCTGATATGTTTGTAGTAACTGATTTATGTTTTTGTGAATATACAGATCATGGACATTGTGGAATATTAGATGAAAACTCTACAGTAAACAATGATGCAACTTTAGAACTATCTGCTAAACAAGCTTTAGTTCATGCAAGAGCAGGTGCCAATATGATTGCTCCTAGTGGAATGATGGACGGTATTATCTCTACATTAAGAGAGGCACTTGATTCAAATGGATTTGAAAACTTACCAATTATGGCATATAGTACAAAATTTGCATCATCTTATTATGGACCATTTAGAGATGTAGCAGAATCAACACCAAGTAAAGGTGATAGAAAAATGTACCAAATGGATGGTGCAAATAGACTTGAAGCAATTGAAGAATCAATTGAAGATGAAAAACAAGGTGCAGATATACTTATGGTTAAACCTGCCCTTGCATATTTAGATATTGTAAGAGATATTAAAAATAATACAAACCTACCACTTGCAGTTTATAATGTAAGTGGAGAGTATGCTATGATTAAAAACGCAGGAGCTGCTGGATTGATTGATTATGATAAAGTTATGATGGAAACTCTTATTAGTTTTAAAAGAGCTGGTGCAAGTATAATAATATCTTACCATGCAAAAGAAGCAATTGAACTTCTAAAAGGTCTTAGATAATATGTCTAAACAATATACTATATATGGAAACCCTGTAGTTCATAGTAAATCTCCACAAATGCATAATGCTGGATTTAAACTATTAAATATAGATGCCTCTTATTCTAAAACTCTTCTAGAAGATGGTTCAAAAATAAAAGAAGAATTTTTAAGCACTAATATAAGTGGTGCAAATATAACTGTACCACATAAAGAGGCTGCATTTGCAAATGCAGATATAGTAGATGAATTTGCTTCTAAAATTGGTGCAGTAAATACATTTATAAATGAAAATGGTAAAGTAAAAGCATACAACACTGATGCTCCTGGATTTTATAAAGCTATAGAAGAGTTTGGTGAAGTTAAAAATGTACTTCTTTTAGGTGCTGGTGGTACTGCTAAGGCTATTGCTGTAATTTTAAGAAGTAAAGATATAAAAGTAACTATTTTAAACAGAAGTCAAAATAGTCGTGATTTTTTTACTAATATTGGTTGTAGATTTTATGACCATGATAGTTTAAGATTATTTTTTTCTGGTGGTGGAGTTGATTTTGATTATGATCTAATAGTTAACTCTACAAGTGCTGGACTAAAAGATGATAATTACCCTGCTCCTTTAGAGTTACTAAGACCAGCTTTAAGAAATGCCTCTTTTGCTATTGATTGTATATATGGAAAAATAACACCTTTTTTACAAATAGCAAAAGATCTTAATATAAGATATAAAGATGGTGAAGATATGCTACTTTATCAAGGGGTACTTGCCTTTGAGCTTTTTACATCTACAAAAGCTACACCACAACTTATTAAAACTATGAGAGATGGTCTTAAAAGCTAATTCATAATCTTTTAGTTATAATTAGCAAAATCAAATAAAAGGATAAACAATGTTTCACGAACATAGAGATATAGTTAGTAAATTAAAACAAGAAAATAACCACTTTAAAAAGGTGTTTGAAAGACACAATGAATTACATGATGAAATAGAAAAAGCAGAACTAGGTGGAGTTGATCATATTAATCCAATTGAGATAGAAAAAATGAAAAAAGAGAAGCTAAAACTAAAAGATGAAGCTTACGCAATGATTATAGAATACAAAAAAAATAATCAATAAATACCAAATTATGTGATATAAAATTCTTTTATATCACATAAAATATACTCCCCTTATAAAATACTTTCAAAACATAAAATTACTTAACTTGTTTTTTTGCAAAATTTAGATAAAATCAATAGATTTTAAATAAAGGCAATACATATGGACAATCTGTTTGATGAACAACAAGATATTATTGATATAAAAATTGAAGACACTGTAAAAACTTCATATCTAGACTACTCAATGAGTGTTATTATTGGAAGAGCTCTTCCTGATGCAAGAGATGGGCTTAAACCAGTACATAGAAGAATACTATATGCTATGAATGAGTTAAATCTTACTTCAAAAGCATCGTATAAAAAATCTGCAAGAATCGTTGGAGATGTAATTGGTAAGTATCACCCACATGGTGACAACTCTGTTTATGATGCACTTGTAAGAATGGCTCAAGATTTCTCTATGAGAGTTCCACTTATTGATGGTCAAGGAAACTTCGGTTCAGTAGATGGTGATAGTGCAGCTGCTATGAGATATACAGAAGCTAGAATGACAAAAATATCTGAAGATATTTTAAGAGATATAGATAAAGATACAGTTAATTATGTACCAACTTATGATGATACAGGAAAGGAACCATCTGTTTTACCTACTAGACTTCCTACACTACTTATAAATGGTAGTGAAGGTATTGCTGTTGGTATGGCTACAAAAATTCCACCACATAATCCAAGTGAAGTAATGGCTGCACTTTTATATCTTATTGATAATAAAACTGCTAGTGCTGAAGATTTAATGCAATTTATCCAAGGTCCAGATTTCCCAACAGGTGGAACTATCTTTGGAAGAAGAGGAATAATCGATGCCTATACTACAGGTCGTGGTAGAGTAAAAGTTAGATCAAAACACCATATTGAAACAAAAGGTAAAAAAGAGATTATCGTAATTGATGAACTTCCTTACCAAGTAAATAAATCAAGATTGATTGAACAAATAGCACAACTTGCAAAAGATAAAGTTCTAGAAGGTATCTCTGAAGTAAGAGATGAATCAGATAGAGAGGGAACAAGAGTTGTAATTGAACTTAAAAAAGATGCTATGTCTGAGATTATTATGAATAACCTTTACAAACATACTCCACTTCAAATTACATTTGGTACTATTTTATTAGCTGTTCATAATAAAGAACCAAAAATATTCAATCTTCCAGATGTATTAAATATTTTCTTAAATCACAGAAAAACTGTAATTATTAGAAGAACAATATTTGATCTTGAAAAAGCAAAAGCAAGAGCACATATACTTGAAGGTTTAAAAATAGCTTTAGATAATATTGATGAAGTTATCAAAATTATTAAAGCTAGTGCAAATGATGCCCAAGCTAGAGAAGGACTTATGAGTTCGTTTGGTCTTTCTCAAATTCAAGCTCAAGCTATACTTGATATGAGATTAGGAAGACTTACTGGTCTTCAAAGAGAAAAACTTGAAGCTGAGTTAGCTGAACTTTTAGCACTTATTGAAGAGCTTGAAGCTATTTTAAAATCAGAAGATAAACTAAATACTATAATCAAAGAAGAGTTAGAAGAAACAAAAGAAAAATACAATGAACCAAGAAGAACAGATATTGAAGATTCTTATGATGATATTGATATTGAAGATTTAATACCAAATGAACCAATGGTAGTTACAATCACACATAATGGTTATGTAAAAAGAGTACCAATTAAACAATACGAAAAACAAAAAAGAGGTGGTAAAGGTAAAGTAGCTGTTACTACACATGATGATGACTTTATTGAAAAATTCTTCGTATCTAATACTCACGATACACTATTATTTGTTACAAACTTCGGACAACTTTATTGGTTAAAAGTTTATAGAATTCCAGAAGGTGGAAGAACTGCAAAAGGTAAAGCTGTTGTAAATCTTGTAAATCTAAAAGATGGTGAAAGAATTATGGAGATTATTCCAACAAGTGATTTTGATGAAAATAAATCATTAGCATTCTTCACTAAAAATGGTGTTGTAAAAAGAACATCTTTAACTGACTTCAGTAATATAAGAAGTAATGGTGTAAGAGCTATTGTACTTGATGAAGGTGATGAGATTGTAACTGCTGCAATTACTGATGAAGCATCAAAATATCTTATGATATTCTCTGCATTTGGTCAGGTTATTAGATTTGATATTGAAAAAACAAGAAATCAAGGTAGAACAACAAGAGGGGTAAGAGGTATCAAGTTTAAAATTGATGGTGATTATGTTGTTGATGCTGAAGTTATCGTATCTGAAGACCAAGAACTTTTAACAGTAAGTGAAAAAGGTGTTGGAAAAAGAACAGAAGTGGAAGCATATAGACTTACAAATAGAGCAGGATCTGGTGTTATTGCTATGAAACTTAGCCCTAAAACTGGAAAAACAGTAATTGGAAATGTACTAGTTGATCCTACTCAAGATCTTATGGCACTTACAAGTATTGGTAAGATGATTAGAGTTGATATGGCTACAATTAGAAAAGCTGGTAGAAATACATCTGGTGTTACTATTGTAAATGTAGACAAAGATGATAAAGTTGTATCTATTGCAATGTGTCCAAAAGAAAATGAAGAGATTGAATTAGATGAAGATGGAAATCCTATTAAAATAATAGCTGATGAAATACAAACTAATGTAACTGAAGAAGAAAAAACTAATGAAACAAACTTATTAGATTTAAATGAGGAAGATAAATAATATGAGAAAATATAATGTAGCTGTTGTTGGAGCAACTGGTGCAGTTGGAGAAGAACTGTTTGCAATAATGGAAGAGATGAACTTTCCTGTAGGAGAGCTTTTACCATTAGCTAGTGCTAAAAGTGTTGGTACAAATATAACATTTAGAAATAAAGAATACCCAGTAGTTGAACTTACAACTACTGTATTTGAAGAGCATGAAGTAGATATTGCTTTTTTTAGTGCTGGTGGAAGTATTAGTGAAAAATTTGCTAAATATGCAGTTGAAGGTGGAGCAGTTGTAATTGATAATACATCTCACTTTAGAATGGATCCAGCAATTCCTCTTGTAGTACCTGAAGTAAATCCACAAGATATATCTTTATGGAGAGAAACAGGAATTATAGCAAATCCAAATTGTTCTACAATACAAATGGTTCAAGCACTTAAACCACTTGATGATTTATATGGAATCAAAAGAGTTGATGTATCAACTTATCAAGCAACTTCTGGGGCTGGAAAAGCAGGTATGGAAGAGCTTGTAACTCAAATGCAAGATTTCTTTGCTTTTAAATTAGATGAGTCTAAAAAAGAAGCATTTATGCACCAAATTGCATTAAATGTAATACCTCAAGTAGACAAAGCTATGGATAGTGGATTTACAAAAGAGGAAGAAAAAATGGTTTATGAAACACAAAAAATTCTTCACAAAGATATAAAAGTTGCTGCTACTTGTGTAAGAGTTCCAGTTTTAAGATCTCATAGTGAATCTATTACTGTAACTTTTGATAGTGATGTTGATGTAGATGTTGATAAATGTAGAGAAGTTATTGCTAACTTTGAAAATATAGAAGTTATGGATAATTTAGAAAAAGGGATATATCCTATGCCTATGGTTTCTACAAATACAGATATTACTTATGTAGGTAGAATAAGAAAAGATATATACGATTCAAATATCGTACATTTTTTCAATGTTGCAGATCAAGTTAGAGTTGGCGCTGCTACAAACTCTATTAGAATTGCATTAAAGTGGATAGAATTAGAGGAAGTAGAATAATATGTTAGAAAGAATATTTGAAGGTACTATTTGGCGAAGTAGATTTGTTGTTATATTAGCAGTAGTATTTGGATTATTAGGAGCATTTGTATTATTTATTGTTGCTTCTATGGATATTTGGTCAGTTGCTGTATATACATTTAATACAATTATAACTAATGCTCACCCAGAAAAGTTTCATGAAAATATAGTAGCTGGAATAATTGGAGCAGTTGATTTATATCTTATTGCTGTTGTTATGTTTATCTTTTCATTTGGTTTATATGAACTATTTATATCTGAAATTGATGAAGCTATGGATGATGAAAAAACAAGTAAAATACTTGCTATTCATAGTTTAGATCAACTAAAAGATAAAATTGCAAAAGTAATTGTAATGGTGTTAGTAGTTAGCTTTTTCCAAAGAGTATTACATACAGAGTTTACAACTGCTTTAGAGATGTTATATTTTGCACTTAGTATTACAGCACTTAGTGTTGGATTATACTTCTTAAGTAAAGTTGGGAAACACTAATAAATAATATATTATTTATTTCAATTTAAAAGGTAAGGATAGATATCCTTACCTTTTTTTATTAATACTATTTTTATAAGTCATACATTATGAATAATTAGTTAAAATGCATATATAAATAACAAACTAGGAATAAAATATGAGTAAAATTTTTGTAGATGCCTGTAAAGGCTTAGAAACTCCACATACTCCAGTATGGATGATGAGACAAGCTGGTAGATATTTACCAGAATATATGGCAGTTCGAGCTGAAGCTGGAAACTTTTTAAATCTTTGTCACGATCCTAAAAAAGCTGCTGAAGTTACAATTCAACCACTTGATATTGTAGGAGTTGATGCTGCGATTTTATTTTCAGACATACTTGTAATACCAGATGAGATGGGTATGGATCTCTCTTTTGTAAAAGGTGAAGGACCAAAATTCTCTGATCCTATTAAAACACAAGAAGATTTAGATAGATTAATTGGTGGTAAAGAAGCATCATCTAAATTAACTTATGTTTATGAAACTATAGAATTACTTAGAGAACAACTAGACCAAAGAGGTGATGATATAGCACTTATTGGATTCACTGGTGCTCCTTGGACACTAGCAACATATATGATCGAAGGTCAAGGTACAAAGACATATAATATCTGTAAAAAGATGATGTATAGTAACCCTGAACTTTTACATAATATTTTAGCAAAAGTAACTGAAGTTGTTAAACTATATATGGAAAAACAAATAAAATCAGGTATTGATGTAGTTCAAATCTTTGATTCATGGGCAAGTGCTATTGAGCCATCTATGTATAATGAATTCTCATGGAAATATATGGTAGAGATTGCTGATTATTTAAAATCAAAATATCCTGATACTCCAATTATTATGTTCCCTAAAGGTGTAAGTGCCTTTATAGAACAAGGTTTAGTATATGGAAACTTTGATGTATTTGGTGTAGATTGGGGAACTCCTATGGCTATGGCAAAAGAAAAATTAGGTGATAGATATGTACTTCAAGGAAATATGGAGCCATGTAGATTATATAATAAAGAAGCTACAACTGCTTGTGTTGAAGCTTTACAAAATATCATGGGTGGAAAAAGACATATCTTTAATCTAGGACATGGTATATTACCAGATGTTCCAGTTGAAAATGCAAAACACTTTGTAAGTGAATGTAAAAGAGTTTCTAAAAAATAATTTTATGTTTAGTAGATATTTTAAAAAGCAAGTGATCTTTTTATCACTTGCTTTTTTATTTTTAGGGTGTGAAGATAGATCTTATTTAACAACCATTTATAATAAAGACCTTTTAAATAAGTCATATAAATGTTTAGATTTAAAACTATCTCCCTATTCTAATAAAATATATAATGATATAAAAAAAATATATACTTTTACTTCAAATTGTGAAAATGTATTAAAAATAAACTATAAAACAAATATAGGATGTAATAGTCCTTATAATAAAAATAAATCGTTAAATTCATTTGTAGAGCTTGAGTTATTAAAAAATAACAAAAGAATAATAAGTATCTACAAAGATCTAAATGATGCAAATATAAGCACTGAAATAAAAAAAGGATTTAATCAATTATGCAAGAAAATAAAAATCTAACATTTGGACCTGTAAACTCAAGAAGATTTGGTATTAGTTTAGGTATAGACCTATCTCCTTCACATAAACAATGTAACTTTGATTGTTTATATTGTGAGTTAGCACCAGCACCTACAATGAGTAAACAAACTATCTCATACAATGTAAAAGATTATATTGATGCAGTAAAAATAGAATTAGAAAAAAATCCAGAGATTGAAGTTATAACAATAACTGCAAATGGTGAACCAACTTTATATCCATATTTAGATCATCTAGTAGATAAACTAAATAAAATAAAAGGTGATAAAAAACTTTTAATCTTATCAAATACAGCATTGATAAGTGATTTTAAAATTAAAAAAACTCTAAAAAAAATAGATATAGTAAAACTATCATTAGATTGTGCAACTAATGAATGTTTTAAAAAACTTGATAGAATAGATAAATCAATAGATTGCCAAAAAATGATTGACCATATTTTTGAGTTTAATAAGATGTTTAAAAATGAGTTAATTATGGAAGTATTATTTGTAGATACTATTAATAACAAAAAGAAAGAGTTAGATGAGCTATATGATATATTATATGATTTAAATCCAACAAGAGTAGATATAGGTACAATAGATAGACCACCTGCATATCCTGTACAAGCTATATCATATGAAGAGCTACAAGAAATAGCAAACTCTATGAGTGGATTAAATATATCAATTGCACATAAAAATAAAATATCATTAGATAAATATTTAACAAAAGATGAAATACTAAACTTACTTGATAAAAGACCACAAACTTTAGATGATATTAATAACTTACTAAATGAAGAATCAAAACAAATATTTAATACTCTTTTAGATGAAGATTTAATAGAGACAAAAAACCAAGCAGGAGTTGACTTTTATGCAAGAAAAAGAGATTAAACAAAAGTGTAGAAACTGTACTTATGAAGTAAAAAAGAACATACGAAGATGCCCTTATTGTGGAATATTAAATCCAACAGTAGAGATTAAAGAGATTATGATAACTATTGTAGTTATAATCTCTTTTATGCTTATTTATACTACTTTTTTTATAAATAAACTATTTTTTAACTAAAGTTATATCACCAAAATAACTTCTTAAGCTATATCCATAGCTTAACCAGTTAATCAATCCATCTTCAAGATTTCTTACATTTTTAAAGCCCATTTTTTTAAGCTGTTGTGCTGCTAATAATCCTCTTGGACCTTTAAAACAATATGTTACAATTTCAACTTCATCACCATATTTTTCAAATATTTTTTTAAGTGCTACAAACTCTAATTTTCCTCTAGGAATTGTAAGATGATTCTCTTTTCTTAAATACCCACTAGCAAACTCTTCAGGCTCTCTAACATCTAGTAAAAGTAGATCTAAATTGTCTAAATCTAATTCATCTGGCTGAATTTGTTCAACACACTCTTTAGCATCATCAATTAGTTTTTTAAATCTCTCATTTAGATAAACTTCTGCTCTTCTTTGAGCTAAGTCTTCTAAATCTAAATGAGCATTATCTTTTACTTCATCCATTTTATTGTCCTACTTGTCTTTTAATAAAGAGTTTAAAAATTCAATTGTAAATCTAACCCCTGCTCCACTTGCTCCATAAGGGTTATATCCCCATTGCTCTTCAACATAAGCAGGACCTGCAATATCACAGTGTACCCATTTATCTTTATATTCATCATTGATAAATTCATCTAAGAACATTCCAGCAGTAATAGCTCCACCATATCTAGTTGATGCAATATTACAAACATCTGCTATTTTACTTTTTATTGTTTTTCTTAAGTATCTGTTAAATGGTAAAGATGTTGCTAACTCTCCACTATCAATTGCAGCTTGTACAACTCTATAATTTAAGTGATTATTATTTCCCATAATTGATGTTGTATAGTGTCCAACACCTACAACACTAGCACCAGTTAGTGTAGCAAAATCCATAATATAATCAATATCTTTGATCTCATCTTGTGCATAACATAAACAATCTGCAAGTACTAGTCTTCCTTCAGCATCAGTATTTCGAACTTCTATAGTTTTTCCATTTCTTGCAGTTAATACATCATCAGGTTTAAAAGCATCTCCACCTATCATATTTTCAACTGCTCCTACAATTCCATGTATCTCAAAAGGTAAGTTTAGTTTAGCAACCGTATTCATAATACCAAGTACAGCAGAACCCCCACTTTTGTCACTTTTCATAGTAACCATAAAATCTGCTGGTTTTAAACTTAGCCCTCCACTATCATAAGTAAGACCTTTTCCTACTAGTACAATTTTCTTTTTAATTTCACCTTTTGGTTTATATGTAAGGTGTATTAATTTTGATTTATGTCTACTTGCTCGTCCTACAGCTTCAATTGAACCCATACCATTTTCTTTGAAATATTTCTCAGAATAAACTTTATATTCAAGGTTATTCTCTTTTGCTATTTTCTTAGCAGCTTTTGCCATAATTTTTGGATAAAAATCTTCAGGTGTAGTGTTTACGAAATCTCTTACTAGGTTAACACTATTACAAATATGAGAAACTCTATCAAAAGTATTAATCACTTTTTTATTTAAGTTCTCAAGAATAATATTTATAGTTTTTTCTTTTGTTTTAGTTTTTTTAGATTTATATTTTGTAAATGTATAATTACCTAAATAAAACCCCTCTAGTACTTCTGCTAAATCATCATTTGATATTTTTATTTTTGCGTTTTTATATGATGTTTCATTTAGTTTTCTCACAGCTACACTAGCAGCAATTCTTAAACTATCTATATTTTTAGATTCATACCCTACATATAGTTTATTATCAACTATAACTGATGTTTCATCTTCACCTTTAAAGTTTAGTTTTGATAACTCTTTTTTATTTGAAGTTATTTTTTTATCTTTTATAAATATAATCTCAAGTTGTGTTTTTAAATCATGTTGTACTAAGTTTAATTTCATTTTATACCCTTTTTTAGTGTTATTTTTTTATACATATCTCTGAGTTATTGTCACATATCTCAGATAGCTTATGGTTTTTATCAAAATATATATGACCTTTATATTTTTCTTTACTATTTTTTTTAGTTCTTATATAGTTACACTTTAAACCATTACAGTTTATAGCTAATATTCTATTATCTTTTTTTATTATTTGACTTTTTATATCTTTACTTAGATTATATATAACTGTTAGTAGCATATATTTATCTTTTTTATATTTCACATTACCTTTTGTATTTGGTTTTTTATTATTTTGATATAAAATAAATTTATCAAACCCTAATATTAATTTAGTCCAATAAGAAGATGGAACAGCTACTAAATAACCATCTTTTATAGTATCCATATTTTTTATATTTCCAAGTGTCATACTACCATATGTTATTTTATATGTATCACTTGCATTTGCATATACTATAAATAATATAGCTAAAATTAACTTTTTCATTTTTTCTCTTTTTTTGTTGCATTATCAAAAAATTTATATATAAAATATATAAATCCTAAAGCTAAAGGTATAACAACATACCAGTGTTCTTTAGCTATGGCTAACATTTTTAATATCTCTTCACCAAAATACCAAGCAGGTACAATAGTAATAGCAGCCCATGCCCATGCACTTATTAAGTTTATAAAAGCAAATAACTTAGCATTGTATCCTGTAAGTCCTATTGATATAGGGATTATTGTTCTAAGTCCATACATATATCTTTGTGCAAATATAATTGGCCAACCATGCTTTTTAAGTAAAAGATGAGCTAGTGCAAATTTTCGTCTTTGTGATTTTAATTTTTTATGAACATACTTTTTATTATATCTTCCAATATAAAAATATATTTGATCCCCTGTAAATCCACCAAGACCAGCTATAAATATCGCAAGATATAGGTTCATATCTCCTGTATGAGAGAATATTCCAGCCATTATAAGACCAGATTCACCCTCTAATACTGACCATAAATAAAGTATGATATAACCATACTCTTTCATTAATTCTAAAAGTAATTCAGCCATTAATCAAACTTAAGTAGATCTTTTGCTTGAATCATATCTTTATCTCCACGCCCAGATAAGTTTATGATTATTGTTTTACCCTTTAAATTTTCTTTTGCTTTTTTCAAATACGCAATAGCATGACTTGATTCAAATGCAGGGATAATTCCCTCTTTTTGACTTAACCAAACAAAAGCATCTAAAGCTTCTTGATCTGTAATACTATCAAACTTAACAGTTCCTAGCTCTTTATGATATGCATGTTCTGGTCCAATTCCAGGATAATCAAGTCCAGCACTAATACTATGAGCTTCTAGTATTTGACCATCCTCATCTTGAAGTAAATATGAACATTGTCCATGTAAAACTCCAGGTGTTCCTTTTTCTAAACTACATCCATGTTTGTTTGTATCAAGTCCTAATCCACCAGCTTCTATACCTATACACTGTACCTCTTCATCTTCTAAGAAATGAGAGAACATACCTATTGCATTAGATCCACCACCAATTGCAGCAATAACTAAATCTGGTAATTTTCCTTCAAGATCTAAAATTTGAGCTCTAGCTTCCCAACCAATAATTGCTTGAAAATCTCTTACCATCATTGGATATGGATGAGGACCTGCTACTGTACCTATTATATAGTAAGTATCTCTTGCATTTGTAACCCAGTATCTTATAGCTTCATTCATAGCATCTTTTAAAGTTCTACTTCCAGATTCAACAGCTACAACTTTTGCTCCTAAAAGCTTCATTCTAAATACATTTAATTCTTGTCTTTCAACATCTTTTGCACCCATAAATACTGTACATTCTAAACCCATAAGTGCAGCTATTGTTGCAGTTGCAACTCCATGTTGACCAGCACCAGTTTCTGCAATTACTTTAGTTTTTCCAAGTTTTTTTGCTAGTAATCCTTGAGCTATTACATTATTTACTTTATGTGCTCCTGTATGATTTAGATCTTCTCTTTTTAGATACACTTTTGCACCTATTTCATCACTTATATTTTTAGCTAAATATAATGGATTTGGTCTACCTACATAATCTTTTAATAAAGCATTAACCTCTTCCCAAAAATCTTTATCAAATCTATATTTATTATAAGATTTTTCAAGATCTAATAGTATTGGCATAAGTGTTTCAGGTACATATCGACCTCCAAACTCTCCAAAATGTCCATTTGAATCTGGATCAAATTTACTTGGTTTTGGTATGTAGTTATTCATTAGTTAAATTCCTTTTATATATCAAGCACACTATAAACTGGTGCAAACTTTTGTACTTTTTTACTTCCATCAAGAAAGCTAAGATTCATTATAAAACAAACCTCTTTTAGATTTGCTCCAGCTTTTTGAACTAGTGAAGCACTTGCTGTTGCAGTTCCTCCAGTAGCGCATAAATCATCTATAATTAGTATATTTGCATCATCTTTAGCAAATGCATCTATATGTATTTCAACTTCATCATATCCATACTCTAATTCATACTTTTCACTTATTGTATCTCCTGGAAGCTTACCTTTTTTACGAACAGGTACAAATCCTATATTTAATCTATCAGCTAAAATAGATCCAAAAATAAATCCTCTTGCATCAAGTCCAACTATATAATCTAAGTTATACTCTTTGTATCTTTGCTCTAAATGATCCATTAAAAGTTTAAAAGCATTAGGATTACTCAATAAAGTTGTAATATCTTTGAACATTATTCCAGGTTTTGGAAAATCTGGTATCTCTCGAATAGCGTCCAAAATTATCTTTTTTTCTTCATTGTTAAGTGTTTTCATTTTTGTCCTTATTTCTAATTGTACTTTATATCTAAATTTTATAAATTTTAAAAAGTTATATTTTCCGCCTTGAACTATCACAAAAGATAACTTTTAAAAATTGTTATCTACTATTTGACATATAGTATGACCTAGTAATATATGTATCTCTTGAATCCTAGGAGTATCATCACTAGGAACTATTAAGTTAATATCACAAACTTCATTCATAGCTCCACCATCTCTACCACTAAATCCTACAGTTTTACATCCCATATCTTTAGCAAGTTTTAATGCTGAAATTATATTTTTAGAATTTCCGCTAGTACTAATTCCTATTAATAAATCATCTTTTGAAGCTAATGCCTCAAACTGTCTATCAAAAATTCGATCATATCCATAATCATTTCCAATAGCAGTAAGTGCAGAAGTATCAGTAGTAAGTGCAATTCCAGGAAGCCCTCGTCTTTCACTTTTATATCTTCCTGTAAGTTCTGCTGCTATATGTTGAGCATCAGCTGCACTTCCTCCATTTCCACAAAGGATAATCTTACCACCATTTTTAAGAGTATCTACAACCATAGATGAAGCTATTTCTAAATCACCTTGAAGATGTTCTATAACTCTTACTATAGTTTCAAGATGTCCTTGAAATTCATTAAATATAACTTTTCTCATTTTAGTCCTTAGAATTTTAATCTATAACCAAAGAATATACTATTATCAAAATCTATATCTCTACCATCATCATAACTAGTTGAAATATCTCTATATCCTAAATATGCATATCCATTATCAATAACTTTATAATTTAATTTTGCTGTAAGTTCTGTATAGTTATCAGCACTAGAGTATGATAATATTTTTGGAGAATATGAAAGTGTAGCATCTATACTTAGATCTTCATTTATTGCATAATCAGCAAAAATACTTAACGGTGTTGCTACAAATGTATCTGTATAATTATTTACCCATATTGCATTAATTCCCATACCAAAACTAACACCATAATCATTTATATATGGATTCATCATCTTAAGTCCTAGATTTACAATTCTATCAGTACTTTCTGTTTCTGCTGCTTCTTCACTACTTAAATACTCAAGTGTTATATAATATTTTGCATCATTACTTAAATTATAAACTTCGTTTATACCATATTCACCTTTTAATCCTAAAGTATTATTATTTACATTTATCTCAGCAGTATTTGCTGC
The DNA here is from genome assembly GCA_964482285.1 of uncultured Helicobacter sp. GTDB lineage: Bacteria > Campylobacterota > Campylobacteria > Campylobacterales > Arcobacteraceae > CAIJNA01. The sequence goes on along the minus strand of CAYZWZ010000003.1, from coordinate 43,061 downwards.
AAATAGTATACTTGAACTAAGTGCCAATGTTGTTAATATTTTTTTTATCATTATTTTTCCTTTTTTATTTAATTTAAATTATTTATTTGTTCTATTGTTTTTGTTGTACTTTTACCATCTATAAAAGTAACTAATCTTAATTCTTTTGCAATATCACTACCTACAACTTCTTTTCCTTCATAATCCGCACCTTTTACTAAGATATCTGGTTGAATCAATTTAATTAATTCATAAGGTGTATCTTGTGAAAAGTTAACTACATAGTCTACGCTTTCCAGTGCAGCTAATATATAGCCTCTATCATCTTGATTATTTATAGGTCTAGATTCACCTTTTAATCTTTTTACACTTTCATCACTATTTAATCCTAAGATTAAAACATCTCCAAAAGATTTTGCTACATCTAAGTAACTAACATGACCTCTATGTAATATATCGAAACATCCATTTGTAAAAACTATCTTTTTACCTTGTTTTTTTAATCTTTTTACTGTATTTGATATCTCATCAAATGTTTTTATATGTGATTCTATACTACTTTTATGTAAACTTGACTTATACTCTTCAATCTCTTCTATTGTAGCTGTTGCAGATCCAATTTTACCTACAACAACTCCAGCTGCAAGATTTGCAAACTCTAGTGAATCTTCAATATTCTCACCTATTGCTAAAGAGTAACCAAGTGAAGCAAGAACAGTATCACCTGCTCCTGTTACATCATATACTTCTCTTGCTACAGTTGGTTTTTTTATCACATTATCTTTATTATCTAAAATTGCTATTCCATCTTCACTTAATGTTATCATTGGAGTATCTAATAGTGCAATATCTCTTAAAGATTTTAGGGCTTCTTTTAAACTATCATCATCTTTTATCTCTATACCAGTTGCAAGTTGTGCTTCTTTTTTATTTGGTGTTAATGTATATGCACCTGCATATTTTTTATAATCCTCACCCTTTGGATCAATAAGTACTTTTATCTTTGCACCATTTGCAATAAATATCATCTTAGATATTAGTTCATCATTTAAAACACCTTTACCATAATCTGATAATAATACAATATCAAAATTATGGATAATCTCTAATGCTTTTATTATAATCGCCTTTTGACTCTCATAATCGATTGCTTCAATTGTTTCATTATCATATCTTACTATTTGTTGGTTTGAAGATATTATTCTAGACTTTTTTGTAGTTTTTCTATTTTCACTTAAAATTAAAAATTGTTTAACATCTAATTTATCTAATAAACCTTGTAACTCAACAGCTGTATCATCATCACCAATTACTGACATAACAGTAACTTCTGCACCTAAAGAGACAAGATTATTTACAACATTACCTGCCCCTCCAAGAACTGAACTTTCATTTTTGATATTTACTACTTGTACGGGAGCTTCTGGAGAAATTCTATTCGTATCTCCCCATAAATAATGATCTATCATTAAATCACCAATTACTAAAACTTTTGGTTTCTTTACCATTATTTAGCTTCTACTTCAGATTTATAAACTTCAACAATATTTGGAATATACTCTTTTATACCATCCTCTAATGAATATCTAGGTTCATAATCTAAATTTTGTTTTGTAGTTTGAATATTTGCTTGAGTAAAAAACTGATATTGTCCTACAAATGGATTTGGAATATATTCTTTACCATTATCAATACCTAACTCTTTTTGTAAAATAGTTACAATATCCTCAAAACTTCTAGCTTTACTAGTTCCTACATTGTATATTCCACTTTTTTTAGGTTCACAAGCTTTAATATTAGCTTGTATTATATCTTCAATATATATAAAATCTCTTAATATATTATCACTTCCTTCAAATAATTTTGGTGTTAAACCTTTTAATATTTGATGTCCAAATTGTACTACCATAGAAGCTGTTGAGTTTTTAAAAAATTCTCTTGCTCCATAAACATTAAAATATTTTAAACCAACTATAGAGATATTAAGATCTTGTTTTAAATATTTGTAGGTAATATTATCCATCATAACTTTTGAAAAACCATAAGCATTATTTGGTTGTTCATAACCTACTTCAAAACGATCACTATCTCCATAAGTAGCTGCACTACTTGCATATATCATATTTGCATTATGTTTTATCGCAATTTTAAGTAAATTTTCATAAGCATTTACATTTGTATTCATCATAATATCTTGTTCTGCTACAGTTGTATCACTAATAGCTGCTTGATGAAAAATATAATCAAATTTATAAGACTCTTCAAGATTTTTTAAATCAGCCTCATTTGTAATATCTCCACTTATAACAATACCTAAAAAACCTAAAAGATTTTTATAGTGTCCAAAGCTTTTAAGGTTTCCATTAGAAAATGTTTCATTATTTCTAAACTTATCAAATACTACAACTGTAGCATCTGGATAGTTATTTTGAAAATAAAAAGCTAAATTACTTCCTATAAATCCAGCACCACCTGTAATTAGTATAGTTTTATTATTAAAATTAATATTATTGTATTTCATAAAAAAGATAATAGCAAAAAAATACTAAAAATTAGATATAATTTTAAATGAATAAAAAACTTAATCACTACAAAAATGTTATACATGGATTTTTCGTATCAATTGCTACAACTATCGCTGAAGCTAATACAATACTACCTTTAATTGTTAGTTATTTTGGAGGTGGAGCTATTTTAGTAGGATTCTTTTCTTCACTGTTAAGAGGTGGAGCTATTTTAGTTCAACTTTATGCTGCATTTTATGCACAAGGGTATTCACATATGCAAAAATATATGAGAAGGGTGTTTTTAGCTAGATTTTTAGCATGGTTTTTTATTGGAATTTTTATAATATTTTTAGGAGATGATTATCATAATTTAACACTACTTTGTTTAGGTATTGGACTTTTTATTTTTTCATTTTCTGCTGGATTTGGAGCTATATATTTTAAAGAGATTTTAGCAAAAATATTTACAAAAGAGTATCGTGGAAAATCTATGGCGGTTAGACAATTTTTTTCAGGATTTGGAGCATTATTAAGTGGAGCAACTGCAGGTTATATTATTGAGGTATATGAAGAACCTTTCTCTTTTGGTATACTTTTTATAGTATCTGCTTTACTTATGGGATTTGGATTTTGGGCATTTGGTACAATAGAAGAACCAATAAAACAAAATATTTCAAAAAAAGAAAAAAGTTTCAAAGAGTTTTTAAGTAATGCAAAAAAATTACTAAAAAATGATAAAAAACTTCAAATTCAAATTACTACTTTTTTACTATCTTATGCTTATTTATTCTCTTTACCTTTTATAATAGTTGATGCTAGTTCCAAAATAGATTTAAATGGAGCTGCAATTGCTAGTATTATTACTATACAGATGGTTGGAGCGATGTTTAGTAATATTTTATGGGGGAAATTAAGTTCAAATAAACAAAATAAACTTATTTCAAACATTATAATTATTTTTCATATAATTTCTATATCCTTAGCATTTATTGCATCAAATATTTATGTATATATGTTTATATTTTTCTTAAGTGGTGCAGCAATGGATGGATACAGATTAGCTTCTATGAATCTACTTATAAATATTGCCCCTGAAGATAAAAGACCAGTGTATAGTGCAATTCAGTCAAATATAACATCTTTTGGTATATTCTTTTCCCTTATTGGTGGATTTATTTTACATTTTACATCATATGAGTTTTTATATACTTTTACAATATTTTTATTAATTATTGCATTTATTTACTCCTTAAAATTAAGTGAAAATTAAATTTAGCTTTTATTTTATATTTAATACTCAATGTATGCTTTATATAATACTATTTTGATATAATTTTTAAATCTCTAAAATTGTAATTTTAATTTACAATAAAATAAAGGCTCAAATTTGAAATTTATTTCTAAAATTTTATTTTCATATTATTCAACATTTATACTATTAGCCCTTCTAGGCATTGGTGCAGGTGTTGCAACTATAATCGAAAACGACTTTGGTACATCAACTGCTAGAGTTATGGTTTACTCTTCATGGTGGTATGAAGTAGTAATGATACTTACTATAGTAAATATGGTAGGTTTAATGTATAAAACAAAAATGATCAAAAGTAAAGCAAAATTTATTTTTCATGGTTCATTTGTAATTATACTAATAGGTGCAGCACTTACTAGGTATTATGGTTATGAAGGTATTATGACTATAAGAGAAGGTGAAACTACAAATAAAATGGTATCACTTGAGCCATATATTCAAGTAACTGTTGATAACAATGGAAAACTTACAAGCTACAACTACCAAAAAGATTTTGCAGCTATTGATAATAGTTTATTAAAAAATAACAACTTTACTTTTACAGTACCTATTGATAACAAAGAGCTAGAAGTTAGCTTTTTACATTATAGATTTGCTAAAAAAGGTAGATCTGCTCAAGGTTTATTAACACTTCAAGCAAAAATTGGTGATGAGATACAAAGTACTAGAATAGTAGGAAAAAGAGGAGCTAAACCTGCAATTGTAAAAACTTTGGAATTTAAAGATAATATAAAAGTATATCTATCATATGGATCAAAACCTATGACTATACCATTTAAAATCAGATTAAATGACTTTGAATTAAAAAGATATGCAGGAAGTATGGCACCATCGTCTTACTCTAGTAAAGTTACTTTAATAGATGAAAAAAATAATGTAACAATAGATTACCATATATATATGAATCATATTTTAAATTATGATGGATATAAATTTTTCCAAAGTTCATATACTGCTGATGAAAAAGGTACTGTACTTTCAGTAAACCACGATCCAGGAACATGGCCTACATATATAGGTTATTTACTACTTACAATAGGACTTATAATGAACTTATTTGATAAAAATTCAAGATTCCAAAAATTAACAAAATATATTGCAAAAATAAATGCAAGTGCTGTATTACTTATACTATTAGCACTTAACTTTAATACATCTTTACATGCAACAGATACAAAAGAGATGTTAAACTATCTTGAAAATCATAAAAAAAATTCATTAGAGATTTCTGATCAATTTTCAAGAGTATTAGTACAGCTAAATGGACGAGTTGAGCCAATGGATACATTTACAACTGATATTTTAAGAAAATTAACTAGAAAAGATACATTCTTAGGGATGAATGCAAACCAAGTTGTTTTAGGGATGATGAGTAGACCAGATATTTGGAAAGATGTTAGAGTTTTAAAAATAAGAACACCTAAACTAAAAAAGTTTTTAAATATTGATGAGAATAGAAAATATATTGCATTTTCTGAGATATTAGTTGGTCAAGATTATAAATTAAGAAAACTATTAGAAGATGCAAATAAAGTGGATGCAAAATTAAGAGGTACTTTTGAAAGAGATGTTATTAGACTTGATGAAAGGCTAAATATCCTTTATATGGTATTTACAGGAGAGTTATTTAAAATATATCCAAAAATGGAAGTTGGAAATACTAAATGGTATTCTCCAATGGAAGCTATAAATACGTTTACTGGAAAAGAGCAACAAATTGTTGATTATATCACTAGAAGTATGCTAGGTGGTGTTGCTGAAAATAATATATCTTTAGCTTCTCAAGGTATAACACTTCTTGATACTTACCAAAAAAGAATAGGAAAAGATATTATCCCTGCACAATCAAAAATAGATGCAGAGATTGCATTTAATAAATTTGATGTATTTCCAAAACTTACTTTAGCTTACTTATTTATTGGTATTCTTATGTTTGTATTATCGTTTGTAACTGTATTTAATCCAAAACTACATTCACAAAAAGTAAATAATACTCTATTTGGGATATTAGCTATATTATTTATAATTCAAACAATATCAATGGGTATTAGATGGTATATTAGTGGACATGCTCCATGGAGTAATACATATGAATCTTTAGTTTATATTGCATGGAGTACTATGTTTGCTGGTGTTGTATTCTTCAGAAAATCACTATTAGCACTTAGTGCGACAGTTGTTATGAGTGCAATATTTATGTTTACTGCACACTTAAGTGGAATTGATCCTCAAATTACAAACCTAGTTCCTGTACTTAAATCTTACTGGTTAACTATTCATGTTTCTATTATTACTGGGTCTTATGGATTCTTAGGTCTTGGAGCTATGCTTGGATTTATGTCATTGATTTTATTTATCTTTAGAGATAAAAAACAAAAACCACATATTGATAAAACAATCAAACATATAACTGCTATAAATGAAGCTACTTTAATTATTGGTTTATCTGCACTTGTTGTTGGAAACTTCCTTGGTGGAGTTTGGGCAAATGAATCTTGGGGTAGATACTGGGGATGGGATTCTAAAGAGACATGGGCATATGTTGCAATTGTTGCATATATTATAGTTCTTCACTTAAGATTAGTTCCAAAATTAAATAGACCATTTGTATTAGCAGTTGCTTCAACTTTAGCATTCTCTACAATACTTATGACATACTTTGGAGTTAACTTCTATTTATCTGGTATGCATTCATATGCTACAGGTGATCCTGTTCCTATTCCTACATGGGTATATGTTGTAACTGCTATGGTATTTGCTGTAATTGCACTTGCATATAGAAAACGAGACCTTGGTGTTATTAAATTATAAGGATAATATATGAAAGATACAATGATAAACTTATTTAACGACTACTCAAGCTTGATTATATTTTTACATGTATTTTCTGCAATTATTTGGGTAGGAGGTATGATAGCACTTAGATTTGCTGTTCATTTTACTATGCAAGATATAGAAAAACCTCAAGTAAAACTAGGTCTTATATTAAACTATCTAAAAAGATTTTTTGATATTGTAAGACCTATGATTGGATTGTTACTTGTTACTGCTGTTATAATGAGTATGGCACTTGGATTTAAAGGTACAGATTTAAATATATTTGTACATATTAAAGAAGCTATATGGAGTATAATGACAGTTGTATTTGTAATAATATATCTAAAAAGAAATAGTGCTCAAAGATATTATGAAGCTAGTGATTTTAAAAGTGCTAAAGAGTCTTTAGAAGTTATTGCAAAATATTTAATACCTTTAAATATTATATTAGGTTTACTAGCACTATACCTTGGAATAACTCTAAGAGGATTCTAATATGGAAAAAAATGTATTAGGAACTGAACTAGAACCTTGCTCTTTAAATCCACTTACTGGGTACTATAGAGATGGTTCTTGTGTAAACAGAGGTGATGAAAACTGTGTTCATCTTGTATGTATATATGCAGATGAAGAGTATTTAAACTACCTTAAAAAAGTAGGAAATGATCTAATCACTCCTGTTGCTGAGTTTAATTTTGCAGGAGTTAAGCCTGGTCAATCTTGGTGTTTATCAGCGCCTTGGTTTTTAAAATCAATTGAAGATGGACAAGAACCAAAAATATTTTTACACTCTACGCATGAGAGACTTCTTGAAGTTTTATCTTTAGAAACTCTAAAAAAATACGCATTAGATTGCTAAATATAATACACTTTAAAGTGTATTATACTTTTCTTAATTACATTTTCTCCATTGCTTATAATCATCCCAAATAATTTTATTTGGATATAAAGATACTCCATTATAGTATGGTGTAGTTCCTTCTGTATTTGATATTCTTATTTGTATTTGATTATTATTTACCCTTTCAACATACCCACTCATTGTTATATTTAAAAATAATGCAACTCTACCACTTTTACAAACTTTATCACCTACATATTTTCTTTGTAAATATGCTTTTCTTAAAGCTTGTTCTTTTTTAATTCTAGCTTTTCTTGCTAGAGCTTCTGCTTTTTTTCTTTTTTCTTTTTGAATTGCTAACTCTTTTTTATATTCTAAAAGATATCTTTTTTCTTGTGCTGAACCATTCTTTGCAATAAGTTCCATAGTTTTTAGATCATATCTATTTTTAGCAATACTCATTGTTTTTATTTTATTAGCACCATAATTAAATAAACTATTGCTTAGAGCATACTCTTTTTCTAATAGTGCTCTATATGTCAATTTTTCCAAATTTTGTTTACTTAACTTATTGTTATTTATAAGTGAAAATATAAAATCATATTGTTTTTTATCCATAGCAAAATTTGCAACTTTTATTGAATCATATTTTATATCTTGTAGTGCAATTTTTTTAGCAATATTTAACATACCTTTATCTAATGCTTTTAAAATCATCTTTTCATCACCTATTGCACCTTTTTTTAGATAAAAGTTAGCACCTCTTTGATCATCATCATTTATCATTTTTCTTAATATTTGTTGATATTCATTATTATGTGCAAGAGTTGATAGGTTTTGTTTATTTAATATGTTTAATATTTTTTGTTTTGTAGATTTAGATATATTTTTAAATCTATGTGATGAAATATAACTATATAAATTAGCAGTAATCTTGTCAGGTTTATTTTTAGATACAAACGCTTCTAAAATTAAATATATATCTTCCATATTCTTATAAATATTTTTATTTTTATTTCTTTTTATAATAGTGTAATCTTCTGTTTTTAAATAACCATTAAAAAAATCTAATCTCCATGATTTTATATCAAATAATTTTATTAAGAATATATTCATATCCTTTGTATGATTAGTATTTGATTTTAATATTAATCTTCTAAAATCTTTTAATATATATCTATCAATCATAAAATTATTTAGTGCAATATTTATTGCTTTATCGTTATTTATATATTTGAATATATGAGTATAAAGCTTTTTCTTTAAATCAGTTGGAAATTTTAAACTTGAATAAGAAGAATAATCTTGATCTAACAATTTTGCTAATTCATTATTATATTTACCAAGTTTTATAAAATAATCAGCAAAAGCATATCCATTCATTTTTTCATATTCATTATTACCATAAATACTATCATCAATTGCTTTTTTTATCATTATATATGCACTATCATCATCTCGCAAATATTTTTTTGTATATTTTTCAGAAAATAGTTCATCATCAGATATTTCAACATTTGTTTGCAAAAGTCTAAATACTCTATAATCAGCAGGATATTTACCAAAACCAGAGTAATAAACTACTCCTAATGATTTATACAAATCTTTTATAGATATATAAACACTATACTTAACAAGTTTTTCAATACTATTATATTTAGCAATACTTGGTTTATATTTTAAATAACTATCAAGTTTTTTTAATAATATAGCATCACTAAATGGTGGTTTTATGAACTTTTTTACCGTTTTTGGTTCTTTTGATATAACATCTAACGGATTTGTACAAGTTAATGTAAATGAACTATTATCTCTACTTTCTATTGCACCACTTAGATAAATATCAACTTTATTTGAATTTATATTTTGTATTAATATTTTAGAATCTCTTAAATTTTCATATCTATATTTTGTAGGTATTATTTTATTTTCAATAACTTTTATATCTTTATTATCTCGAAAATCTTTATAGATATCATTATCACACCAACCACCAAGATTTTCCTTACACTGTATATCTATATTTTGGGGGTAATTTTTAAAGTTAAAAATATACTTAACAGTTCCATCACCTACATTTTTACCTTGTCGTTTTTTCTTTTCATATTCATATATAGGATGAAAAACTACTGCTTTACATAAATATTTATTTTCATTTTTTACTAAATTATTAAACTTTTTTATTTTATTATTTATCTCTAATTGCTTTTGTTTTTGTACTTGAGGACTAACACCGCCACAAGCAATAAACAATATTGAGATTCCAGATATTAAAAATATTTTTATCATTATAGATCTCCTTTTAATTTTTACTTAATTAAAGCTCTAAAGTTAAAAATTAACTATCTATAAATAATACAATCTCATCGCTTAATAAAAAATCATTATTGAATATTTTATTATCTCTTTTTGTTATTTTTTTCTCATTTTCTAATATTTTTATTTTATCTTTTTGAGTATCATTAAAAAGTTCTAAATCAACACCAACATCACTTCTTAAACCTAAAAATATTTTTTCAAATAATATATCTTCTTCATTTAAATCTTCAATTTTACTATATTTTAATGGCTCATTTATATACTCTTGAACATCTTCATTACAATAATATCTTTTATCATTTATAGCACCAATAGCGCCACTTCCTACACCTATATAATTCTCTTTTTGCCAATACCCATAGTTGTGAATACTTCTTGCTTTTTTATTTTTACTAAAATTTGATATCTCATATTGAGTAAACCCTAAATCATTTAAAGATTTAAATATATATTTAGCAAAATCTATATTTTCTATTTTTACTTCTGGTGTATGTTCAAATTTTGTATTTTCTTCAATTATAAGACTATATGCACTTATATGGTCTATTGGAAGAGTTGATATGATTTTTAAATCATTTTGCAATAACTCTTTAGTATCTAAAGCAGTATCATATATAATATCACAATTAATATGTTCATATCCTACATCTTTAGCATTTGTAAGTGCTTGGATTGCTTGTGTATAATTATGATTTCTTCCTAAAAATTTTAACTTTTCATTATTAAAACTTTGTACACCAAATGATATACGATTTACACCTAAATCTTTCATATCTTTTTGCCATTGTTTTGATGCTGAGTTTGGATTTGCTTCTGTTGTTATCTCTGTAGCTTTATTTATATATGGTTTTAATGTATTAAAAATTTCTTTATATTCACTAGCATCAATACTACTAGGAGTCCCTCCTCCAAAAAAAACAGATTTTAAAACCATATTGTTATATTTTTTCAATTCAAATTTCAGTTGTTTATTCAATGCAATCATATAATCTTTTTTTAGATGAGAAAGATTAGTATATGAATTAAATGCACAGTAAAAACACTTACTATCACAAAATGGTATATGTATGTATAAAAGCACTTTTTATCCTAGTATATTTTATGAAATTATATCTAAAATATATATCTAATAAACTAATATAGAAAAAATTAATATTGCACTTAGCATAAAAGCAGTTTAAAAGCATCATTTAGTTATCATCACGGATATAATTATAAGGTATAATATTTATGGAAAATAATGAGAATAAAAAATACAGACCAAATGTTGCTGCGATTGTTTTAAGCTCATCATATCCTTCAAAATGTGAAATATTAGTAGCTTCTAGAATAGATATTAAAGATGCATGGCAATTTCCACAAGGTGGAATTGATGAAGGTGAGACACCTGAGATTGCATTATTTAGAGAATTAAAAGAAGAAATTGGAACTGATGAAGTTGAAATTATTGCTCAATACCCAGGATGGGTAAGCTATGATTTCCCACCAGCAGTTGCTGCTAAAATGACACCATATGATGGACAAACACAAAAATACTTTTTAGTAAGATTAAAAAAAGGTGCAAAAATAAATATAAACACAGAACTTCCAGAGTTTAGTGAATATAAATTTGTTCCAAGTAATAAACTAAATGATTATATTACATTTTTCAAAAGAACTGTATATAAAAAAGTATTAAAGTATTTCAAACAAGAAGGATATATTTAAGATGTTAAAAGTATTAAAATTTGGTGGTACAAGTGTTGGTACACTTGAAAGAATACAAAATGTTGCTCAAATTATCAAAAAAATAAGAGATAATGGTGATGATGTAATTGCAGTTGTTTCTGCTATGAGTGGTGAAACAAACAAACTTATTGAATATGCAAACCATTTTTCAAAAAATCCAAGTAATAAAGAACTTGATATGCTTTTAAGTTCAGGAGAGAGAGTAACTTCTGCACTTTTATCAATTGCACTTAATGAGCAAGGGTATAAAGCAACATCAATGAGTGGTAGAGAAGCTGGTATTAAAACTACAAGTAAACATACTGAAGCTAGAATAGAATCTATTGATACTACAAATATGAAAAAAGCATTAGCTGAAGGAAATGTAATAATCGTTGCTGGTTTCCAAGGTGTAAGTGTAGATGAAAATAGAGTTACAACTCTTGGTAGAGGTGGTAGTGATTTAACTGCTGTTGCAATTGCTGGTGCTATTAATGCTGATATTTGTGAAATATATACAGATGTAGATGGTATATATACTACAGATCCTAGAATTGAACCAAAAGCAAAAAAAATGGATCAAATCTCTTATGATGAGATGTTAGAACTTGCAAGTTTAGGTGCAAAAGTATTACAAAATAGATCAGTAGAGATGGCAAAAAAATTAAATGTAAATTTAGTATCAAGAAGCTCTTTTACACCAGATGTAGAAGGAACATTAATAACAAAGGAAGAAAATATTATGGAAGCACCAGTAGTAAGTGGAATTGCACTAGATAAAAATCAAGTAAGAGTTGGTATGTACAAAGTAGCAGACAAACCAGGAATTGCAGCAAATATTTTTACATCTCTTGCAGATGCTGATGTAAATGTTGATATGATAGTTCAAACAGTTGCAGTTGATGGAAAAGCTGATCTAGATTTTACAATCCCAACAGGTGATCAACATAAAGCAAAAACAGTTATGGAAAGTTTTGCTAAGGATGTTGAAAGAATCGATTACAATGAATCAATTTGTAAAGTTTCAATTGTTGGTGTTGGTATGAAATCAAATACTGGCGTAGCTAGTAAAGCATTTAAAGCTTTAGCAAATGAAAATATAAACATCAGAATTATAAGTACAAGCGAAATTAAAATTTCTATGATTATTGAAGAAAAATACGCAGAACTTGCTGTTAGATCTCTTCATGATGTATATGAATTAGATAAGTAAGCAGGATATAAATTGCAAGAGTTTACAAACTGGACAGTTAAAACTATAAGAGATGATAGATTTATCGGTTCTTGGATGGAAGAGCGAAAATTTGACTGGATTCCACTTGTAGCAAAAACTTTAACAAATATTATAGATGGTGGTAAAACTGTACTTATAGTTACAGATGAACCAAGAGAGTGGTTTTTGAAATATATTTTATCAAATATAAACAAAGATACTAGTTCTAGACCACTTTTGCCATTTTTTGATTTTACTTGTATAGCTCATAGTTTTTCTGATATATCTTATGAAACAGATATTGAACATATTAAAGATATGCTAGATATATCTTATCCAAATGGTTATATATTTTGGTATATAGGTAAATCACATAGTAAAAAAGCTATTTTACCAAAAGTATCTAATAACTCATTTTTATGGTTATTAGATGAAAATATGACAAATAGTTTTTCTCTAAAAAGTAATGATGAAACTCTTGATTTTAAACTTCTTCAACTATATAGATTGTTTAATAAAACGCTTGATGCAACACTATTTGCTCAAATAGAAGTAGATAAATAATGATATTTAATACATCGTCAATACTTATTGTTAATGATGTTGAAGAAAAATCAAAAGAGATTATCTCATCTCTTCCTTTACATAGTACAAGACTAATTGCTCCTGAAGATTATGAAAACTTTTTAATAACTCAAGCAAAACTTGCTCTAAAAGAAGCATACATAAGTGTAGCAACTACAAAATATATTATTCTTTGTGCTGCTAGGTTTTCAACTGATGCTCAAAATGCTCTTTTAAAAGTACTAGAAGAACCACCAAAAAATATAATTTTTATTATACTTACAAACTCAAAAACAACTATATTACCTACAATATTTTCAAGACTTCAAACACACTATCTAATAAAAAAAGAATTAATTGAACCTTGTAGTTTAGATATAGCCAACTTAAGTCTTGATTCACTATATGAGTTTGTAAAACAAAATCAAAGAATAAGTAAATTGGAACTAAAAAAACTTATTGAATCTATGATGATAAATGTTAAAAATGATAATATCAAATTAAGTAAAGATCAGCTTGATGCATTTTCTAGAGCTATTCAACTTTGTGATCTAAACTCAAGACCTAATACTATTTTGACAACATTACTTTTAAATCTTATGGATAAATAATGGATATATATAAAATAACTACAAACAATTTTACTAAACTATATAAAAATCTAGGAACTGAAGATGCTGGAGCTAAAATATTAGCTAAAAAATCAAATATAAATACTATATATATAAAAGATTTACATACAGGTGCTGCTAATATTTTAAAACAAGATGCACTATCTATTGGAGCTGATTTAGCAGTACCTAGAGGAACTATACTAAATACTACAAAAACTGTTGATGCTATATTGATAGCTTCAAATAAACATCTAGAGATTTTAAGTAAAAAAGAGTTATCTCAACCATTTGGACTTAAGACTTTAGCCTCTAGTTTAAAAAGCTTTATAAAAATACCTAATAAACATACAAAAATAATGGGTGTAATAAATGCAAATAATGATAGCTTTTATAATCAAAGTAGATTTAAAAGCTCTGATGCTATATCTAAGATCAATCAAATGATAAATGATGGTGCAAATATTATTGATATTGGTGCTGTATCTTCACGACCAGGAAGTGTTGCAGTTGATGAAAACGAGGAACTTTCTAGAATAAAAGATATTTGTGACACTATAAAAGAGAAAAAGCTATATGAAAAAGTAGATTTTTCAATTGATTCTTATACTCCTAGTGTTATAGAATATGCTCTTAAAAGTGGTTTTAAAATTGTAAATGATATTACAGGACTTAGTAATATTGAAGTAGCTAAAATAACTGCAAAATATGATGCCTCAATAGTTATTATGCATATGCAAGGTACTCCAAAAACTATGCAAGATAATCCAAACTATGAAGATATCATAATAGATATTGATAACTTTTTTAAACAAAGAATATATATAGCAAAAGAGTATGGAATAAAAAATATTATTTTAGATTTAGGCATTGGTTTTGGTAAAACTTTAGAACACAACATTACTCTTCTTAAAAATCAAGAGCATTTTTTACATTTTGGATATGAGTTATTAATAGGAGCTAGTAGAAAATCTATGATTGAACATATTGTTCCAAATACACCAGTTGAGAAAAGGTTAAGTGGAACTTTAGCTATTCATCTTGATAGTATAAGTAAAGGTACTTCAATAGTTAGATGTCATGATGTAAAAGAACACCATGACGCTATAAAAGTATATGAAGCTATAAATTTATAGCTTTAAAACTTATTTATATTTTGTCTAATAGCATCATATACAATAACTGATACACTATTTGCTATATTTAAACTTCTTGCATCATTTACCATTGGTATAGTAATACAAGATTGTTCACTTTTATCTAAAAGTTCTTGTGGTAAACCTGCATCTTCTCTACCAAAATAGAAATAATCATTATCTTGATATTGAACTTCAAAGTAGTTTTGTTTTGTTTTAGTTGTAGCGAAAAAATGTCTAGATGAAAATGGATTTGATTGCCAAAACTCTTCTATATTTTCATACTCTCTTACATCTAAATGTTCCCAATAATCAAGCCCTGCTCTTTTTACCTCTTTTTGAGTAATCTCTCCAAAACCATAAGGTTTAATAAGATGTAAAACTGCTCCAGTAGCATAAGCTAATCTTCCTATAGTACCTACATTTCCTGGCATTCTTGGTTCTAGTAATACAATATTTATATTTAAACTCATTATAGTATCACCGTTTTATTTCCATATACAAATACTCTATCTTGAAGTAATAAACTAAGTGCATTTGATAATACAACTTTTTCTACATTTCTTCCTGCATCTCTCATATTTTGCCAAGAGTATGTATGATCAACCCTTACTACATCTTGAGATATAATTGGACCTTCATCTAAATCATCTGTTACATAGTGTGCAGTTGCACCTATAATCTTAACACCTCTATTAAATGCTTGTTTATATGGATTTGCACCAATAAATGCAGGTAAGAAACTATGGTGGATATTTAATATTTTACCTTGATAATGTGTCACAAATTTAGGATTTAGTATTCTCATATATTTTGCAAGTATTATCAACTCAGGATTGTACTTATCTATTGCTTTTATTACTAAATCTTCATGATCTTCTCTACTTAGATTTTCATGAGATACAAGCTCAAATGGGATATTGAACTTTTCAACTAAATCTTGAAGTGTATCATGGTTTGCTACTACTGCTTTTATATTTGCATTTAATTCACCACTTACATATCTAATAAGTATGTCACCTAAACAGTGAGCCTCTTTAGTAGCAAGTATAACTATATCTTTTTTACTATTTGCACTTAGTTTTATTCTAGCATCATTTGGTAATGCATCTTTTATATCTATTAGTAGTTTTTCTTTATTAAACTCTCCACTTAAAACAGTTCTCATAAAGAATTTATTTACCTCTTTATCAACATATTCAGAGTTTGATTCTATATTTAAATTATGTTCAAAAAGAATTTTTGATACAGTATAAACTAATCCTTTTTCATCACTTGTATCTATTAACAGTCTGTATTCTGCCATTATAATCCTTTGGTATTTAATTTTAGCATTGTATCTTCTGCTATTTGTATCATATTTATATTTAAATTTTTATATCTTATATCTTTTTGTTTTACGATTAGAGTATCAAATATCTCACCATAAGGGTATAGTGTAAAATATAGATACTCTTTTGAATTTTTACCATATTCTAGCTCTTTGAACCAAGTAGCAAGAAGTGAAAAACATAACATAGATGGATTAAATTCACTTTTATTTGATAAATATTTAGATATATCATTGTTTATTTGGTTGTAATAACTAAGTATTATTTTAATTCTTGTTACATTTGAATTTTGTATATAATAGTTATTACCTTGTACTACTACATTTATAGCTTTTTTTAGATCTTGAATATTTTTAGCAATAAACTCTTTTGTATCATCAGATATATTATAAATATTATCATCACTTTTTTCATAAGAGTTTATTAGATCTCTACAAAAAAGCAATAAAGCTTCTGTTTTAACACTTGACATATTTATAATCATATCTAATCCTTAATATTTTTTAATAAAACAACCTAAGTAAAAATGTTACAAAATTTTTATCTACTGTTTTATCATCTATTGTTTCACCTTGATTTAGTGATTTATCAATTAATATTGCTAATTGTGATACTAAATATTGTGCATCGTTATCAGTTAACATATTTATTTTACTTACTAGTCTTTGTTTGATAATAAATGCATCTATATCTTCTTTTACACTTATTCCATATGCCATCTCATCTAAAGTACCTCTAATATCTACAGGTAGTGAGTTGTATATTGATTGTCTTTCTTGTTCTGCTGCTAGTTGTTGTTGTAAAAGTTGATTATGTAAAATTTTTAAGCCTTTATATAAAATTCACCTAATTATATCCAAGTAGTTGTTAAACATATATTTGATAAAATCAAAAATATTTTAACCAAAGGATATTTCTTGAATAATATTACTGTAGCGCATTCACCAGATGCTGATGATATTTTTATGTATTATGCTATTAAGTTTGGATGGATAGGTTTAAAAGACACTACCTTTCATAACTTAAGTGCAGATATACAAACACTAAATGAAGCAACACTAGAAGGAAAATATGATATTTGTGCAATATCATTTGCTCTTTATCCATTAGTAAAAAAAGAGTTTGCTTTACTTAAAACTGCTGTTAGTTTTGGAGATGGTTATGGACCTAAATTGGTAAAACTAAAAGATACTAAACTAAAAAGAAATTTTAAATTAGCACTAAGTGGAGAGCATACAACAAATGCCCTACTTTTTAAGATAAAATATCCAAATGCTCGTATAGTATATATGAACTTTTTAGAAATAGAACAAGCAGTACTTGATGGAACAGTTGATGCTGGAGCATTAATTCATGAGTCTATTTTAACATATAGCGATGCCCTTGAAGTTGAAGCAGAGCTATGGGATATATGGCAAGAGTTAGCAGGTAAAGAGTTGCCCTTACCATTGGGTGGAATGTGTATTAGAAGAAGTATCCCTTTAAATAAAGCAATAGATTATGAACAAACTCTAATCGATGCTGTAAATGTTGCAAACAACAATAAACTTTTATTATCTAAAATGTTAATAGAAAGAGATCTAATAAGAGTAGATCACGATACACTTCAAACATATTTAGGACTTTATGCAAATGATGATTCTATAAAACTTAGCCCTATTCAATATGAAGCATTAGATAAGTTGTTTGAACTTGGATTTAAACATGGATTTTATGATGAACTTGTAAAATCTCAAGACTTTCTAATCCCTAGTGAGTATAAAGAACTTAGAAACTCATAAGATGAAAAATATATACTTTTTTAAACAAGTTCATCAAGTATTTTTTTCATTAGCTTTTATAAATGCTATTATTTTTATGATAACATTTATGCTTGCATATAAAGGTGTATTTCTTCTTGAAATTACACCTACTAATTTTCATTCAATCTCATTAATATTTTTAGTTTTTACACCAGCTTTTTTAGGATTTTTATTTACTACTTTTCCTAGATTTTTATCTACAGAAGTTATAAGTAAAACAAACTATCTTATTGTTTATATACTTTTTTTACTATCTACAATACTAAATATATATGGTGCATTTACTACTGAACTTGTATATAAGGGGTCATTATTTCTTATACTTATCTCTTTAGTGTATAGTTTTAAGATACTATATAGTTTACATAAAAGCTCAACTATACCAGATAAGCATGATACTTTTTATATCCTTACTGGTTTTGTTTTTGGTATAGCTTCTATATTTGTTTTATTAAATAATATCAACCACACTTTGGGTATAAATCTAGCTATATATAACTTCTTATTTGTAGTGTCATTTTCAGTAGCTCAAAGGATGATACCTTTTTTCTCTCATGTAATGGTAGATAGAAATGATAACTTTTTAAAATATATTGTAATACTACTTTTAGTTCATACTATTTTAGAAACATATAGTTTAAACTACTCTTTTTTAGTTGATTTTATAATATTTGTTTTAATAGCAAAAGAGATATATAGATATAGACTTCCCTTTCCAAATGAAAATGCAATGATAAGTATACTTCATATTGCACTATTTTGGATACCTATATCATTTTTTATTAGTAGTATTACAAAAGCACTTAGTTTATTTAACAATAACTTCTTTTTGGCTTTAGATATTCATACTTTAGTATTAGGATTTTTATTTACAGTTTTAATAGGATTTGGTACTAGAGTTACTATAGGTCATAGTGGAAATATGATGGTAGCAACACCATATATTAAGTTTTTATTTCTATTTACTCAAGTAGTAGTATTAAGTAGAATTATTGTTTCTATTGTAGCTAGTTTAGGATATGATTTTATGATCATATTTGATATATCTGTTACACTTTGGTTAGCTTTATTTATACTATGGTTGTATAAATTTTTTATGGTTTTAGTTATAGGAAAAAAGTTAAAGTAATTCTACTTTAACTCTGCCCAATTTGAACCAATACTTGTACTAACTTCTAGTGGAACTTCAAGTGTATAAACAGACTTCATAATATTTTGTAAATCAACTGCAACCTCATCGATTATATCTTCTTTGATTTCAAATATAAGTTCATCATGTATTTGCAATAACATATTTACTTCTTTGTTATCTTTATAGATATTATGTACTTCTAACATAGATGCTTTGATTAAATCAGCTGCACTTCCTTGAAATACAGTATTTACTGATTCTCTTAAAAATCCAGCTTTTAACATAGGAGCTGCATTTGCAAAATCAAAGTGTCTTTGTCTTCCAAAAAGAGTTGTTACAAATCCAGTTTCAACTGCTTTTTCTTGGATAGATTGCATATAAGTTTTAATAGTAGGAAATGCTTCAAAGTATTTTTCTATATATACTTTTGCTTCTTTAGAAGGGATTCCTAAAGTCTCTCCTAGCTTTTTAGCTCCCATACCATATAATAATCCAAAGTTAATAGATTTAGCTACATTTCTTTTCTCTTTTGCCTCATCTTCTCCAAATATCTGTATAGCTGTTTGTGTATGAATATCTGCTCCACTTCTAAATGCTTCCACTAAGGCTTCATCTTTACTAAAATGTGCTAAAAGTCTTAGCTCTATTTGTGAGTAATCGATACTTAAAAGTTTATATCCATCTTTTGCTACAAAAGCATTTCTTATCATACGCCCAGCAGTTGTTCTTACAGGTATATTTTGAAGATTTGGATTTTTACTACTTAATCTTCCTGTTGCTGTTCCTGTTTGTAAAAATGAAGTATGAATTCTATTATGCTCATTTTCTTTTCCTAAAACTAGTAATGGTTCTATATATGTACTTTGTAGTTTAAAAGCCTCTCTATATTCTAAGATTTTAGCTACTATTTCATGCTCATCTTTTAACTTGATTAGTACTGGTTCTCCTGTACTATATCCAGTTTTTGTTTTCTTACTTGGTGGAAGGTTTAACTTTTCAAATAATATCTCTCCTAATTGTTTAGGTGAATTTATATTAAACTCTACACCTGCTAGATTATATATAGCTTGAGTTAGTTCATTTGTATGCTCTAGACTTTTTATTTTTAACT
Organism: uncultured Helicobacter sp.; assembly: GCA_964482285.1. GTDB lineage: Bacteria > Campylobacterota > Campylobacteria > Campylobacterales > Arcobacteraceae > CAIJNA01. The sequence goes on along the minus strand of CAYZWZ010000003.1, from coordinate 22,682 downwards.
CTTCTAAAAATTCTATATCTACTTTTATACCTTTTTCTTGCATAGCACTTAATACATAAGTAAATGGAAACTCTAAGTCTGTAGCTAAGTTACTTAAAGTTTCATTTTTGATTAACTCATTGTTTAATACTGCATACAACATAAATGTAATAAATGCATCTTCACTAGCATAATCTTTTGCTTTGTTTAGATCAACATTTGAAAAGTCTTCACCTTTTTTTACTACATCTTTAAAAGCTATAGTTTTATGATTGAAGTATTTCATTGCTAACTTATCCATACCAACTGGTTTATCACTATTTAGAAGCCATGCCATTATCATTGTATCTGCATATAGTTTTAGTTCAATATCAAAATTATTTTTTATTATTTGATAATCATATTTAAAGTTTTGTAATACTAGTTTATGTTTGTTTAGTTTATTGATAGCTTTTATAGCTACATTGCGACTAATTTGTTCCTCTACACCTAAATAAAAATGCTCCATTGGTACATAATAAGCCTTAGATGGTTCAAAACAAAATGAAAAACCAACTATTTTTTCATTTAGACTATCTAATCCTGTTGTTTCAGTATCAAATGCTACTATTGAGTTCTCTTTGATATTTGATACTATATTTAATAGTTCCTCTTCATTGTTTAGTAGTATATATTTTACATTGTCATCTACTTTAACTTCAATTTTCTCTTCTTCTTGTTCATAGTCTTGTGGTATTACTGTTTTATAACTAGTACCCTCTTTATGAACTCTAGCAATTATATTGTGTAAATCAAAGTCTCTTAAAGTATTTGCTACTTTTAGTATAGGGTTTTCATTTGGTAATACTAGGTTATGTAAAAAATCTAGTTCATCAAGATTCATACAGTCTTTATTAAGTGTTACTAGCTGTTTACTTATATATGCTAACTCTTTACCTTCACTTAGTAGTTTTTTCCATCTAGGTTTTGGTACAAAATCTATATTTTTATATATATTATCAAGATCATTAAACTCTTGTATAAGTGCTGTAGCAGTTTTTGCCCCTATTCCTTTAACACCTGGTACATTATCTGCACTATCTCCTAATAAACTTTGATAATCAGTAAACTGTTTTGGATATACACCATATTTATCAAAACAATCATCTTGGCTTACTATTTTTTTCTTCATAGGATCAAACATAAAGATATTTTCTTCAATTAACTGATATAGATCTTTATCGTGAGATATTACTCGAACCTTTAGCCCTTTTGCTTTTGCATCATTTGCTAGAGATGCTATTATATCATCTGCTTCAAATCCAATTTTAGCTGCACTTGTAAAACCCATCTTTGTAATAAGATCTATACATACAGGAAGTTGAGCTTTTAGATCATCTGGAGCTTCTGGTCTATGTCCTTTATATTCTGGATATATCTCATTTCTAAATGTATCACCTTTACTATCAAGTGCAAATACTAAATAATCTGTATCAAAGTCTTTTCCAATTGAACTTATAAAGTTCATAAATCCCGTAATCATCCCTGTAGGAAATCCCGTCTTACTTCGTAATGGTGGAAGAGCGTAATATGAACGGAATAAAAATCCAAATGTATCAATAATAGTTAATGTTTTCAAAAAAATCCTTTGATTAGGTGTGTATTATATTAAAAGGATTATATCTAATTGAGTTTTTATTTGTGGTTAAGGGGTATTATATTATATCATTTTTTACCAAATAAAACTTTTGATCCATTTATGTCAATTGAATTAGCTACTATATCTTCAAAATATGACTTTACATATGATAATGGTACAACTTACAGTGATAATGAATCTGATAGTGGATATAGTTTTTCAGTAGGTACACAAATTAATATAAAAAACAAAGTATTTATTAGGCCAGCAATTACTTACTCAAAATTAGCTGATTATAATTCAACAATTATTACATCTTTAAAAATAGATGTTAAATTAACTGATAGATTTTATATTGGTGGAAAAATAGAGTTTAAAGATGATTATAAAGATGAAGAATATCAAGATTCTGAAGAGGACACATTTTCAACTTTTTATGGTATTAGTATCACTGGTAAATTCTAACTTTATAACATAATAGTTATTTTCAATATATAGTTTATAGGTTGAATCTCCACTTTTAAAATATAAAATAAATTTAAAAGTCTGCATAACAACAAAGATGATGCAATTTTAAATTTTAGGAAATAAGTAAATCAAATATTTTTCGTTAAGAAAGTGAAACTGTTTGAGCAACGCGAGTTTTTCACTTTTAGAAAAATAATTTATTTACGCCTAAAATTTAATCTCTTGCATCGATTTTTGCTTACTTTATTAAAAAAGTAAGAATAAAGATTAACTAATGATAGTTTAAAATAAATATATTATTTTTAATAACTTTTTTCTATTCAAATTCACATATTAATTTTAATCCATAAATAACAAAACTAGTGAATAACGGTTTTACGAAGTAAAAAGTTTCTTTAGAAATTGAACCACTTAAATATAATGCTAACTATCATTGAATATTAAGAAATTTAATCACACAAATATAAAGCTTTTTTAAATTACTTATATCTTTGGGGATTGTACTTTAGTGCAATAAATGGGACTGAAGTCCCATCCCCGTGAAATGCAAAATAAATTACACAATATTTGTTAGTTTTTAAAATTATATAATATATGTTATAATCTTATATATAAATTTATAAGGAGTATAATATGTGTATAAATCCAAACTATATTGTAGATAACCAAGATAATAAGATTGCTGTCCAATTAGATATAGATACTTATAACCAAATAACGAAAACTTTAGAAGATTTTGCATTATATAAAATAATGGAAGAAAATAAAGATGAAGAAACATTATGTTTAAATGATGCAAGGGAATATTATAAATCATTAAAAAATGATGAAAATTGAAATAAAGAAAAAGTTTTTAAAAGAACTTTCTAAAATACCAAATGAATATTCAACTACAATAGAAGAATTTATATTTGAGACTTTATCTACTTATGATAACTTAAGTGAAATTGGTAAAGTTTAAAAAATGACAGGTTATAAAAATTATTTTAAGATAAGGTTTGGTGACTACCGAATTGGTATCAAAAAACAAGATAATATTATTATCATAGAAACAATCAAACACAGAAAAGAAATATATAAATATTTTCCTTAGATTATTATTTACTTTCCTTCATTCATACAAATTAAAATCTCATATGTCTTTGTAACATCATAAGTTGCACTATGATGAGAAGATGTATCAAATTTAATATCATAATACTCACATACCTCTGGTAACTTTGGATTTTTTATCTTGCCATTTTTATTTAGAGCATTTACTATTTGTTTATTTTCTTTCATAGTACAAAAGTGCTTCTCAAATTCTATTAATCCTCTTAAGTGCCTAAGTTCAAAGCTTATATTATGAGCAATTAGAGTTTCACATCCATTACAAAATTCTATAAAATCTAAATCTTCTTTAAAATATGAAGCATATTTAAGATCATATTTAGCTCTATGTTCTAGTATAAGTTCAGGAGTTAAATGATGTACTTCATAAGAGTATGGATTGACTTCATATCTTGAAAGATAATATCTATGAAATTTATCTTTTAATATATATTTACCATTTTGTAGTTCAACTTTAAGAGCAGCTACTTCTATAACATCATGTTCATTTGAACTATTTGTTTCAAAATCTAGTATTATCATATTGCAAAAGCCTTATTTTTATTGAAGTATATCAAAATTTCATCAACTTTAATATGTACATTAATACTTTATTAACAATTCTACGATAAAATCTGTACACTTTATAACAACAAAGGTTTTATATGAAATACCAACGATTTATCTCACTTACTGCTATGCTATCATTTATAGTATTATTTATATCTAGTGGAGTACTATAATTTTATAGATGATAGACAAGTAACATCATGGACAAATTGGTCTTTTTTAGGACTTGATAAACAACAATTGGACAATTTACATATCAATCTTGGAATATTATTTTTAGTAATGATATTTTGGCATATATATTTCAATATTAAACCTATTAAAAACTACCTAAAAGTTAAAAAAGAATTAAAAATATTTACAAAAGAGTTCAATGTAGCATTGGTAATTAGTACTTTATTTACTGTTGGTACTATTAATATGGTATTACCATATAGTTTTTTGGTTAATATTGGAAATGGTGTAAAAGCTATAAACTCACTTGAGAATGGAAACCCTCCTTTTGGGTATGCAGAATATTCTACACTAGAAGATTTTTGTCTAATAACAGATATCAATATATCATCTGCAAAAGAAAAGTTAATAAATAAAGGTATACATATAACTTCGACAAAAGATACTTTAAAATTTATAGCAAATAAAAATAATATTACCCCTAAAGATATATTTTTAATAATAAAAAACAATGATACAAAAATAGATCTTCCCTCGACAATACCAGTAGGAATTGCACATAAATCATTGATTACTCTATCAAAAGAGTATAAAATAAATTTAGATAAATTTTTAAATCATTTAAAATATTATAATATTGAGGCATCTAATAAAGACAGCTTCAAAAAAATAGCTATGAAAAACAACCTTCACCCTGCTGAACTTTATAGCTTACTTTTAGCATCACAAGTAAAACAACTCCAAAAAGATTAAATATTTTAGAAGTTGTACTTTAGTGCAATATCTAGCATAAAACCATTATCCATATAAAAAATATAAAATAAATATAAAAGCACAAATTTGATAAAATACAACTCTTATAAAAGTCCCATACAAAAAGGTTTAATACTTATGAATAAAAGCAAAGATTTTTTACGAAGAGTTGTAGAAAAAGATTTACAATCAGGTAAATACAAAACTGTAGTTACTAGATTTCCACCAGAACCAAATGGTTTTCCACACATTGGACATGCCAAATCTATTAGTATCAATTTTGGTATAGCAAAAGACTACAACGGTGTATGTAATCTAAGAATGGACGATACAAACCCAACAAAAGAAGATACAGCATATGTTGAAGCTTTAAAAGATGCTGTAGAATGGCTAGGTTTTAAATATGATGGCAATGTTAGATATACATCTGATTATTTTGATAAACTTTATTCTTGGGCTATAGAGCTTATAAAAATGGGCAAAGCTTATGTAGATAGCTTAAGTGAAGATGAAATAAGAGAATATAGAGGTACAGTTACAAGTGCTGGAAAAAGAAGTAAATATGCCCAAAGAAGTGTAGAAGAAAATCTTGATCTATTTGAAAAAATGAAAAATGGAGATTTTGCTGAAGGTGAACATTTATTAAGAGCAAAAATTGATATGAGTGCATCAAATATGAAACTAAGAGATCCATTATTATATAGAATTAGACATGCCGAGCATTTTAGAGCTGGTAATAAATGGTGTATATATCCTATGTATGATTTTGCTCACTGTTTATCTGATTATATTGAGGGTGTTACTCACTCTATTTGTACATTAGAATTTGAGAATAATAGAGATATATACGATTGGGTAATTGATACTTTACAATTAACACCACCAAGACCATACCAACATGAGTTTGCAAGACTTGGTATTAACTATACTGTAATGAGTAAAAGAAAACTTTTAGAGTTAGTAGAAAATAAAATTGTAAGTGGATGGGATGATCCAAGACTTCCTACAATTGCAGGATATAAAAGAAGAGGATATACACCCCAATCTATTTTAAATTTTTGTGACACTATAGGAATTGCAAAAGCAAACTCTACAGTTGATGTATCTCAATTAGAGTTTTGTATAAGAGATGATCTAAACAAAAAAGTACCAAGAGTTATGTGTATAGTTGATCCACTTAAAGTTACAATTACAAACTTTGATGGTGTAGAAGATATTGAAGCTCCTTATTATCCAAATGATATTCCAAAAGATGGTAGTAGAAATATTACATTTGCAAAAACAATATATATAGATAAAAATGATTTTAGCGAACAACCACAAAAAGGTTATTTTAGACTAACTCCAAATCAAAGTGTAAGACTAAAATATGCTTATATTATTACTGTTGAAGAGATTATCAAAGATAAAAATGGAGAGATTGTTGAGCTAAAAGTAAAATATAACAAAGACTCAAAAAGTGGATCTGATACAAGTGGTATTAAAGTAAAAAGTGCAATCCAATGGGTAGAAGAATCTAGTGCAAAAAAAGTTGAACTTAGAATATATGATAGATTATTTAAAAATGAAGCGCCACAAGGGATTGAAGATATCAATCCAAACTCTCTAAAAATAATAAAAAATGCTCTAATAGAACCAGCCGTAATAAACGATAAAATAGATGTTAGATTCCAATTTGAAAGAGAGGGTTATTTTTATGCTGAGCCTCTTGATTATAGTGATGAAAATCCAGTATTTAATAAAATTGTAGGGTTAAAAGATTCTTGGAATAAAAATAGATCAAGAGATAAAAAAACAAGAAGAGAAAATAAACAATCAAATAAACAAACTCAAGTAAATGGAACAGAACCACAAATGACAAAAGAGCAACAAAAGTTATTTGATAAATATACAAAAGAGTTAAAACTAAATAATGAAATTGCAAATATCTTAGCTAGAGATGAATTACTAAGTCAATTTTATACTGATTCTTTAAAAGAATACAACAGTATAGTAACAATTGCAAATATAGTATCTAATGAAGTTGCAAAAGAGTTAAAAACAAAACAAATAGATCAACTAAAATTTACACCATCTCAAATAGCAAAACTAGCAAAACTAATTGATGATGAAACTATATCTAGTAAAATAGCTAAAGAGGTATTTGAAGATATGAACAATAATGGAAAAGATCCAGCTAAAATTGTAGAAGATAAAGGATTAGTTCAAATAAGTAATCCTGATATAATAAATCCAATAATAGAAGAAATGATATCTAAAAACCCTAATAATGTAACAAAATATAAAGATGGAAACAATAAACTATTTGGCTTTTTTGTAGGGCAAGTTTTAAAAGCTACTAATGGTAAAGCAAATCCAAAAGTAGTAAATGAATTGGTTAAAAAGCAATTAGACGCATAATATATGCCATCTTCTACTAATAGTTCAAATCTCCTTGTACTAAATAAACCAAAAGGTTATGTAGTAACAAGATCAGATGAAAGAGGAAGAAAAACTGTATATGATCTACTTCCACAATGGGCTTTTGATGATGGTTGGATGCCAATAGGTAGACTTGATTTAGAATCAAAAGGTTTATTACTTTTTACTCAAAATGGTAAAATAGGAAATATTTTAACAAAACCAGGTGGATGTATAAAAACATATGAAATATGGGTACGAGGTCATGTAAACGATGAACATATCTCTCAGGCTTTAAAAGGGGTACCTAGTAAATTTGGTATACTAAAAGCGCTTAGTGTAAAAAAGCTAAACTTTGGTGGTGCGAAAACAAAACTACAAATCCAAATAAACGAAGGTAAAAACCGACATATTAGAAGACTTTTTGGAGCAATGAGCGATGCTAAGTTTGAAACACCTCTTAAGGTATTAAATCTAACTCGTGTTAGTATTGGAAATTTTAAATTAGATATTGACAGTGGAACTTGGCGATATCTAAGTCTAGATGAAGAAAAAAAACTATTACAATATATAGTCTAAAATTATTTTATTCATCTATTATATCATTACAAGCATTTAACACATAAATATATGTATCAACTTCAAATTCATCATATCTTGTTGCAACTACTTCAGTTCTTGTAAACTCTGCACTTTCAAACTCATCAAGATTCTCCCAATGGTTTATAAGATTTGAAGAATAAAATAAATAACCATGTATTGTATCTCCATTTTCATCTAAATGAATACCAGGATATCCCATACCAGCACTCCATCCAGCATCTTTTAGATACCCTTTTACAGTTGCTGGTGCAAACTTACCTACAATATCTTCTAAAACATTTCCATGTGGACAATTTGGCATAAGTGTACCATATACAAAAAGTGTATCAGTCATAAGTTATTAGCCTTTTATTTTTTGCAAAGTATAGCAAAACTTATTAGCTTTTTTATATAATTTGATATAATTTCATATGAAAATAATAAATACTAAAGAAGACTATAACAAAGAAGTAACTAAACTAATCTCATGGGCTAAAGCATACTATGTATATGATAATCCAATAGCTAGTGATGAAGAGTATGATAAGCTAAATAAAGCTGTACTACAATATGAATTAGAACATCCAAATGATATTAACCCAAATACACCCACACAAAGAGTTGGTGGAGTTGTACTTGAAGGATTTAAAAAAGCTAGTCATCTAAGTCCTATGTGGTCTCAAGAAGATATTTTTAATACTAAAGAACTACAAGAGTGGTTAGATAGAACAGCAAAAACTGTAGATATTACACAAACAAAATTTGTATGTGAACCAAAATTTGATGGAGCTAGTTTAAATCTTATTTACAACAATGGTGTATTAGTACAAGCTATTAGTAGAGGTGATGGTAAGGTTGGTGAAGATGTAACATCAAATGCCAAAACAATACACTCAATTCCACTTACTATTGACTATAAAGAACAAATAGAAATAAGAGGTGAAGTTGTTATAAAAAAAGATGACTTTGAAAAGATAAATACTCAAAGAGCATTAAATGGTGAAGCTTTATTTGCAAATCCTAGAAATGCAGCAGCTGGAAGTTTACGACAATTAGATTCAAGTATAACTGCAAAAAGAAAACTATTTTTTAATGTTTGGGGAGTTGGTGTAAATGAACTAGAGTTTGAAAAATCTAGTGAAGTTATGCAATATATATATTCACTGGGATTTGAAAAGCCCCCTATTTTTAAACTATGTAGTACTATAGATGAGATAGAAGAAGTTTACCATGAAATCATAAAACAAAGAGATAATATATCTATGGGCCTAGATGGTATGGTAATAAAAGTAGACAATCTAGAGTTTTGTGAGACCTTAGGATATACAGTTAAATATCCTAAGTTTTCATGTGCATATAAATTTCCTGCCGTTGAAAAAACTACGAAACTAAAAGATATAGTACTTCAAGTAGGAAGAACTGGTGCTATTACACCTGTTGCTATTGTAGAACCTACTTTAATAGATGGATCAACTGTTCAAAGGGCTACTTTACACAACTTTGATGAGATTGCAAGACTTGATTTAAAAATAAATGATGAAGTTATTTTAATAAAAAGTGGAGATATTATTCCCAAAATCACAAAAGTACTAAAAGATAGAAGAGATGGAACGCAAAAAGATATAATCAAACCTACTACTTGCCCTAAGTGTAATAGTGAATTATTAGATGAAGAGATACTTCTAAAGTGTCAAAACCTTTCTTGTCCAGCTAGACTTATAAATAGTATTATATATTTTGCAAGTAAAAACTGTATGAATATAGATGGTTTAGGAAATAAAATAGTAGAACTACTTGTAAATAAAAAAATTATATCAAATATACTAGATCTATATAGTTTAACATTTGAAGATCTAATTGTATTAGATAGCTTCAAAGATAAAAAAGTAAACAACCTTTTAAACTCTATACAAAATACAATAAATACACCCCTTCATAAAGTAATAAATGCACTTGCTATTGAACATATAGGTGAAGTAGCTTCTAAGCAAATAAGTGATGAGTTTGGATTAAATTTTTTAGATGCTAGTTATGAAGATTTGATTGCTATTGATGGTATTGGTGAACAAATGGCACTTAGTGTATTAGAGTTTGCAAGGGTAAATAAACAGACTATTTTAAAGCTATTTGATATTGTAAAACCAACAGTTGAAGAAAAAATTCAAGCAAAAGAAAATCCATTTAAAGATAAAACAGTAGTTCTAACAGGAACTATGAGTAAAAGTAGAAGTATCATAAAAAAAGAGCTTGAAGCTTTAGGATCTAAAGTGAGTTCTAGTGTATCTAGTAAAACAGATTATTTGATATACGGTGAAGATGCTGGAAGTAAGTATGATAAAGCTGTTAAACTTGAAGTTAAAACTTTAACTGAATATGAGATGAATAGGCTTTTATAATGTATAAAATAATAATCTCTTTACTATTTATAACTTCTCTTTATGGTATAAAAATTGAATATACAAATTTACAAGATGAAACAAAAACAATAAATATAACAAGAGATCATAATAAAATATGTAAAGATATAAAAGCAACTCCAAATATAGTTTGGGGTGATTCTTATGCAAATAAAGATATACCAAATAAATGTAAAAAAACATTTATAACAACTGTAGGTAAAATCACACCTATTAGTTTTCATAAAGATGTTAAAACTATTGGTGAACTAGAACTTATAAGCTTTATGCAAGATGCACAAAGTGATGAAAATATGCTAATAATTGATACTAGACTTAAAAAGTGGTACATAAAAAGAACAATACCAACTGCTATTAATATACCATTTAATCTAATAGACGAAGATCAATATGAATTTGAAGATATTTTAAATACTCTAGGAGTTAAAATAAAAAATGACTCTTATGATTTTTCAAATGCAAAAACTATAGCTCTCGTAGATAATGCCTCTTGGTGTATGCAATCTACATGGGCTATGCAAAACCTATCAAAGATTGGTTGGTTATCCAAAAAATAAAATTTTATGGTATAGAGCAGGATTAACAGGATGGAGTATGTTAAACTTAACTACTGTTATTCCTAAAAATTAAGTTTATAACTTAATCAAATACAATATTAAATATGATATAATCGCGGATTATAAATTATATCCAAAGGGTTAATGTGGGAACAATAAGTTTTTTACTTGTATTATCTGTACTAGTTTTTATACATGAATTAGGTCATTATAGTGTTGCTAAATATTATGGTGTAACTGTATATGACTTTTCTATTGGTTTTGGTAAAAAACTTATCACAAAAAGATTTTTCAATACAAATTGGAGTCTATCGTTAATACCTCTTGGTGGATATGTAAGGATGAAAGGTCAAGAAGACTTAGATCCAAGTAATCAAAATATGGATAATGATAGTTATAATAGATTATCTCCATTTCAAAGAATAATGATACTTTTAGCTGGTCCAGGAGCAAATTTTTTACTTGCATTTGTATTATACTTTACAGTTGCCCTTATGCCACATCAAACATTAAGTGCTACTATTGGAAAGGTTTTACCAAATTCTAGTGCATTACATGCTGGACTTAAAGAGGGTGATAAGATTATCAAAATAAATAATACTCAAATAAAATCTTGGCAAGAGATGAGTAAAGTTATTGCAGTAAATGATAGTATGCAAATTACAGTATTAAGAGATGGTGTTAAAAAATATTTTGTTTTAAATACAAAATTAACAAATACTAAAAATATGTTCAAAGAAGATATCAAAAGAAAGATGATAGGAATTGCTCCAGCACCAGTTGCCGTTACTATTAGTTATGGATTATATGATGGACTTATTCATGCTTATGATCAAACTATACAATCATCAAAAATGATATTTCAAGGGGTACAAAAACTAATTCAAGGGATAATTCCACACAGCGAAGTTGGTGGAGTTATTAGTATTGGAAAAGTTATATCTGAAGCTAGTAATACAGGTATAGTATCACTATTTTTAATAGCTGCTTTAATATCTGTAAACCTTGGTGTACTAAATCTTCTTCCAATACCTGCACTTGATGGTGGACATATAATGTTTAATATATATGAGATGATTACAAAAAGAAAACCAAGCCAAAAAGTATTAATACAACTTACAATTATGGGTTGGGTAATATTACTAGCACTTATGGTTTTAGGACTATATAACGATATAAATAGAATTTTTAAAGGATAATAAATAATGGATAAATTAACAAAAGAACAAGCAACTATCAATCTTGATACATTAATTACAAATATAGAGTTTGCAAGGGTACAAGTAAATGAACATCATATAGTTCAAATAGTTGGAGTTAGTAAATATAGTACAAGTCAAGATGTAGCAACACTTTATAGTGTAGGACAAAGAGCATTTGGAGAAAATAAAGTTCAAGATCTAAAAGAAAAATCTTCAGAATTAGAAGATCTACCACTATCTTGGCATTTTATAGGGACTTTACAAAAAAATAAGATCAATAATCTTATAGATTTAAATCCAGTTCTTATGCACTCTTTAGATAGTTTAGAATTAGCTAAAGAATTAAACTCTAAATTAGAAGCTAAAAATAAAACTATGAATTGTTTATTACAAATAAATTCAAGTTTTGAAGATACAAAATCTGGAGTATCTCCAAGTGAAGCTGTAGATATTTATAATACAATTAAAAAAGAGTACCCAAATATCATTTTAAAAGGTGTTATGAGTATTGGAGCTAATAGTAGTGATAAAGAGCTTATAAATAAAAGTTTTGCCCTTACAAAAGAGATATTTGATAAATGTGATGGTGCTAAAATTTGTTCTATGGGTATGAGCAATGACTATGAACTTGCTATTAAAAATGGGTCAAATATGATTAGAGTAGGATCAGCTTTATTTAAAGCTTAAGTTAAATCAATAACATATAAAATATCTATTTTATATGTTATTAAAAATTAGATAAAATTAAAAGTTAGATCCACCATTAAAAGTTTTTCTCTCTATCTCTTTTCCATCTTTGTTTACATAAGTTACTAAGCCATCTGGTCTTTGTACTTTTGAATAACCTTTTGAGAAATCATTTACATATTTGTATTGTGGTTTAGAGATTATATTACAGTTATTATCCATAAATCCCCATAGTCCATCTTTTTCGATTCTCATTCTATCTTCAACAGCTAAATATATCATATCATAATCAAGTGGCGCTACTAATTTGAATTTTGAGTCTAAACATCCATATTGAGTTTTCATATTCTTATCAAAATTTCTAACTATTGAGGCACCTTTGATTGTATTTCTAACATCATCATAAATTGGTTTTACTACAATATTAAAGTTTTCATCAATTAAACCATATTTATTATTAACTTCTATTTTTGCAAAACCATTAAAAAAGTTACCTATTGAATCATACATAACTTTTAATTTTAATTTTCCATCTTTTCCTACAATACCATATTTATTATCAATATTTTTTACAACAGCATATTCATTTACACCTGTATGTAACCAATGAAGATTTAATATATTTGGGTGTTCATATTTATTTTTTTCAATTTCTGTAAAATTATACATTTTTTTATATATTGGTTTTATTTGAACTTTACCATTTTCATTTAATAAGCCATCTTTACCATTTACATTAACTATGGCTGAATCATTTTTATATGAACAGCCACTAGCAATAATCAATAAAGATAATCCTAGTAGATATTTTTTCATTTAATAGCCTTTACTAATTACTTTGTTTCTTATTTATTCTAAATTCAACTCTTCTTGATGCAGCTTGATCTTCTTTACCATTTTCATCATATATTAAATAATCATAAGCCATTCCTACTGGAATATAAGTATCTTTTAACCATTGTTTATTTGCTTTTACTTCAGGGTTATTTAAACCAAGTGTATATTTATAAACTTTTTTTGCTCTTTTTATTGATAATTTTAAATTCTTAGCATATCTTTCTTTATCATTTTTAGCACTTCTATAAACTGAAGATGTATGACCTTCAACTCTTGCTTGTGCAATTTGATCTTTATACTGACTTAATACTTTTAAATATCTAGGGAAGAAATTATCTAAAATATTTTTAAAATCTTTTGATAAGTTACTACTTCCATGATCAAATAAATCAGCTGGATTTTTAAATCTAAATACTAAACCATTTTTATCTAATTCAGCATTCCAAGGTTTAAAATCATCTTTAAATTCTTCAACTAAAGCTTCATATAATCCTTGTATATATTGATCTTTATTATCTGATACTTGTTGTTTTACTACTGGAACTTTTACAGATTTAACTCTTAAATCATCTAAGTTAGCAATCTCAACATCTTGCTCTACACCATTATTACCTAATGCAGTTACTAAATATTTATTACCTTTTTTAATAGGTTTATCTAGAGTTGCACAATATTTATCATCTTCAATTTTTGCATTATATGGTCCAAAAGGATCAACTTCATTTTCTGATTGCTCAGCAACTGTAACTTTTACACTTGTAGCTACACCTGAAGCGATATCTCCACAAATCTTATTTTCATTCTCATCATAAGATGTTAATGTAATATCAAGTTTTTCACACATTTTTGTTGTATCATCACTTTCTAAAAGCATTGATATAAAAAGGTCATTATTTTTAGCAGAGTTATGTAAAGGTGTCATATCATGTCTATCTTTTACATCTTTTTTTGCACCATTACAAATTAATAGTTTTGAAATCTTATTTGTACTATTTCTAGTAGAATCTAATAATGGAGTATCTCCAAATCTATCTACACTATTAACTGAAGCACCTTTATTTATTAGTTTTTCAACAACATCATATTCATTTAATCTTGTAGCAACATGTAATGGAGTATATCCATATTTATCAACACTATTTACATCTGCGTCTTTAGTTATTAATTGATCTACAGTTTTTATATCTTTTGCTCTTATTGCATCAAATAAAGCTGTTTCTTGTATAAAATCCTCCGCAACCTTATTATTTTTTGCTGTTTGTACATTATTATTTGTACAACCTGTAAATGCTAATATAAATATTAAACATGCATATATTATTTTTTTCATATCATTTCCTTTTTATTAAATTTAACGTTCATGTAACGAATTTTGTTTTATTTTCAATATTGGTTTAAGAAGAAAATCCATTATTGTTTTTTCTCCCGTTACAATATCAACACTAGCTATCATACCTGGAATAATTGCTAACTTCTCACCATCTTTTTCTAGATAATTTTTATCTGTCTTTACTACAACCTTATAATAACTTTTCCCCTCTTTACTCTCTTTATCTATTATACTATCTGCTGATATTTCAACAATTTTACCTTCTAAACCACCATATATTGAAAAATCATAAGCAGTTATTTTTACAATTGCTTTTTGATTAGGGTTTATAAATGCGATATCTCTTGGATCAATTTTTGCTTCAACTAATAAAATATCACTAGTTGGTACAATATTCATAAGATCCATACCAGATTTAACAACTCCTCCAATAGTATTTACAAATATCTCTTTTACAATACCATCAACAGGAGATCTTATTTCAGTTTTTTCTATTTTATCAGTATCAGAAACCATTCTAGCTTCTGCTTTTCTAATTTGTACAGATATCTCTTGCAGTTTACTAGCTGCTTGTGTTTTAAATTGTCTTATTTTTTCATCTGCCCTATTTTTTGCTTCATTTATAGCATAATTTGATCTAGGAATTGAAAGTTCAGCAGATCTTATATCTCCTAAAAGTTGTTGATACTCTTTTTCTATAACAATCATGTCTACTTTTGATTTTACACCAGATTGAACTAATCTTTTTATTGTTTTTCTTTGAGCTTTTACAAGTTTAAGACTAGTCTTTAACTGTTTTAGTTTTGATCTTATTTCAGATAGCTCTTGTCTTTTTTGATTTAATTGAGATTTGAATACCTTTATAGAACTTTTTAATTCCTCTACCCTATTTTCAAATAGAATTGATTCGGATTTTATATAATCTTTTGATACTTCTTTAATCTCTTTTGAAAATTTTAGTTTTGGAGTTTTTTTCCTTATGTCAATTGTTGCTTCAGATTCAAGTCTTACTTTCATAGCAAGCCATTGATTATAGCCCTCTTTTGTCTCTTCCATAGAAGCTTCAAATCTAGTAGTATCAATTTTCATTAATATTTGACCTGCTTTTACTTTTTGACCAGTTTTAACTAAAATATCTTCTATTAATCCACCATCTAAAGACTGAACAGATTGAATTTTTTCTGTAGGGATAACTTTACCTGTTCCTCTTGCAAGTTCATCAATAGTTGCATAATTAGCCCATACAATAACTAATGTAAATATTAAAATTATTATTGCAAATAAAATATCAACTTTAAATTTAGGTCTATCATGTGCTTGTGCATATAATGTATTTACATATTCTTTATCATTATTTGCCATTTTTATACCTTAGTCGCTTTTGTTAAGATTTGATCTTTAGGGCCATCTGCAATTATTTTACCATCATCTAATATTATAATTCTATCAACTAGTGATAAAATCGATGTTTTATGAGTAATAAGAATTACAGTTTCATCTTTTATTATATTTCCTAATCTATTAATAAATGCTTTTTCTGTTTGTCTATCCATAGAGTTTGTAGGTTCATCAAGTATTAATATATTTGGATTTGTAATTAAAGCTCGTGCTAATGTTACTGATTGAATCTCTCCTCCACTTAAACCTTCACCTCTTTCACCTACTATTAAATCATATCCAGATTCATGTTTACCTAAAAAATCATGAACACCAGCTATTTTAGAAGCTCTTAATACCTCTTCATCTGTTGCAAATGGTTCACTTATTGTAATATTGTCTTTTATAGTACCCATAAATAAAAATGGTTCTTGAGGAACGACTCCAATTACTTTTCTTAAATCTACAGGATCTATTTGTCTAACATCTGTTTGATCAATTAGAATAGAACCTTTACTTGGTACATAAAGATTTTGTATAAGTTTTGCAAGAGTTGATTTACCAGATCCAATTTTTCCTAAAATTGCAACTTTTTCTCCCTCTTTTATTGTAAGGTTTATATTTTTAAGTGTTTCAAAGTTTTGACCTTTATATGAGAAGCTTAGATCTTTCAACTGAATATCACCTTTTAAGTCTGGTCTACTTAAATATGCTTTATTTTCTCTTTCTACTTCCATATTCATAATTTCATCAATATTATTTAAACTAAGCATAGTTCTATCATATCTAATTATCATACCCACTATTTGAGATACAGGAGCTACTACTCTTCCATTTAACATCATAGATGCAATAATACCACCCATAGTCATTTCACCTTCACTAGCAAGGTGTACACCAGCAATTACAATCGCTATGTTTGAAAATTGAGAAATAAATGCTGTAAAAAAAGTTGCTATTTGAGATAAAAATTGAGATTTTTCATGAAAATATACTGTTTGACTTATTGATTTATCCCAATGTGTTTTCATACGATTTTGTCCACGAACACTTTTAATAATCTCTAAACCAGCAACTGTTTCATTTAAAGTAGTTTGTTTTAATTGATCCTCTTTTGAAGAAGCTTCTACTGTTTTTTTAATAGGTTTTTGCATAAACCATGAAAATATAAGTGCTATAATAACACTTGCCAATGATATCCAACCAAGAGGTCCACCAATATAAAATATAATCGCTATAAAAATAAAAATAAATGGTATATCTATTATTGTTGCAACTGTTGCTGTAGCAAAAAATTCTCGTACTGATTCAAAAGATTGTAATCTATTTACAAACATCCCTGTAGATGATGGTTTTTCTTCAAGTCTTAGATTTAATAGTTGATCAAATATTTTATTACTCATAACAACATCAGCTCTTTTTCCAGCTTTTCCAATATAATAAGCTCGAACAAGTTTTAATATAAAATCAAATATCATTATAATAAAAATACCAATTGCTAAAGCCCAAAGAGTATCTATCGCATTATTTGGTAATACCCTATCATAAACATTCATAGTAAATAAAGGTGTTGCAATTACAAACATATTTATAAATAATGCAGCAATTGCAACTCTTATATAAATATCTCTATTTCTTCTCATAGCTCCCCAGAACCATTTTTTTGGTTCTGGTACAACTACATCTTTAGAGACTCTATTTTCAAAGTTATATGCAGGTTTTATAATAAGAGTATGTCCATCATATTGTTTTTCAAGCTCATCTAAAGTCATATGAACTTCACCTTCACTTAATCCAGGAATAATAACAGTAGCTTCATTTTTTTGGATATCATAGTTAAGTAAAACTGCAGACCTACTTCTTTCTGTAATAATAACTGCTGGTAATGCTAATTTAGATATATCTTTTATACTATCTCTTTTTACAAATTTAGAGATAAGCCCTATTCTTTTTGAAGATTTAATAAATTTATCAACATCCATAACATCACCATGCATAGCAATACCTGAAATTAGAGATTCTTTTGTAGTTGCTCTTTGATAAAACTTAGAAAGAAATAATAAAGATTCAAGTAGAGTATCTACTTTTCGTCTCTCTTTTAATACTTCTTTCTCTTCATTAACTTTGTTTTCCAATTTATACCCTATTTCTTAGTTTATACTTGTATATTTTTCTAATAATTTTCTATGTTTTTCTAAATAATCAACATAAACTTTCGAATTTAAAACTTTCGAATTTAAATTTGTCATTGCCATAGTAGCATCTTTTAGACTATCATAACTTCCATATAATACTTTTGTACCTAAACTCATGTTATAAGTCATTATATCATTATTTGATAAACCCATATCTTTTAAATATGTTTCAATATCTTCATTTTTATCTAAAGTTGCAATATTTATTGTATATTTTCCACTTGATAATACTTTTTTACTATCTTTTGCTGCTGTTGGTTCTATGATTTCTTCTGTAGAATTAATTATATTTGCTATCTCTTGATCATTTGTATTTGTAGTTTCACCTAACTCATTTAATAGATTTACATCATTTAATTCATCATTCATATCTATTTTTTTAGTTTTTTTAATTTTACTTTCATATTTATCTGTAACAAATTCAGAACATACTTGATTTTTAGATTTTAAAATCGATTCACTCAATAATCCCATATTCTCTAAAAGATCATAATAATATCCGTATAAATTATATTCTTGATCTAATAATGTTATTTGAGATCTATATAACTCTGATTCAGCATTTAGAATATCAACAAAAGTTCTTGTTCCATCAGCTAATTGTTTTACATATACATCTTTAATATTTTTATTATCTTCAACAAATTTTTTACTATTGTCAATTCTTTGTTTTGCTTTAAAATATGCATTATATGATTTTGCTACATCTTGTATAACTTCTGCAGTTACATTATCTAATAATTTTTGTTGTTCTTGTAAAAATAATATTTCTCTTTGTTTAGAAGCTTTTGTTTTTAATCCATTAAATAGATTCCAATTTAATATTAATCTAGCTCTTTGAGTATCTTCTCTACCATTTTCAGCATTAATTAAATCATCATCCCATGATGCTTGAAGTTGAAACTTAAGTGTTGGAAGATTTTCAGCATTTGCTTGAACAATATTTTCTCTTTGTTCTTTTGCTTTTTCAATTTGTTCTAATACTTTATAATTTCTTGTTAATGCAATTTCAATTGTTTTTTCTAAAGTATCTGGTATAAGTTTTTGATTAATTTCAGGTCTACAAATATTTCCTTTAATATCTTTTTGTGTATATCTTTTATATTTATTTTCAGCAGCAACTTTTTGATCTTCTTGTTCTAAATAACGATCTATAATAAAGTGTTTTTTCGAATTAACTTGATAACTTTCAAGTATCTCTCCACTAATTGCTTCTTTTTCTTGAGCAGTTTTTAAATAGTCTTTATGTCTATTTATATTTAATTCTGATAAATTTAATAATTCTTGAGATTTTACTAAATCTAAATAACTATCAACTGTTCCTCGAATAACAGTTTCTACTTTTGCATCACTTCTAAATCTATTTGCATAATATTTGTGTTCAAATTCTTCAACTTCACTTGGTGTAACACCACCATCATATAAAACTTGTTCAAACTTTAAAGAACTATTCCATCCACCTTTTTCTCCATCAGGTCTATTTGGATTATTATCTAAATTGTATTGAGTTTTAGATTTATCAGCATATGCTTCAAAATCTAAAGTTGGTAGATAATCACCTTTTTCTTGATCAATATACTTTTTAAAAGCTTCTTTATTAAATTTTTCAGATAATATTGCAGGATTTGCATCTATAGTTTGAATAATTGAATCTCTCAAACTTGTAGCATTGATAGATGATACTATAAATGTCGCAGTAGCTATACTTAATATAATTTTTTTCATATTTTTCCTCTAACTTTATGTAACTTTATGTAACTTTATGTTACTATTATTTTTAATTATAATGTAAAGTTTCTAAAAGTTTCCTTTTATTTAACTAATTTTGTATCAATTTTATATAAAATTTATTATAATTTAAATAAAATACTTAATAAAACTTGTAAAGGTATTTGATGGACAATAAAACTGAACTTTTAAACTCTTATAATATATTGTATTTAGAAGATGAAGAAAATATAAGAAACAGTATAACAAATACTCTTGAATTAATGTGTAATAAAGTATATCCTTGTGCTAATGCTACAGATGCTTTTGATATATTTGATAATAATAAAATAGATATAATTATTAGTGATATTAGTATGCCAAAAATAAATGGTATAGAATTTACAAAACAAATTAGATTAATAAATAAAAAAGTTCCAATTATACTTCTTACTGCACATACAGATACTGATTATTTACTAGAAGCAACTAAATTAAAATTGGTTGATTACCTTATTAAACCTTTAAATTTTACAAAATTAAAAGAAGCTTTAAATAATGCTATTGATGAGATATTATTAAATGAACCTCAAATTATAAAGTTTCCAAATAATATAGTTTATAATATGTCTAAAAAACAGTTATTTCAAAATAATAAAGAAAAAAATATAACATCAAAAGAGATTGCTCTTTTAGAATTACTATATAAAAATAAAGATAAAAATATCTCTAAAGAATTTATAAAAATGAATATTTGGGATGATCCTTTTTATGCAACAGATGCTGCACTAAAGGCTGTATTGAATAAATTAAGAAATAAAATTGGTAAAAGCTCTATAAAAAATATCTCTGGTGTAGGATATAGATTAATTCTTGATTAACCTTGGAACAGTAATTATAAAAACTGCACCTTTTTCATTATTTTTTACAAATAATCTTCCATTCATATTATTTTCAGTAATAAGCTTTGACATAAATAAACCAATTCCCGTTCCATTTAATTTATCATGTGTAAAAAATGGTTCGAATACTTTTTCAATAGGTTCAATATTAATCCCACCTGCATTATCAGATATTTCTACTATACTAAAGTTATCTTTTTCTAATATTTTCACTACAATTTTTGAATTTTTTATATTTCTATTTATTAGTGCATCTTTAGCATTTGAAAGTATATTAATTAGAACTTGAGAATACTCATTTTTAAAACCTTCAATTATAGAATTTTTTTGTACTATAATTTCAACTTTAATATTATGTTGTTTTAAAGAAGCATTAACAATATTAATTGCTGAACTAATTTGATCAGATATTTTAAAAATTTCTTTCTCTTTATCTTTTGCAAAGAAATTACGAAAATCATCAATTGTTTCTGACATATATTGAGTGATTTTATTTGATTTTTCTACAACATCAAGTATCTCTTCATTACTAACTTTACCTAATAATTCAACTTTTGCTTGTAACTCCATACTTATTGAAGATAACTCCATAAGTGGTTGTCTCCATTGGTGAGCAATATTACCTATCATCTCACCCATAGAAGCCATACGACTTTGTTGAAAAAGCATTTTATCATTTTGCCTATTATGCCTAATTTCATCAATAACTTGTTTTTTAAGCTCTCTTATTTGAAGTTTTAGTTGTTGGTTTTCTTTTTCTAAGTTTTTTTGCAAATTATTAGTCTTTATTAATAAAAGAGGTTATTAATACCTCTTCTATTTTATTAAATGTCAGTTTGAATTTCATCTTCAACAAATACTGAAATATTTGTATTTGTTGTACTTGTATATTCTCTAAATGTAGTATCACCTTGACCATCAATAGTTTGATTAGTTGATTTAAGTGTCCAACCTTCATTATCATTAAAGTTGATTTGATCTCCATTATTACCAATAAATACTAAATCATCATCACAATCACTTAATTCAAGTACTGATTGAATATCAATTTTTACTGTATCATTAATATTATTATTTAAATCAATTATATCAATAGCTTGATTAGAAGGTAATATATCTGTTAAATCAATATCATCAGCATCATCAAAATAAGATATTAATTCAGTATCACAATCTTCATCTATAAGATTAATAGATGTTAATGTTGAAACAAGACAGTCTTCACCATCAATATTTACATTGAATTCTGTTGTATTACCATTTTCATTTTTTGCAACTACTATAAAGTTTTCATCTAAAATACCATCTGTTTGTGTTGATTTATCAATACTATATGTATATGATCCATCATCAAAGTTAAGATTAAATACTCCACCTTCATTTGTAACAACTCCATCACTAGGGAAGTTATCATCAGTATATACTGTACCATCAATAGAAATAGTTTCAATAATTCCTGTATCACTAAAGTTTCCATCTGCATCAAAGTCAATATTATCCATTAATGTTCCACTAATATTAATAATATTTGTAATATTAGAAACTACATTAGGTAATTCTGTTATATCATCAACATATACAGGATCAATATTCCCTGCATCAGCTATTTTTTCTAAATCATCTAAATATTCACTATTAATTCCTACTGTATGTAATTCAATATTATTTTCTTCAATAAACTCATTCCATGTAGGTAAATAAGCATCAAAATCTGTCTCATAGCTGCTATATGTATTTCCATCAGCAAAGAAGAATACTACATCATTTCCATCTTCTGGTGTGTTACTATATGCATCAACGGCAGCTTCAAGACCTTGATTAAAATCTGTACCACATTT
>CAYZWZ010000002.1:0-123762 GCA_964482285.1 uncultured Helicobacter sp. | reverse complement strand
GAAGCAGCAATTTTACCCATAGTTCCCCATGAAACAATACTAAATCCAGCAGCAGCAATACCAGCACCCATAACACCACCAACAATTGAGTGAGTTGTAGAAACAGGAGCTCCCACACTAGTAGCAAGGTTTAACCATATAGCAGCACTTAATAGTGCAGCACTCATAGCCCATATAAATATCTCAGGATTTTCAATCATACCAGGATCGATAATGCCTTTTTTGATAGTTTTTACAACTTCTCCACCAGCAATTAAAGCACCACTTGCTTCAAATACAGCTGCTAGTATAATAGCCCAAAACATTGTAAGTGCTTTTGATCCAACGGCAGGTCCAACATTGTTTGCAACATCATTTGCTCCAATATTCATAGCCATATAAGCACCAAATACAGCACCTATAATTAAGAATTCATTATGTGGAACTTCACTATGTGTGAATGAAACCCATATAAATACAATAGCAATAAATACAAAAGATATTGCTACTTTAGTAAATCCACCCATAGTTTTTTTAGTAACTTTTTCCATCTCATTAATTGTTTTAATATCCATTAAGATATGTCCTTTTTTTAATATGTGTAATTATATTATTTAATATGTTAATAGTATGTTAAAAATAAGGGGTGTAAAAATAGCTAAAAGTATGTTTTTATAAAGTATAGTAATAAATTATTACTATTTTTTTTCTTCTTTTTTAGAATTCTTTTGAATATTGTTTTTATTTTTAGAAAAACCACACCCATCTTTACTTTTCTTTTTAAGGTTTAAGGCTTTTATATGGTCTTTGTATGAGATATTCTTAGCATTCATCAATGCAAAAGATTTTGCAATGACTGCAATAGTATTTGGTACTTTTTCTTTTTGTTTGTAAGATTGAATATTTTTTTCACTAACTTTTATAAGCTTTGCAAATTTAGGCAGAGTTATATCTGCATCTAATAATAATTTTTTGAAATCTATAAATGTCATATTTATCCTATATATTGATAAAATATTATATAATATAATAACTTAAACAAATAGGAGATAATTATTAGCACTTCCAAAGGAAAATATTTTGAAGAAAAAGCTTGTGAGTATTTAAAGGAAAATAACTTTAAAATAATAGAACAAAACTTTTTTGCTAAAAAGATTGGTGAAATAGATATAATTGCTATAAAAGATGGAACTTATCATTTTGTAGAAGTTAAAAGTGGAGAAAACTTTGAAGCAATATATAATATAACTCCTAGTAAATTATCAAAACTAAAAAGAAGTGTTGAGTATTATATTCAAATTAAAAAACTAGATGTATCTTATTGTATAGATGCAATTATTTTTGCTAATGAAGAATTAGAGTATTTAGAAAATATAACAATATAGGGATATAATGTACTATAAAAAAGAATTAGAAGCTATAAAAAAATCAAATAGATATAGAGAAGTTAAGCTTTTTGATGAAGATTTAATTGATTTTGCATCAAATGATTATTTAGGATTATCAAGTAATAAAGAGTTATTTGAAGATGCTTATACTATTGTAAAAGAAAATAAATTTAACTCTTCAAAATCCTCTTTACTTGTAAATGGATATAGTAAAATACACAAAAACTTTGAAGATCAATTATGTAAATATAATAACTTTGAAGCAGCTCTTGTAGTAGGAAGTGGTTTTTTAGCAAATATATCACTAATAGAGAGTTTAGTTCGTAAAAAAGATATTTTAATTATGGATGAATATTATCATGCAAGTGGAATTTTAGCTTCACAACTTGTATCAAATGTATATACTTTTAAACATAATGATTATAATGATTTAGAAAAAATAATCAAAGAAAATAAAGGTGCAAATAGAATAATAATTGCAATAGAGGGTGTATATTCTATGCATGGAGATATAGCACCTATGCAAATAAATGAACTAGCTTGTAAATATGATTGTATTTTAATAGTAGATGAGGCTCATAGTAGTGGAGTTATTGGAGATAACTTATTAGGATGGTATGATTATCATAATATTAAAAAAGAAAAAAATCATATAAAAATGGGAACACTTGGAAAAGCTTATGGTAGTTATGGTGCTTATATATTAGCTTCAGAACATATCATAGAGTATTTACAAAATAGGGCAAAAGCTATTATTTATACAACAGCACCATCTTTATTTGATATAGCCTTAGCTCATACGAACTTTAAATATATTATGAAAAATAAAGAAAAATTAAAAAATAAGATAGAACTATTTAAAAATGTAGTAAAAGAGTATTTAGATATTAAAGTTGATTCATTGATTTTACCAATAGTTATAAATGATAATAAAAAAGTACTTGATATTCAAAAAAAATTATTAGATAAAAATATTTTAATAGGTGCAATAAGACAACCAACAGTTGATAAAGCAATTTTAAGAATAATATTAAAACTTGATATAAGAGAAGATGATTTGATAAAACTTTGTAAATTTATAAAAGAGTATAAATAAAATATATAAAAAAAGCCAAGGATAAAATCCTTGGCTTTTTTGTAAGAATCGAAATCCTTGAAGTGTAGACTATCTTTTTGAGAACTGTCTGCTTCTTCTTGCTTTTCTTCTTCCTGGCTTCTTTCTTTCAACTTTTCTTGAATCTCTAGTTAATAAACCATAAGGTTTAAGAATAGCTCTAAATTGCTCATCATATGCAACTAAAGCTCTAGTAATACCATGTCTTAAAGCATCAGCTTGTGCAGAGTAACCACCACCTAATGTTTGAGCTACGATGTTAACTGATTCTAATTGTTTAGAAACTTCTAAAGGTTGTTTAACTCTTTTTTTAATTGCTTCGTGTCCACCTAGCCATTGATCAAGAGTTTGACCATTAATAGTCATTTCACCTTTTCCAACTTCTAACCAAACTTTAGCGATTGCTGTTTTTCTTCTTCCTGTTGCGTAAACTTTTGCCATTATTAAGCTCCTTTAACTTGTGCTGTATGTGGGTGTTCAGACCCTGCATATACTTTTAAATTTTTAAGCATTTGAGCACCTAATTTAGTTTTAGGTAACATTCCTCTTGTTGCTAATTTGAATAATTTTTCAGGGTTATTTTCTAACATATCAGACATTTTATGAGTCTTAGTAGATCCAAAGTATCCTGAGTGAGTATAATAATTTTTAACATTTAACTTGTTACCTGTAAAAGTAGCTTCTTTAGCATTGATTACAACTACATAATCTCCACAATCAACATTTGGTGTAAAAGTAGGTTTATTTTTACCTCTTAAAATTGTAGCAATTTGTGTTACTAGTCTACCAAAAGTTTGACCTTTTGCATCTAAAACAATCCAATCTTTTTGAACATCATTTTTATTTATAATTTTTGTAAATTTCATTTGATGATTCTCCTTTAAATTTTTATATCTTGGTAAGCTTTTATATTATATAATATTTCTCTTAACAATTGTGGGGCGAATTATAGTGAGTTAAACTTATAAGATACTTAAATTAAGTATTTTGTAAGCTTAAAATTGAAAAAATTAAACTAAACTGATTTTAAGCTTATTTTAAATATAATTTCAAACTTATTTTGAAGGGCGATATAGAGCTTGACCTTTCTGTAGAAAATTATAAAGGACAACCAATGAGAAAAGATATACATCCAGATTATAAAACATGTCAAGTATCATGTGCTTGTGGTAACTCATTTGAAACTAGATCAAATGTTGAAACTATGAGAATAGATATTTGTAATGCTTGTCACCCATTCTTTACAGGTGAACAAAAAATCGTTGATGCTGCTGGTAGAATTGAAAAATTCAACGCTAGATACGCAAAAAACAAATAGTATAAACTTTGTTAAGTTTTATTCCAACACCTATTGGAAACTTAGCAGACATATCGCTTAGAGCTATTGAAGCTCTAAGTAGATGTGAAATTATCTTGTGTGAAGATACACGAGTTACTAAAAAACTAATCAACCTAATCAATCAAAAATTAAATTTTACTATAGATATGAATAAAGAGTATTACTCTGTACATTCTCATAATGAAGAGAAATATACAAGTGATAGTTTTATTGATATGTATAAAAATAAAAATGTAGCTTATGTAAGTGATGCAGGTATGCCATGTGTGAGTGATCCTGGTGCTATATTAGTTCAATGTTGTATAAAAAACAATATACCATATGATGTTCTTCCTGGAGCAAATGCACTTCTTACTGCGTATGCTATGAGTGGATTCAATCATAAAGAGTTTACATTTTTTGGTTTTTTACCACATAAAGCTATAAATAGAAAAGATCCCTTAAATAAGATTATGAATAGCCAATTTTTAACTATTATGTATGAATCAACTCATAGAATTGAACAGTTACTAAAAGAGATAAATGCTATTGATAGTAATAAAGAGGTATTTTTAGTAAAAGAGTTAACAAAAATGCACCAAACAACTTTTAAAGGTACAATAAAATCAATATTAGAAGATTTTAAAAATATTGATATACGAGGTGAGTGGGTCGTAGTTGTTGATTGTGTTAAATCAAATGGGGGTGAACAAATTACTCTTGATGATCTAAATTCTTTAAAACTTCCACCAAAACAAAAAGCTAAACTTATAGCTAAACTAACAGGACAAAATATTAAAGAGGTTTATAATTCATTGATGAATTAAACCTCTAAAGTTTGTTCTGCATCTTGGATATCAAAAAATGTTGTTCTCCACATATTTGTAGCTATATCGTAAAATTTTATTTTATTATCTATTTTATAAACATTAGCTGTCCAGTTTTCCCAATATCCATCCCATTCAATACTAAATGTATCGTCTTCATTTATTATAAACTTACCCTCTTCATATGATCCTAAATCATTTTGACCATTTACGTTACCATTTGGATTTAAATAACTTTTAAATATTCTATGTCCATTGTATTCATATGTGCCTGTTACTGTTTTATTTAAAAGTAAATTTTTTAATTGAATTTTATCAATTTTTATATGACCTTGATTGATTACATCAAGTTGAGTTATTTTTAATTCTTCATGAGATTGCATTAAATATCCTTTTTATTTGTTATTTTAACACATATATGATATTATATCAAGTATATACTATAATGTATTATACATACTAAAAGGATACTAATGGAAAAAATATATAGCTGTTCATTCTCTTATGCAATTGATTGTATAAGTGGAAAATGGAAAGGGATGATTTTATGGCATTTAAGTAGCGAAACTAAAAGATATGGTGAATTAAAAAAATTAATTCCAAATATCACTCAGAAGATGTTAACACAAAGTTTAAGAGAGCTCGAAAGAAATCATATAGTAAATAGAAAAGTATATTCAGTAGTTCCACCAAAAGTTGAATATACCTTAACAAAATATGGTAATGAATTAATTGTAATATTAGATCAATTAAATAGATGGGGTATTAAAACTTGTAATGAGCTGAATATTTTAAAAGATAGTTAAAAAGTACTTTACCCAGATACCTAAACACACCAAAGATAAAGGTTCCTTGCTGTATTCCTACCCTGGGGAGTTGCCTTTAAAGTTGATTGTAAAGGTCTAAGTAAAGCGATGCAATTATATCTAAGTAAAGATTAAATAATCATTAATTATTATTAAAAATCACTTAAGAATCTTTTTTAGTCTAGCTTGTTATAATAGTTTATCAAAATATAAGGATTGATTATGTTTTATAAATCACTTTACAACAGAATGAGTTTTGTTCATTATTTAGGTACATTTTTATTAATAGTAAATGCTTTAGTATTTACTGAGAATACTATCTCTATAATAGTACAACTAGTAGTTGCAGCAGTAATTGTTATTCATGAAATTGATGAATATACACATGGTAGAGTTTTAGCTAGAAAGTTTACGGAGTATCTAAAAGATATAGATAATGTTGAACATGCATTTGATATAAGTACAAATTTTTCAAGTGAATATGAAAAAATTAAAGATATTATTCATGAAAGAAATGATAAATATAAGAAAACTCAAGAAGAAGACCGTATATTAACAAAAAATGCTCTTGAGACAATTGAAAAAGTTAAAAGAGGTTGGTATAGTGATAAAATTACTGGAAACACAAGTAATGAAATTTTAGAATCATTTAAAAATAATGTAAATGATATGATTGATGCTACAAAAGATCACTTTGTAGATATGAACAAAATTTTAGAAAAATATGTAAACTATAATTATACAGAAGAATTAAAATTAGATAATATCCAAAGAGGTGGAGTATTCGAAACATTAGCAAATAATATCAATGATGTAAGAAATTCTATAACTGAATTATTATTAAAAAGTCAACAAAGTGGTATAAATTTAAGTGCTAATGCGAAGTTATTATTATCTAATGTACAAACACTTGATAATTCTTCAAATAGTGCAGCAAGTGCATTAGAGGAAACAACATCAGCATTAGAAGAGATAACTTCTACAATTTCATCAAATACTCAAAATGTAATGCAGATGTCTGAGTTTGCTCAAGAGGTAACAATGTCTGCAGAAAAAGGACAAAAATTAGCTTCTCAAACAACTGAGGCCATGGATAATATCAATAATGAAGTAACTGCAATTAGTGATGCTATTAGTGTAATTGATCAAATAGCATTCCAAACAAATATTTTATCATTAAATGCTGCAGTTGAAGCAGCAACTGCTGGTGAAGCTGGAAAAGGGTTTGCTGTTGTTGCACAAGAGGTAAGAAACCTAGCAAGTAGATCAGCTGAAGCTGCAAATGAGATTAAAAAACTTGTTGAACAAGCAACATCAAAAGCAAATGAAGGAAAAGGTATCGCTTCTGATATGATTGAAGGTTATGTAAGTTTAAATGATAATATATCTAAAACTACACAACTTATTAAAAATGTTGAAGTAGCAAGTAAAGATCAACAAAATGGTATAGAGCAAATTAATAATGCAATAATGCAACTAGATCAACAAGTGCAACAAAATGCTAAAATAGCAGGTGATACAAAAAATATTGCAATACAAACAGAAGATATATCTTCTCGTATATTAAATGATGTTGAACAAAAAGAGTTTATTGGTAAAAATAATGTAAAAGTGCAAAAGAGTATTAATATTGTAGATCAAGAAACTAAAAATAAAACAACTAGCTTAGATCTTAGTGCTATATCTAAAGCTATACCTACTTCTAAAGCAAAAAAAACAACAAAGACTAAAATATTAAATGTAGTAAAAGAGGAAGATAAAGATAACTCTGAATGGGAAAGCTTTTAATCTATAGTGATAATATTACCAAATGGAACTAATATCTCTTTTGATGTTAGGACCCATGTGGTATTAAAGTTATAAATATCTTTTGGCATCTTACCTTGCCCATCTGTGAAATATAATAAAAGATCAATATCAAATAGATTTTGATCTATATATTCAAATACAACTTTAAAATTAGTACCACCACCACCTGTTATTTTTCTTTTTAGTATATCAGTTGGATATAAAGTAGTATGACTTTGTATTTTAGCATCAGCAATAATTAGATCTATTTCATAGTTAGAAAAAGTTGCCATTATCAAATCAACTTCACTTAAAAATCTATCTAAAGTATTATCATTAATAGAACCACTACTATCTATTGCAATTGCTATTTTAACTATATTTGCACTAAGACTTGGCATTGCTATACCATATTGCATATATCTTTTGTTTGGAGGTATTAAAGTATAATCAAACTTCATAGTATGTTGGATTAGTTCATTTAATTCATCTTGCCAATTTATTTTTCCTTTGTTAATATTTGGAACAACTATTTCAATATCTAAAGGTAAATCTCCATATTTTTTTGCTTTTTTTAAAATATTTGTATTTTGTAGATCACTATTTTCATCTATATTAGTTTTTTGATCTTTGGCATCTTTATTTATATGTTTAAGATTATCTTTTAGATCTTCTTGATTATCTATTTCATCTTTTAGTATCTCATATATTGATTCGGCATTTAGATTATCAAATCTTATATTATGGTTTACTACAAGTGGCGCCGTTAGATTATTTTTGACTAATAGTGAGTTTATAGCGTAATCTTGAGCTAATTTCCAAAGCCAAGATATTCTATTGCCTTGTCTTTTTTCATAATCTAAGGCATAGTGCATAGAGGTATTAGTTAGTGTAAATATAAGTTCATCATCACTTAGGGTATTTATGAAGTCATCATTGTATTCAAAGGTATTATTAGATGTGCTAAATGCTTGTATATTCTCATTTAATTTTGGTTTTAAGCTTAAAGCAATTTGACCAAAATAGGGTTGTTCTAATAGTAGTCTTGCTTTTAATTTTTCTATTCTTTTATTTATCATAGTGTAATAATAACACAATAATTTTTATAAATAAACTATTATTGTGTTATTTTCGCACTACCACTGAAGTTACAGTTTCATAGGTAAAGCCATTGTGAGTGATAGTTTCACTAAAAATAGTACATAAAAGTAGCACTTTTAATATTATGTTAGTTTTATTTTTAGATATGATTAACCTTAAATTATTTATATTATTATAATATTGAAATTTATATAAAAAACTACTTTTACAGTAGATAACTATATTTCTCTACCCATTTTCCCCATAGTGTACTATGTTCTAAGTTTATATTATTTTTTTGCATATCTTGAATTAGAAGTACAGAAAATTCTGCAGGTAATTTAAAAGAGAATTCTAAAATAGTATCAATATTTTCTATACTGTTATCTTGGATTAGTTTATATATAATACCAGAACACAATGCATATAAAACAGAGTTATTTGTAGGGATATTTATATCTTTTTTATTTAATATATCATCAATATTTGGTAACTCTTTCATAATATTTAGATAACTTAAAAATTCATTTGCAGTGTCATCTCCAATTGTACCACTTATAACTTCTAAGTATAGATCTTTTGGAAGTGGTGATTTTAATATATCATTAACAAAGCTCCAGCTTCTAGGTGTGGCAAAAGCTTTTTTAGAACTACTTGGATCAAATACAAAAAGATCCTCTTTTTTATAGTTTAGATAAGAGATAATTCTATAATCTATATTTGCTTTATATGCCCAAGTTTTCCAAGAATCAAAATCTAAATCAAAATCTAAATGTACAAATCTATTTGCTAATGGTGTTGGCATACGATATGTTACACCTCTATCTGTTTCTTTATTTCCTGCTGCTATTATTGCATAGTTTACAGGAAGCGTATATTCACCTATTTTTCTATCTAATATTAGTTGATATGCTGCTGCTTGTATAGTAGGAGGTGCTGAGTTTATCTCATCTAAAAATAATATTCCATACTCTTTAGAATCACTAGGTGGAAAAAATTCAGGCTTTGCCCAAACTGCACTTTTATCTTCACTATTAAAAAAAGGTATTCCTCTTAAATCTGTAGGATCAAGCAAAGATAATCTTAGGTCTATAAAGTTCATATTTTTCTCTTTTGCTATTTGTGCTACTAAAGATGACTTCCCAACACCTGGACTTCCCCAGATAAAACATGGTATTTTTGAATCAACTAGTGATTCTAGAGTAGTTTTTAGTTTTGTTGCTTTCATATATTATCCTTGGAAACCTAACATTTTTTCGGCGAACTTTTGATATGTGATATTTTCTTTTACTAAAAGTTTTAGTTCGTTATCAAGTTGTAGTTGCATTAGTATATTTATAGGCGTTGATATATTTAAACAAAGTGCTTTATTTATCATATCGTTTTTTTTGTTATAAAGATCTTCTAAAATTTTAGCATCTACACTTGTATTTGAAGCTAGTGATATATCAACATCTAGATCATTTTTATCATAAAGCTCTTGATATTGCTCTTTTGTTAGTTTTGTATTATGAGCTATTGCAATATTATAGATTTTATCATCTATTTTAAGATATTTTTTTATCAGTTCATTTGATATATTATCATGTTTTAGTAGGGCTATTATAGAGTTGTCTATATTGTATTTTTCTAAAATATTTATCATAGAAGAATCTAAACTTTGATTATATGAAAGATGAACTATATCTATATCATTTAAATCTTTTTTTATAAGATTATTAAAAGTATCAGTATCGAAGTTGTAATATTTTAAAAATATCTCTTTTATAGTTTCATCTTCTAAAACATCATCTAAATTATCTAAAATATAGTTTTGCTCTTTTATTAGAGCTATTGTTATATCTTTATTGTTTTTATCTTTTAGAGCTTGTTTTATATCATTACTTATATTTGTATTTCTTGCTAGAAATATTAGTTCATCTATATTATTATTTTTTAGTATCTCTATTTGAATAGATTTATAAGAGTTTGGATTAAGTGCTACTACTTCTTTTAGGCTAAGTGGTTGATCATCTTTTGCAGTACGATCTGAGATACTATAGTCTGGCATATTGTATATGATATCAAGAAGATCACTATTATATGTTTCAAGTGCTGTGTAGTAAATACCTATTGGTGCATATTGGATATTGTGATTTCTATTTACTAAAGTACAAAATCTATTTACTATGGCTCTACATACATCACGACTCTCATCTGTATCATACAAAGCAATATTTTTAAAATTATATTGTTTTAAAATTTTTATAAAAGTTTCATCATTGAAGTATTTATTTTGAAGTAGTTTTACTAATCTTTCATTATCTTTTGTAAGTTTTGCTGCCATTAGTGTTGAGTTTACACTAAAGTTATTAGAGTAAAATTTTTCAAACTCTTCAATACTTATAACTTCTATACCATCTTTTGATGCTTGAAATATTTTATCTTGAATATGAAGTGGTGTTAATCCACCCTCTATTATAAGTTGGGCTTGATCTATACTAGGTACAAAGATTACATTGTTTTGTAGTAAAAACTTTTCAAGTTCTTTGTAGTCTAGCTGGTCACCTCTGCCACAAAAGTATATTTTTTTATTTTTAATATCTATCATAAAAGTATAATACCTAAATCAACTTAAGTGTTAGTTGTTGTTTCTTTTTGTAAGATAATTACTAAATAATCCTAAAGCAATAACAACAATAGTAATAATAGAAAAACTTATTGTTTCATTGTAAAAGTTTTCCATTATTTAGAAGCTCTTTTTTTAGGTCTTTTTTGAAATAATAGTAAAAATAAAATACCAAGTATCCCTATAATAGCAGTAATTGCAATAGAGTATAAAGAGTTTATATTACTAATAATAAGTACACCAAATCCAGCAAATGTACTAATGAGTGAGTATATAATAGCTAATGTTGTATTATGTGATAAATTTGGTTCATTCATATATATACCATAGTCAATACCAATTGCCATAATAACAAATGCCATAAATATATGCATAATATTTAAAGGTACAAAAATACCATATAATATAATTAATGAAGCTGGAAACACTATATATGTAAAGGCTTTTAAAAATCTTTTTTTAGTTACTAAAGCTAAAATAATAATAATCAAAATAAGAGTTAATGAACCATATAGAATTAGATCTGTACTTACTCTTTTTAATGAGTTTTCAAATAATACTTTTGCTTGGGCAGAGCTTGTAAAATCTAAAGCTAATACTTCATCAATTTTATCATAACTAACTAATGCATATGTTATATATTGATTATTGTCTTTTATTATATCTATTCCAAAGTTTTTTATCTCATCTAAAGTGTAGTTTACATAAAGTGGATATAAAAGATCATTTGCATAAGCTTCTTTAAAATATTTATCTTTGAAGCCAACTTCTAGAGCGTATTTATTTATATCTTTTTTTAATTGTTCAAATCCAAATCTATGTATAAAGTTTTGCCTTTTTATATATTCGTTAGCACTTAATAATTTTGCTATTGCTACATTTGAGTAGGGATCTATTTTTTTTACTAATTTAGCATTTTCTATTAGTGTATTTATATTGTTTGATTTTATTAAAATGGCTGCTTTTTTCTTTTTTGATAATCTTGATTTAAAAAATGCTTCAGTATTTATAAGTTTTGTATTTTTATAATCTAGATTTTTTATGTTAAAATCAAACTTAAGACTAAAAATAGATATAATAATTACTATTGTTGAGAATAAAATTATTTTTGTTGATGAAAATGAAAAAGGTGTTTTATAGTTCTCTTTTACATAAGGCTCTTTATGTTTAATCCCTAAATATGGATATAAAAATGCAAAATGCAAATAAGCAATAGCAAGAGAAGCTATAGTAAAGATAGATATTTGTCTAATTAAAGGAAAATCTATAAATGAGATAATAGTAAATGCACTAATTGTTGTTAAAAATCCATAAAATACACTAGCATTAAATTTTCTTTTTTTATTGTAATGATTATGTAAGTAATGATGGAACATATAATCAATAGATACAGATGTAATAGCAGTACTAAAAGCTAATGCGATTATAGATACATCTGTATATATGTATGTAACAATAATTTGTCCTACAATAACAGAAGTTGCAAGTGTAGTTGCAACATTTATAAATAGGTATATATTTCTTAAAATAAGTATATATAAAATACCCAGAAGTATCATAGAAGCAGCAATTATATTATGTACATCTCCTTGAATTACTTTTGAGTTTTCTACATAATAAAAAATAGGTGTAAAGAATTGTATATCTTCATATTTATCAAGTATTTTATGGATCTCATTATATATTTTGATTCTTGATTTTTCATCAGCTTTAGCTTCAATTGTAAAGATACTTAAATATCCAGAATCTTTTAAAACTAAATGACCATTTTTTGTTTTTATTTTTAAATGTTTATTTTGTTTTATAATACCTAATGGATCTTGTTTATTTATGTTTACATAAAATGATGAGCTAGTAAGTTGTGTATAAATATCTTGAAGTTTCTTTTTCGTATCAATTTGATTTGCATTTTCATAATTGAAATCATTTAGATAAAATTTATATTTATCTTTATATTCTTTGAAAAATTTATTATTTAATTTATTATTTTCTTTGATTAGTGGATTTTTTAGAAGTTCTTTTTTTATTTTTACTAATTTTTGTAGATCCTCTTTACTTACTTTATTTGTTGCAACTAAAAAAGTTTTTACATATGTAAATTGTTCTGTTAATTTGTAAAATTTTTTATCTTCTCCTGTCAACATTGAAGATAATTTTAGTGAAAACTTTTGTTGTGGTTGTATTATAAGAAATAATACTAAAGCTATTGCAAAGATAAAAAAGTTTGATAGTTTAATTAATTGTTTCAATTGTAATTATATCTTTATTTATCATGTATAAAATTATTGAAGATAGTTTATTGTCTTTTTTTAATACTTCAATATAGTCAATAGTTCCTGAGATACTAGATTTTGCTGTTAATATTTTTTTGTTTAATTCATCTTTTATATTAAACATATTATCAAGGTTTTCATATGAATCATTTACAATAGATCTTAGTAATAATCCAAAATATTCTAGTTTTGGGTGTTTTTCATAAGTGTATTCTTTAAGTTCTTCTTTATCATTTTGAAGTGTTAATTTATCCTCAAGATAAGTTATTATCTCTTTAGTTGGTTTTATATATGTAATTGTAAAGCTATTATCATCTATTTTCATAGAACCTTGTTTTGTTGTTTCCATATCAAGTGCACTTAGGTATTTTGTTTCTGTAAATTTCATATCAGAAAACAAAGATGATAAAAGAGTAATAACTAAAAATAATATTTTCATAAAGCTACCTTAAATTTTTAGTATTATACTAAAAATTTAATTATAAAACAAAATTATTATAAATATAGTCTAAAATGATTTTAATCTACTTTTAACTTCCATATTATTTATATTTGAAAAATCGTTATTTTTGTATTGTTCAACAGCAACTCTTCCTATCATTGCTGCATTATCGCTACAAAATTCAAGTGGTGCTAAAATCAGTTTTGCATTGTGTTTATTGCAAAGCTCTTGGACATTTTGTCTTAGGTAGATATTAGCACTTGCTCCTCCTACTATTGCTAATCTTTTTAGTGGAGCTGATTTAAAATATTTTTTTAATTTCATCATAATGTGATCTACTGCTGTTTTTTGAAAACTTGCACAAATATTGCTAATCACTTCAGGTGATAGTTTTTTGCTATTAGCTTTTTCTTGTTCATCTAAGATTATTAGCCTTACAGCATTTTTAAGACCTGAATAAGAGAACTCTATTTTAGGAGATTGTCTAAGAGGTATTGGTAAAGTATAGGCATTTTCATCTCCATTTAAAGCATACTTTTGAATAGTTGGCCCTCCTGGATAACCCAAATCTAACATCTTTGCTACTTTATCAAAGCTTTCTCCAAAACTATCATCACTAGTTTGTCCTACTATTTTCATATCGTTTAAACTTGAGGCTTCTATTATTTGAGTGTGTCCACCAGAAACAAGTAAAATTGTTGATGGTAATTCATCTTTTTTTTCAATCCAAGTTGAATATATATGACCTTTTAGATGGTTTACAGATATTAGTGGAATATCAAGTGATATTGATAAAGCTTTTGCCATAGTTACACCTTCCATTAGTGTTACACTTAATCCTGGTGCAGTTGTAACTGCTATTGCTTTTAAATCTTTAAAATATTTTTCGCACTCTTTAAGAATTTTTGGTAAAGCTTCTATATGAAGTCTTGCCGCTAATTCTGGAACCACTCCTCCATATGCACTATGATCTACTTCTTGAGATATTTTTTTATGATACACTAACTCTAGTGTATCTATTTTTGTAATAGCTATTGAGCTATCATCACATGAGCTTTCTATACTTAATATCATCTATCTCTCCATATCTTCTAATAGTTTTTCTAATTCATTTAGGCTATTTATTTTAAATGTTGCATCACTAAAGTCTTGGGTTGTTGTAAATTCATTGTACACTATTGCACAATCAATACAAGCATCAATAGCTGATCTTAGACCTCTTCTTGAATCTTCAATTACTATACACTCCTCTTTTTTTGCTTTAAATTTTTCCATAGCTTTAAGATATGGCATAGGGTGTGGTTTAGCAAAATCATAATCCTCTTCACAAAGTATAAAGTCCATATATTGAACTATACCTCTATTTTTATGAATGATTTCAAAATCAACTCGCCTTGAAGTGGTTACTATAGCCATTTTATATTTTGCACTTAATCTTTTAAGGATATTTTGTACATCATTTATAGCTATATCTTCATTTGATAAATACTCTTGATAGTATTTATTTCTTTTATCTCTTGCATTATTTACTTCTTGAATACTAGCTCCTAGTGCCTCAACACCTTGCCAAACAGAACCACCATTTATCATTAGTTTCATATAATCATCTTTAGTAAAGTCAAAATCAAAAAGCTCTTTTAAAGCTCTTTGGCTAGCTTTTAAGTACCAAGGTTCTGTATGTACTAGTACTCCATCATTATCAAATAAGATATATTTTTTCATATTTTATGAAACTATCCAATCGTAAGCACAAGAGAGTTTCCCATATCCAGATTCAGTATTTATATGTCCTGCATTTTCAAGTATCTTTAAACCAATACCTAGTTTATTTGATATCTCATAAAGTTCATCAACACTAATATATGGATCATTATCACTAGAAGCCATAATAGATAGATCTGATTTTAAATCTATTGGTAATTTATAAGGAAAAAAACTTTCTAATTCGGGTATTTTACAATTTATACTAACAGGTGAAACTAACATTAGTTTTTCTAAGTTATAGTTCATCTTTTTTTGATTTACATAGTGAAACCATAAAATATTTGCCAATGAATGACATACTATAATTTCTGGTTTAAATGTATTTATCTCAAAATCAAGTGCTAGTAACCATGAATCTAAGTTTGGATTATCTTTTTTTGGTAAAGATGGAAAATGAACCTCATATGCGCCATGATTTAAAAGATCTTTTTCTAAATGAGCTTGCCAATGTGGATAAGCACTTCCACCCCAACCATGAAGTATTAGGACCCTTTTTTTTATTAGAAAACTAGGTTGTTCTATTTTTATACCTTCAATCTCTATTGTTTGCATTATTTTACACACCTCACAAATTTTTTATATGTTTTATTATCGTAGTATATAGCACCACTTTTGAAAAATACATAATAAGCATATCTTCCAAAATTACGCCATGTAGTATCACTTGTCCAATAATCAACTGGCATTGAGTAGTGAAAAGCTTTATTAATTTGATGTTCATCTTTTCTATTTTTATCGATTATTAAATTATATTCATCTTTACTAGCTAAGTGCCAGTTTGATTTACCTGCTATTTGTAAATCTTCGCAATATTCAATTGCCTCTTTATGTGATAATCTTAATGTAATATTTTCATTAGAATCTTGCCATATTTTTCCATTTTTTGTATCGTATACAAAGTTGGTACTTCTTGTTAAAGAGGCATTTAAAAATATAGGGATAATAAAAATCAAATATAACTTATTCATAACATTTGGCAACTTCTTTATTTATACTATAGATATCATCTATAGTTTTTATTTTTGTATTATGAAATCTATTTATAGCATCTAAAGACATTTTTGAAATATCTAAAAAGCCAATTTTTCCATCTAAAAACTTCTTTACAGCTACTTCATTTACTGCATTTAAAACTACACCTAAGTTATCGTTATTAAGTAGTTCATCTTTTATTTGCCATATTGGGTATCTTTTTTCACAAATCTTTTTAAACTCTAAATTTTGTAACTCTAGTAGATCTACTGGTTTTAGTATTTGTTCTTGTACTGTTGGTAAAATTGCATATGATATAGGAAGTTGCATAGAAGCGTTTGCTAGATGTGCAGTTGTACTTCCATCTGTGAAGTTTACCATTGCGTGAATTATCGATTTTGATTCTATAATTGCATCACATTTTCTTGTATTAAATAACCATCTAGCTTCTATTAATTCAAATAGTTTATTTGTCATAGTTGCACTATCTATTGTTATTTTATTTCCCATAGACCAATTTGGATGGTTTAGTGCTTGTTTAATAGTTACATTTTTTAGCTCACTAAGTGGAGTATCTCTAAAGCTACCACCACTTGCAGTTACTGTTAATGAATCTATTTTTTTAGTTTTATCCATTAAATACCATAGTCCAAAGTGTTCACTATCTATTGGAGTTATATATGAAGTATCTATAAATGCACCAGCTACTACTAAGCTTTCTTTATTTGCTAAGGCTACTTTTTTCTTACATTTTATAGCTTCAATTGTAGGAAGTAGTCCAAAATAACCAACAAGAGCATTGACAACTAATTTACTATCTGAATCTCTTATAGCTTCAAGAATTGCTTCTTGCCCATATTTTACATTTTTATGATCTACTTTATGTAAATCATCTTTATTTGCAATAATAACTTGTTTTACATCAAACTTTTTTAGTTGTTTATTTAAAAGTGTTATATTTGTTCCTGCTACAAGTACTTCAATATTAAGATTAAATCTTTTTGCAATAGCTAATGTATTAACACCTATTGAACCAGTACTTCCTAAGACTATCATGATATACCTAAACTAAATTTAAAAAATTTAAAGCAATATACATAATAATACCAGCAAATAAAAATCCGTCACTTCTATCTAACATACCACCATGTCCAGGAAGTATATCTCCACTATCTTTTACATCGGCTTCTCTTTTTAGATATGATTCAAAAAGATCTCCAAATACAGATGCACAAGCTACTACAAATGAGATAATAAAAGCAAAAATTATATCAATAGAAGATGGAGCTATAATAGTTCCTGCAATTGCTGCAACAAATAGTCCACCCATAACACCTTCTAATGTTTTATTTGGACTTGTAGCACAAAATGATGTTTTACCTATACTTTTACCTACAAAATATGCTCCAATATCAGCTCCCGATACTACTATTACTAGCCATAAAAGGTATTCTATACCGTAGTTTGTATATAAAGCAAACAAAAATAACATAGGAGCTAGTGGATAAAGAAGTGGTAAGAATAATTTTTTATCTAAGTTTTTAGTATAAGCTAAATATGATGCAAATACAACTCCAACTACAAATATAATATCTTGTGGTTGAGGATAGTATAGGGCTAAAAACCAAGCTGCTAATGCTACTATCTCCATTCTATCATCTTGGATATTAAATAGATCCATAGATTCTTTTACCGCAAAAAACATAACAAGTCCTAACATAAACCATGTAAGATATAAGTTATCTATATATCCCATAATTAAAAATGCACTAATTAATGCAAGTCCTGTTTTTATCCTAGTGCTACTTTCACTTAGTATGTTACCCATTGTTTACCTTTAAATCTTAATTGTTATTGTATTATATGGATTATACAAAACATTTGCTTTTGATTGAATTTTAACATTTCTTCTTTGTGTGTAATCTACATAATAAACTCCGCCACTATCTTTTGAAAATCTAGCACAAATTTTAGCAGCTTCTTCAATAATATGATCAGGAATAGTTTTTTTTGTATTTACTACTATTACATGAGATGAAACTTCACCTTGCAAGTGAAACCAAAAATCACTTGCCTTGCTATTATGAAGTAAATATATATTTTCTCTTTCATCACGACCAAGCATAATTTTAAAACCATCTATAAAAAAGCTTTGATATGGTTGCGCTTTTTTTGTCTTTGTTTGTTTTTTATCTTTTTTAGGGATATAAAACTCTATATCATCTATAGATGTTTGTTCTTGTATAGTTTTTATCATACGATCATAAAATTCTACTTTTTGTTTTAAGTTTTTCTCTTCTAAGTATTGAAAAGATACTTTTTGTTTTAATTTTTTAGCCTCTTTGAATAGTTGATTTGCATAAACACTAGGAGTTGGATATTTTGTATTTAATTCTATTTCAAGCTCGTTTCCATCAAAATCTAACAGTTTTACAGTTTTTTCATAAGATTTTATGTTGTGTATATTACTTAATATTAAATTTGCTTTATTATAAAGAGTTTTTGATTTCTCTTTTAACACTTCTATATTATCAAGATGATCTAAAATTTTTTCTATCTTCTTTTTTTGTTTATTTAGTTGAGTTATTTTTTGTTTTTTTAGATTTTCTAACTCTTTTTGCTCTTTTTTATTATAAGTATCTTTTAGGTACTGAACTATATCTTTACACTCTTTTTGTTCAAACTCAAAACTAGGTTTTGGTAAATCTTCAAGTTTTATACCCACTTTTATAACTCTTGTTGAAGTATACTCATCTATATGTCGTAGTGCTTCTAGTATAATATTATTTTCGTCTAAAATTATGATATTTGTATTTTTACCAGTAAATTCTAAGCTAAGAGTTAGTAATTCTTTTTTATATTTTGATTTTGCGTATACTTCTATATTTAAAATTTTGTCATTGTTTTTTAAATAAACTTTATTTATATTGCAGTTTGTAAATTTTTTTTGTAATGTTATATCAAAAGGAGCTTTAAAATCTTTTTTACTATTTTGTGAATTTGGTTTTATAAAAGCTGTAGCATTACCTTTTGTCATATCAAAAAATATTGCATCTTCTTTACTAAATTCTATTTTGATTATATTATTATCGACTCTTTTTATATGACGTATATTTTGGTAACTATTAAGGTGTGTGCAAAGTGCTTTTAGTAAGTAATGTTTCATAAACATATTATAGCAAATTAAAGCGATAAAGTGAAAACTTTATCGCTTTTTGATTATTTTAAATCGTAATCTTCAATGATATCGTAAAGCTCTTCTTTGTTTACTTTATTTGAACCTTTGTTATAGATATTCTCTTGTAATTTTTTTATAATATTTACTATTTTATTATTGTGACTATATGGTAAAAGAATATTGTATAACTCTTTATCATTTTTTGCTTTTTTTATTTTTATATATAGCTCTCTTGTATCTTCTTTTTTTGAACTTTTTTTAAGGGCAAAATATGTTACTAATATACCTATAATTAATCCAATAAGTCCAAATATATATTTAATATACGAATCTTCTGTTTTATATTTATATACTATTTTTGGAGCAACTTGAATAGTTTTTACTTCAGTGTTATTTTGATTTGTTTGTATATTTGGTGTTATAGTTTTTGCACCACCTTTTACTTTTATATCAAATGGTTTTGTTTTTATAGTTTTTACTTTTTTATTTTTTATATCAAAATATTTAAACTCTATACTAGGTATTGTAAAATCTTTATCACCTATGATTGATATTTTTTGAATAAATTTACCTGAATATTTACCATCTTTTATATATGTGTCTATTTTTGGTTTTGTACTATATACAACTTCATTTTGCATATCTAGTTTAAACTCTTCAATATCATCAATATTTCCACTACCTTTTATAGTAATAGTAAGATTAACAGGCTCATTTGCTTTTGTTTGTAGTTTATCTACACTAGCACTTATAGTATAATCACCTTGAATACTTAGATTTTGAGGTAGAGGTTTTATTTTTAATTTTAACTCTTTTGAAAATACTTTTTGCCATCTAGTAAGGTTTGTTCTATATTCTCTTGTTGCAACATTTATTAGTTGTTTATCAATTGTATAATCTCCAGCTAATTGTGGGAACAATAAATAATCTTGTTTTATTACAACAAATTCATTTTCTTCATAAGGTTTACTTTGTTCTAAAGATTTTATCCAAAAGTGATTTATCTTAAAATCTTCAAGATTTATATCTATAATATTTAATCCAACTTTATATTTAAATAGTATTGTTGTTTTTATAGCCTCACCTACATAAGCTTCGTTTTTATCAACTTTTAAAATAAGTTGTACATCATCGTTTGGTGTAGAAGCTGTTGGTTGTTTTACTACTATTTTAATAGGTTCTGTCTGCTGTTCTTTACCATCTACTATTATAGAATAGTTTGGAATAGTAAAAGTATATTTTGGTGTAAATGTATAACTTACTTTTTTAACTTTTTGCATATTTCCATTTATTATACTAATAGATGTAGAAGTGGAAGTTCCAATTACTGGATGACCCTCTATATTTGATAGTTTTGGAAACTCTATATCATCTCCACTTGCAGTTATAGTATATGTTGCACTATCACCTTTTATTACAGCTATTTTATCTACATTTGCAGTTACATTTGCAAATATCATTATAGGTATAAAGATAAAAAACAGTATTTTACCAAGGCTTGATATTTTGTTCATCTTTTTCTCCTTTATTTTTTAGTGGTATCATAAGAGTATTTAACTCTTTATTGTTTAACATTTTTGACCATTTTCTCTCTTCTAATTGTGAAAGATCAGTATTGTTTATATTTTCCTCTTTTGTTTTCTTTGCATCTTGTTTTTTTAACTCTTCTTGTTTTGCTTTTTTAGCTTTATCTTGGTTATTTGATACATTATCTTTTTTCTCGTTTATTTGCTCTTTTTTAGGATTTGAAGATGTTCTTTTATCTTTTTGATCCTCTTTATCCATATCATCTTTTTGATCTTTTTCTTTACTATTTTGTTTTTTCTTATCTTTGTTTTTATCTTTGTCTTTATTCTTCTTATCTTTTTTCTCTTGCTCTTTCTTTTTCTTTTTTAATAAATCTAGATTAAATTTTGTATCTTTATCATTTTTTATTTTTAGAGCTTCTTCATAGTTTTTAATAGCAGTATCTATTTTATTTAACATAGCATAAGCATTTCCTAGATTATGA
Source organism: uncultured Helicobacter sp. (assembly GCA_964482285.1). Taxonomy (GTDB): domain Bacteria; phylum Campylobacterota; class Campylobacteria; order Campylobacterales; family Arcobacteraceae; genus CAIJNA01. Next base: position 102,214 of record CAYZWZ010000002.1, on the reverse strand, counting down.
TATTTTTTAAACAATAGATCTTTAGAAGCTATTTCGCTGTACCAAGATATAGCTTCATCATATTTTTTTTGTTTATATAGATCATTTGCAAGATTGTATTTTATCTCATCAGTTTTATTGTCTATTTTTTTATAATAGTCAATACTCTTAGCAAGATCTTTTTTTACATATGAATCTTGAGCTTTATATGTATTGTAATCATCAATAATATCACCATTTAAAATTGAAAATAATGATGCAATAATTATTATATATTTTTTCATATAGCTCTCCTTCTAAATCCACTTAAAGCTATAAATATAAATATTAATCCAAGAGCTAATGGATAGAAAAACAACTCTTGATTTGTATTTATTATTATCGCTTTTTTATTTTTTTGTTTAAATTTATCTTTTATTATATTTATAAACTCTTTTATATCATTTTTTGATGATGAGTACTCTAAATAAGCACCATTTGTAGCAAATGCCAACTCTTTTATCTTACTATTTAATCTAGTAACCACAATATTGCCATTTTTATCTTTTACAACACCATTTTTAGTTTTTATTATGCCACCTTTTTTTGTAGCAATAGCATATACAAATACCGATATATTATGTTTTTTTGCATATTCTATCTCTTTTGTAAAATCTTCATTATCTGTACCATCTGTAAAGACAATTAAAGCTTTTTGTTTAGAACCTTCAATCATTTTATTTGTACTTTTTAAAGCTTCTAATACACTTGAACCCTTGGCACTTATATAGTTAGTATTCATATTTTTAACTAAATATTTTAAAGATAAATAATCATTTGTAATAGGTGCAATTAAAAATGCTCTTGATGAAAATGCAATAGCTCCAACTTTTCCATCATTTAGATTATCTAATAATGAATTAAATTTATTTTTTGCAAATTTAAACCTTGTTGGATATACATCATTAGAAGTCATTGATGATGATATATCAAAAGCAACCATTAAACTAAGACTAGCTTGAGGTACTTTAACTGGCTCATTTTTAATAACAGGACGAGTAAGAGATATTACTAATAATACAAATGCTATACTAAATAATGTAAAGTTTACATTTTTTACATTTTTACCAATTATTATTTTGTGTAACATCTCTTTACTAAATAAACTATCATAGTTTTGAGTGATACTTTTAACTAAAAATGTGGCTAATAATAATCCTAAAATCCAAAAAGCGTGAATATTTTCAAAACTTAAATTCTCAAAACTCATGAGTATCTCCTATTTAGAACAATTAGCATCAATAATAATCCAATAGCAATATCAAGTGGATATGCGTAGTAGTAATCTTTTTTTACATATTTTTGTGCTTTTATTTCACTTTTTTCAAGTTTATTTATATGCTCATAGATCTGTTTTAGTTTCTCTACACTATTAGCTTGGAAAAACTCTCCACCAGTTTTATTAGCAATTGTTTGTAATACATTTGGATCATAATCTCCAATTTTACCTATTCCTATTGTATAAACCTTTATACCATATTTTTTTGCTTTTGCAATTGCAACATCAAGTGGAATAGTATTTGCATTATCATATCCATCTGTAAGAAGTATTGCTATTTTTTCTTTTGCTTTACTATTTTTAAATAAATTTGAAGATAAAAACAAAGCTTCATAAAGTGCAGTTTGTCTTTGTCCTGCTATTCCCACTTCAACATATTTTAGTAACTCTAAAATAGACTTTTTATCATAAGTAAGAGGTACTGCTACATATGCAAAATCTGCAAATATACTAAGTGCTAATCTATCATTTTTTCTTTTTTTAATAAAATCTATTAAAATATCTTTTGTATGTTTAAATTTATTTGCTTCAAGCATAGATCCACTAGCATCAAGTATTAAAGATATCTCGTAACCTTTATTATCATTTATTACAAGTTCATCTTTTTTTACAGGATTAGCTAAGGCTATACTTATAAATACTATTAATAAAAACTTTAATGTTTTTACAAGTAAAGCTTGATTTTTACTAGCTTTTTGAAGCATTGCAAAATTTGAAAAATATATACTTTGTTTTTTCTCTTTACAAATATATTGACATAACAAAAAAACAAAAGGTATAGCAAAAGAATAAGGGAATAAAAACTCAATATTATTAAATATATCTATCATACTCTTACCTTTATGTACTCTTTCATATCATCTATTAGATCTTTACTTATTTTTTTAACATCTTTTTTATATTTATGTGGTTCTAGTTTTTTTACAATATGGAGAAATTCATCTTTATTTTTTTCATCTAAACAATCATATCCATTAACTGTAAAACTATAAACAATATCTTTTGTATTTGCATTAAAATCTATATTTTTTAGATTTTGTTTTGCTATTTGTTCTTTTGTTAGCTTTTTTCTTCGTTTTTTATTTAAAAACATAAAAGCAATAATAATTATAAATCCAATTATGACAATAGCTAAGGCTACAAATATATAAGGTGTAAAATCTATTTGAATGATTTGTGATGCTTTAATATCTTTTAATTTATCAGTTATATTTAGATCATTCATATTTACCCCCTTACTAATTTACTGAGTTGTTTAAAACTATTCTCATGTGTATATATTTTTTGAAATTTAATATTTGCTTTTTTTAATATTGTAAATAACTTTTTATCATGCTCTTTCATAAGAGTATTGTATTTTTTAATAGAGTTTTCATCAAGATATATCTCTTTATTTTCACCACTATTTGTATCTATAAAATTAAATTCACCACTTAGACTAAGATTTTCTTCTAACTTATCCCTTACAATTGCACAGTAAACTTCATGTTTTCTACCCAATGCTAAAAAATTAGGAATTTTTAAAAAATCCCCAATTATAAATATCAAAGATTTTTGTTTTAACTTTGATAATAAATAGTGGCTTAGTTTATCATAGTCAATATTAGATCCTAAGGGATCAAGACTTAAAGCTGTATCGATATTTATATCAAGCATCTTTTTATGTTTACTTGGTTTTAGATATTTATCCTCTTTATTTGAAAAAAACAAACTACTAAGTAGATCATTCTTTTTTAATGCACTATTTCCTAAAATACTTAAAACTTCGATCATTGTTTCTTGTTTACTTTTGTGGCTACCAAAATATATACTACCGCTATTTAGATATACAAGTACGATATTTAGTTGCTTATCTTCATTGAAGACATTTACATTTGTATCTCTTTTTCTAGCAGTTACTTTCCAGTTGATATGGCGTATATCATCTCCACTTACATATTGCCGTATCTCTTTAAAATCAAGACCATCTCCACTAAAAAGTGAAGTGTGTTCACCTGCAGTTGTTAAAAATAACTTCTTTTTTGATTTTATATTGACATTGGCTTTTATAGCTTTTATCATTACGGAGTGGCTACTTTTTGAAGTATTTTAAATATAATATCATCAGTAGTAATACCATCAGTAATAGCTTCATAATTTAATATGATTCTATGTCTAAGTACTAGATATGATACCTTTGCAATATCTGCAGGTGTAACAAAATCGGCTCCATTTAAAAATGCATAAGCTTTAGATGCTTTATAAAGATCTATACTTCCTCTAGGACTTGCCCCAAAGTCTATATATTGTTCTAATTCTTCTAAGTCATAAGCTTTAGGATCTCTTGAAGCAAAAATAATTTTTAGAATATATTTTGATAATTCATCATCTATATGTATATCTTTTACTTTTTGTTTAAGTTCATTGAACTCATCAATATTTCCAAGCTTATTGATTGTTTCAAAACCTTTTTTTGCAACTCTTTGAACTATTTCAAACTCTTCATCAATAGTGTTGTAACCAACTTTAACTTTTAACATAAATCTATCAAGTGAAGCTTCAGGAAGTTCATAAGTTCCTTCTTGTTCAACTGGATTAGCTGTAGCTAAAACCATAAAAGGTGATTGTAGTTTAAAGGTCTCTTCTGCTATTGTTACTTGTTTTTCTGCCATAGCTTCAAGTAAAGCTGATTGAACTTTTGCTCCAGCTCTGTTTATTTCATCTGCTAAAAGAAGATTTGTAAATATTGGACCATGTTTGATTTTAAAATCGTTATTTTTTAAATCAAGTATCTCACTACCTGTTATATCACTAGGCAATAGATCTGGTGTAAATTGGATTCTTTTAAAATCAAATCCTAAAGTTTGAGCTAAAGCATTAATTGCTGTAGTTTTTGCAAGTCCTGGAACTCCCTCTACTAAAATATGTCCATCACTTAAAAGTGCTATTAACATACCATTTATAAGTTCTTCTTGACCTACAATTACTTTTTTTATTTCTTTTTTTATATTGTTTATTAACATACATTTCCTTGTATTTTAAATTTATTATATTGTATCTAAAAAATATAATACCAAAATAGTACCTAATTATATTAGCACTTGTCAAGATAGAGTGCTAATTTGTATAAATTTTTAAGTTTTAATTAATTTTTTGATAAAATCAATTTTAAAAATTTACAAAAGGTTTACAAATAGTATGAAAAACTTATCTATACAGTTTAAAATAATGTCTATATCAATTTTTGTAATAGTTATGTATACCTTTTTTATGGCATTAGATTCTATAAATACTATTAAAACAATCTCAAATAAAGATATTTTAAATTATAAGCAAGAAGCATATTCAAATAAACAAAAAGAATTAAAATCTATAGTTTCTATAGCACTAGCAAATGTAAAATATATTAAACAAAGAGGTGATCAAAAACATATTCAAGATAATCTAAAAGAACAAATATCATTATTATTTAGTATTTTAAATAAAGTTTATGAGCGAAATAAAGGAAAAATCTCAGAAGATCAAATAAAAGAAAAATTAAAATTTTTGATTTCAAATGCTAAATATGGAGACAATGGATACTATTGGGTTAATGATGAAAATGGAAAAATTTTAATTCATCCAATATATCCCAAATTAAATGGTATAAATATATTAGAGATATATCCACCTAAAGAGTTTAATAGGTTAAATAAAATTTTACAAAAAGTAAAAAAAGATGGACAAGGTTTTATGAGTGACAAATGGAAAAGGAAAGGCTCACAAAAAAAAGAAGATAGAATATCATATATAAAAATATTTAAACCATATGGATGGGTAATAGGAACTGGTGTGTATATAAAAGATGTAGAAGATTTACTAAAAAAAGAAGCAATAGAAACTATAAAATCTATGAGATATGGTAAAAATGGATATTTTTGGATAAATGATATGACACCTAAAATGATTATGCATCCTATATTACCAGAATTAAATGGAGAAAATTTAGCTAATTATACAGATTCAAATGGAGTTTTTGTTTTTAATGAGATGATAAAAATTTGTAAAAATAGTAAAGATGGTGGTTTTTTAAAGTATTTATGGCTAAAACCTCAAACAAAAGTTTTACAAGAGAAAATATCTTATATAAAAGGGTTTAAGCCTTGGAATTGGATAATAGGAACTGGTGCTTATGTTGATGATATTGAAAACCAAATATCTTTAATGAAAAAACAAACAAAAGAAGAGATAAATAAAATAATAAAATCATTTTTTATAAAAGTTATTTTAGCAATTATATACCTAATAATTATTATGCACTTGTTAGTAGATAAAAATATTATAAAACCAATAGAAAGATTTAAAAATAACTTTATGTCATTTTTTGATTATGTAAACAATAAGAAAGATCAGATAAATTTACTAAAAGCAGATACAAATGATGAAATAGGTCAGATGTCTAAGATATTAAATAAAAATATTTTGGTACTTAAAGAGAAACTAGATAAAGAAAAAATATTAAAAGAAGAATTAAAAGAGTTAAATAGTAAATTAGAGATAAAAATAAAAAAAGAGGTTAAAAAAAGCAACACAATAGAAGAGAAATTATTTGAATCTGAAAAATTAGCTTCTATGGGAGAGATGATTGGAAATATTGCTCATCAATGGAGACAACCTTTATCTGTAATATCAACAGGTGCTACAGGGATGATACTACAAAAAGAGGTAGGTATATTAAATGAAGATAAGATTATAGAAACATGTAACTCTATAAATAATAATGCACAATATCTATCTAAAACTATTGATGATTTTACAAATTTTATAAAAGGTGAAAATATTAAAAAAACATTTAATCTTGAAAATAAAATTGATAGCTTTTTAAAACTTATAGAGGGAAGTTCTAAAAATAATAATATAAAAATAATATTAGATTTACAAAAGAATATAACAATTAATAGTTATGAAAATGAATTAACACAATGTTTAATGAACCTATATAATAATGCAAAAGATGCTTTAGTAGATAATGTTGATGTATATAGATATATATTTATTAAAACAAGAATAGAAAATGATAAAATAATAATTAAAATAAAAGATAATGCAAAGGGTATTTCTAAAAATATAATGCCTAAGATATTTGATCCATACTTTACAACTAAACATCAAAGTAAAGGGACTGGACTTGGCCTTCATATGACATATAATTTAATAGTAAATGGAATGGATGGTAAAATAGAAGTTGAAAATACTAAATATGAGTATGAAGGTAAAGAATATACTGGAGCGATGTTTACAATAACATTACCAATAGAATAAAAGGATAAATTTGAGTAAAGAAACATATAAACTAATATCATGGAATGTAAATGGTATAAGAGCAGTAGATAAAAAAGAAGCACTAAAATGGATAGATGAAGAAGATATTGATTTTTTAGGTATTCAAGAAACAAAATCAATGATAGAGCAAATACCAAGTACAATTTTTAATAAAGAGTTCAAAAACCTAACAGGATCTCAAAGTGCTATAAAAGGAAGATCTGGAACGGCTCTTTTTTCTGATATTGATTTAATTTTCCAAGGAAACTGTCCTCAAGTTGATATACTAGATGAGGGTAGAATAAATGAGATACATTTTAAAATAAAAGATAAAGATATAGCTATGTTTAATGTATATTTTCCAAATGGGCAAAGTAAAGAGGAAAGATTAAAATATAAGATGGAATTTTATGATAGGTTTTTAAACTATTGTGAAGAGCTAAAAAAAGATGGAAAATCAATAATAGTATGTGGAGATGTAAATACAGCACATAATGCTATAGATTTAGCACGCCCTAAAGCAAATGAAAAAACATCTGGATTTCTTCCAATGGAAAGAGAGTGGATGGATAAGTTTATAAAATCTGAATATATAGATACCTTTAGATATAAAAATCCAGAATTAGAGGGGGCTTATTCTTGGTGGAGTTATCGAGCAAATGCAAGAAATAATAATGTTGGCTGGAGAATTGATTATTTTTATGTAAGTGATGATCTTAAAGAGAATATAAAAGATGCTTATATATTAAAAGATACTTTAGGAAGTGATCACTGTCCTATAGTATTAGAGTTAGAATTTTAAGATAGTTTAAGAAATAAGTTATACACTATAAATATAAAAACAAGGAGATTTAAATGTCAAAAGTTATAAATTTAAGTGGAACAAAAAATGGTGTTATTAGTGTAGAAAAAATAGATGAACCATATGGAAAAGATAGTGCTAGTGTTGCTAGTATTGGAATAAATCTAAAAGGGGATGCTAGTAATCCTGAATGGAAAGTGCATATTCCATTTGATAATCTAGATGAGGTTATTAAAGCATTACAATCTTTACAATCTTAATTTAAAATAGTAAAGTAAGAATATAAAATTCTTATTTACTATTAAATCTTACAATTACGATATAATGGCATAAATAATTAAATAAAAAGAAGAAATATGTCATTTGAAAAATTAGGTTTAAGTAAACCTTTATTAAAAGCTATCAAAGATCAAGGTTATACAAAACCTTCACCAATTCAAGAAAAAGCAATACCACTTATCTTAGAAAAAAAAGATGTCCTAGCAGCAGCTCAAACAGGTACAGGTAAAACTGCTGGATTTACACTGCCTATGTTAGAATTATTATTACAAAATAATAAAAAAGTAGGAAAACTTCAAGTAAAAGCACTAGTATTAACTCCTACAAGAGAATTAGCAGCACAAGTATATGAAAATGTAAAAATCTATAGTAAATATACAGGTTTTAAAAGTGCAGTTGTATTTGGTGGAGTTGGAATAAATCCACAAAAAGCTGCAATTAAAAAAGGTGTAGATATTTTAGTTGCAACACCAGGAAGAATGTTAGATTTAGTTGAGCAAAAAGCTTTAGATCTAAGAGCAGTTGAGTTTTTTGTTCTTGATGAAGCAGATAGAATGCTTGATATGGGATTTATCCATGATATTAAAAAAGTTTTAAAAGTATTACCAAAAACAAAACAAAACTTATTGTTCTCTGCAACATTCTCTAAAAATATAAAAGAGTTAGCATCACAACTTTTAAATGATCCTATTTTAGTAGAAGTAGCAAAACCAAATCAAACAAACCATAAAGTAAAACATATAGTTCATAAAGTAAATAAAAAAGATAAAAACGATCTACTTTGTAATATAATACATGATCAAAAAATGAAACAAGTATTAATATTTACTAGAACTAAACATGGTGCAAATAAGCTTTGTAAAAAGCTTGAGTTTGAAGGTATAAGTAGTGCAGCAATTCATGGAAATAAATCTCAAGGTGCTAGAACAAAAGCTTTAGCTGATTTTAAAGCTGGAAGTATTCAAACTTTAGTTGCAACTGATATTGCAGCCAGGGGTATTGATATAGCAGATTTACCATATGTAATTAATTATGAATTACCAAATGTACCAGAAGATTATGTACATAGAATTGGAAGAACTGGAAGAGCTGGAAAAGAGGGACAAGCAATTTCACTTGTTTGTATCGATGAAGATGAATATTTAAGAGATATTGAAAAACTATTAAAAAAAGAGATTGATTTAGTAGATGTAGATGGATTTGATGTAGATCCAAGTATTAAAGCTGAACCTAAAAAGAAACAACAAGGTAGAGGTGGTAACCGAGGCGGTAGTAGAACAGGTGGAAATAAACCAAAAAGAGATGGTAGAGGTTCAAATAGTTCAAGAAACTCTAACTCAAGTAGAAACAACTCGTCAAGAACAGGCTCTAGAAATAGAAGTCAAAGAAGTTCATAGGAGTAGTTATTATGTATGAGCATTTTTTTACATGTCCATATTGTTGGGAAAATATATCTATGTTATTAGATCCCGATTTAAGTAATGAAGAGTATATTGAAGATTGTGAAGTTTGTTGTAGACCAATTGTGATCAATCAATCTTGTACAGAGCATAAACTAATAAGTTTTAGCGCTGTACCAATTGAAGGAAACTATTAATTTAGTAACCTTTAGTTGTATTTATACCTGGATTATCAGGTGTACCATTGTAGTCACTAACTGTACTATAAGCATATCTAAACCCACCATATATAGCACCAACTACTAATAAAGCTAAAATAATCTTATTTATTGTAGATCTTTTTTCAGCTGACTCATTTCCATTGTAATCATCTATTTTACTCATCGATGGTTCATTATCAAAATTCATAAGTTCTCCTTTTAATTTTTATATATTTACATTATAATACTTAAGTGTTAAAAAATTGTTAATTTCATTAAAGTAGTTCAATAAGTAAATAAAAAACAAAGATTAGATATAATATTGTATAATTACTTCAAAAATAAAAAAGGCAAAATTATGAAAAACAATAACATAGTATTTATTGGATTTATGGGTGTTGGTAAAGGTACAGTAGCTCGTGCTTTAGTAAAATGTAGTTCATATTTTGCAGTAGATACTGATGATTTAATAGAATCATTGGAAAATAGAAGTGTTAAAAAGATATTTAAAAAAAATGGTGAAAAGTATTTTAGGGATCTAGAAAAGAAATGTGCCATTTGGTGTGAAAATAATCTTACAAATACTATTATCTCAACTGGTGGTGGTTTTTATAAACAAGAAAATATAAATGATATTGGTACAGTTATTTATTTACAAAGTGATTTTGATAGAATTATTGAAGCTTTAAAAGCTGCTCCAAATTCAAAAAAGAAGTTCAAAAAAAGACCACTTTTAAAAGATTTAACAGAAGCAAAAAAACTATATGACCAAAGAGTTAAAGAGTATGAAAAGGTTGCTAATATTACTGTAAATGTTGAAGATTGGGATATAAATAGAATCACAAAAGAGATATTACAAAAAGTAGGCTATTACTATGACAGCTAGAATGATAAGATTTGATGATGAATATGAGGATAAATTAAATCAATTTATCCAAGAAAATAAAGGACATATTGAGATAGTAGAAGATGAAAATCTAAAGCAAGATCCTTTTTTTTATGAAAGAAAAGCATCATTAGAAAAAACTTTAAAATCTGTAGAAGATGGTACTATGAAGATGTACTCTCAAGATGAGTTTGATGAAATTATGGATAGTTTTATGAGTGATTTAGAAAAGAAATATGAAAATAATTAGAACTAATCTTTTTATTTCTCAATTACAAAAAAGTTTAATATTTATAGCAAAAGATAAAATTAGTGCTTCAAAAGAATTTAGAACTAAGTTAAATAAAAATATAAACGAATTAGATAATTTTCCATATAAATATAGAAAATCAATCTATTTTAAAGATGAAAATATAAGAGATATGGTTTTTAATGGTTACACCATAATATATCAAATTGATAAAATAAAACAACAAATAAAAATACTGGAGATTTTTAATCAAAATCTACCAAAACTAGGAAGTGAAAATGAAAATAATTAATACAAATGATTCAAATTTTGAAGCTGAATTTGAAAATATATTAGGACGAGCAAAAGTTGATATTAAAAAAGTATCAGGAATTGTAAATGGTATCATTGATGAGATAGTAGAAGATGGAAATAAAGCGGTAATTTCACATGTAAGTAAATTTGACGGATGGACTCCATCTAATGATGATGAACTATTTGTTCCTGTATCGGATATGAAAAAAGCTTATGATAATATTAATGAAAAATTAAAAGAATCTTTACATTTAGCATATGATAGAATCAAATCATACCATGAAAAACAATTACCAAAATCTTGGATGACTTATGAAAAAAATGGAACAATCTTAGGACAAAAAGTAACCCCAGTTGATAGAGCTGGACTTTATATTCCAGGAGGGAAAGCCGCATATCCTAGTAGTTTACTTATGAATGCAATTCCTGCAATTGTAGCTGGAGTTGAAGAGATTGTAGTATGTACACCAACTCCTGATAATGAACCAAATGAGCTTTTACTTGCTGCTTGTCATCTATGTGGTATTAAAACAGTATTTAAAGTAGGAGGAGCTAGTGCAATTGCTGCTATGGCTTATGGAACTAGTACACTTAAAAAAGTAGATGTAATAACAGGTCCTGGAAATATTTTTGTAGCAACAGCAAAAAAACTTGTATTTGGTGAAGTAAATATAGATATGATAGCAGGTCCTAGTGAGATTGGTATCTTAAGTGATGAAAGTGCAAATACTAAATATTTAGCAATTGATCTACTTTCTCAAGCAGAACATGATGAGATGGCAAGTTCTATTATGATTACAACATCAAAAGATATAGCAGATGCTACAAGTATAGAAGTTGATAATTATCTAAAAGAGTTAAGTAGAAATGAAATAGCTCAAAAATCGATTGATGAAAGAGGTTGTATAATTATAGCAAATAATATGGATGAAGCTATTGATCTTATGAATGAAATAGCTCCAGAACACTTAGAAGTTATGACAAAAAACCCATTTGAACTTCTTCCTCAGATAAAACATGCAGGGGCTATTTTCTTAGGTCAAAATACACCAGAACCAATAGGTGATTATATAGCTGGACCTAATCATACACTTCCAACAGGTGGTACAGCTAAATTTTATAGCCCACTTTGTGTAGATGACTTTATGAAAAAATCTTCTATTATCAGTTTTTCTCAAAATGCTATTAATGAAATTGGTGAGCAGTGTGCATTGTTAGCAGATACTGAAGGTTTAACTGCCCATGCAGCATCTGTAAGAGTAAGACTAAATAAATAACTTTATATAAGCTAAAGCTAGTATAGATAAGATTATAAAAATTTAAAATAAAAAGGAAAAATATGTCAAATAGATTTGAAGCATTATTTGAAGATGAAGAAAACATCTTTGGTGGAACACCAGAATCAAAATACCACGATATAGCAAATCAAGCTAGTGATGAAGTTGTAAAAGATGAATTTAATAAAATAGTAGAGAAATTTGCTGTAATGGAAGCTATGCTAAGAAAACAATATGGAGATGATGAGTTAGATAAAATGATCACATCATACGCATTTGAAAATTCAAGTGCAATTGAAGAGCATAAAAAGAGTTTATTTATTGAATTTACAGGAAATATTGTAATGAGATTAGACTCTTAGTAATATGAATATGTCGTGGCAAATGCTACTAGCAGTTGGTAGTGGAGGATTTTTAGGTGCAATATTGAGGTTTTATATGGCTTTTCATATTGCAAAAATATTTCCACATGCAATACCAATTGCAACATTGAGTGTAAATATCATAGGTAGTTTTGCTATTGGAGCTTTAGCTGCACTTCTTATGACATTTACACCATCAAATGAACTAAGAGCTTTCTTGATTACTGGAGTTCTTGGCGCACTTACTACATATAGTACATTTGCACTAGAAACATACTTTTTACTAAATAGTTCAATAGTTTTAGCACTTGTAAATATACTTTTAAATGTTATAAGTACAATATTAAGTGTTGCTATTGGTTATAAGTTATGTTTATGGGCAATAAATTATTAAGATAAAAATAGATATAATCTATAAATAAATATAAAAGAATTAGGAGATAATTATGGGAATACCAAGTGGAATGGAACTGTTTGTAATAGTTGCAGTTGTAGTATTACTTTTTGGAGGTAAAAAAATACCTGAATTAGCAAGTGGATTAGGGAAAGGTATCAAAAACTTTAAAAATGCAGTAAAAGATGATGAACCAACAACAACTGCAGAAGCTACAACAAATAATGCTAAAATCGAAGAAGACAAAGCAACAACTACTGCATCTTCTAAAACAGAAGATACGACTAAAACAGTATAATCATAGATGCAAAATGAGATCAAAAAGTTTATCGAGCAAAAGCTCGATAGATCTATCGTATTAGAAAAGCCAAAAGATATATCTTTAGGTCATTATGCTACACCTGTGGCATTTTCATTGGCTAAAGAGCTTAGAAAAAATCCTATGGTAATCGCTGATGAATTAGCAGCAAAATTTCAAGAAGATACGGATAAATTTGAAAGTGTAACTGCTGTAAAGGGTTTTATAAACTTTAAATTATCAAATGATTATTTAACTTCACAAATAAATAATGCAATAAATAATGAAGATAACTTTGCAAAATCTAGTAATGATGAAAAGATACTTCTTGAATATGTAAGTGCAAATCCAACTGGACCACTACATATTGGTCATGCAAGAGGTGCTGTATTTGGTGATGCCTTAGCTCGTGTTGGTAAACATTTAGGTTATGATATCACAACTGAATATTATGTAAATGATGCAGGTGCTCAAATGGGTCTACTTGCTACTTCATTATATTTAGCTGCAAAAGAGCATATCTTAAAAGAAGAGGTTGAATATCCAGAATCATTTTATAGAGGTGAATACCTAATAGATATTGCTAAAAAATGTATAGAAAAATATGGTGCTGATATATTTAATGATGAATCAAAAAAAGAGGAATTAGCTCTATTTGCAAAAGATGAAGTTATGAAAATAATCATATCTGATTTAGAAGATTTAGGGGTTATATTTGATAATTTTGTAAGTGAAAAATCACTTTATGATTCATGGGAAAGCACTAAAAAAGTTCTTGAAGATAATGATTCTTTATATACAAAAGATGAAAAAGTTTGGATAAGATCAACGCAACTAGGCGATGATGTTGATAGAGTTGTTGTAAGAGATAATGGTATCCCTACATATCTAGCTGGTGATATTATTTATCATAAAAACAAATATGATAGAAAATTTGACAGATATATAAATATATGGGGTGCAGATCACCATGGATATATCACTAGAGTTAAATCTGCTATTAAGTTTTTGGGTAATAATCCTGATACTTTAGAAGTTTTACTTTCTCAAATGGTAGCACTATTAAAAGGTGGAAAACCGTACAAGATGAGTAAAAGAGCTGGTACTGTTATACTTATGAGTGATATTGTTGAAGAGATTGGTGCAGATGCATTAAGATTTGTATTTTTAACTAAAAAAAGTGATACTCACTTAGAATTTGATATAGATCTACTTAAAAATAATGATTCAAGTAATCCTGTATTTTATATAAATTATGCACATGCAAGGATAAATCAGTTGTTTAAAAAAGCAGATTTAACTATCGATGATGTAAAAGATATTAGTATTGATAGTGTTAATCAAGATGCAAAAGATTTATCTTTTCAAGCACTTCTTTTAGGTTCTATCTTACAAGAAGCATTTGATAAAAGAGATATGCAAAAAGTAACAGATTATCTACATGGATTATCTGCTATGGTACATAAGTTCTACAATGATCACAAAATTGTTGGAATAGATAATGAAAAAGCATATTTAAAAGTATTATTTATGGCAGCTCTTAGTATAAGAGTAGGATTAAGAGTACTAGGAATTACAGCTAAGGAGGTGATGTAAATGATTAAATGGTTAGCAATTGCACTAGTTGCAGGGGTGATCTATATGATCGCAACAGGAAATATGGGTGGAGCTAAAAAAGCTACAGGAAATTACACAAGTGTAATGAGAGGTGGAGCATAATAATATAAAGCTAAAAAGCTTTATATTACCACTCTAATGTATCTTTTATTTCAAATCCATTTAATAGATCTTCAAGATTATAAATCTCTCTTTGAGATTTTTGCATAACATGGATCATAATATCCCCTAAATCAATTACAGACCATTCTTGATCTTCTTGAGATCTTAAAATCTCTTCATCAGATTCTTCTAGTTCATCTTTTAATATTGACACAAGAGCCATTGTATGTTTATTGTTAAGTGAAGTTGCAATAACAACTTTGTCTACAATATAACCCTTACCACTTAAATCAAAAGTTTCAATCTCTAATGCTTTTTTATCTTCAAGTACTTCTATTATTTTTTTTATTCTATTTTCCAAAGTTTTTTTACCTTATTTTGTATTTTTTTAGGAATATATTTTAATTCCCGAGTTTCTCTTAAAGATGTAGATGATATATTTTCATTTAGTTTTATATAAATAGGATCTATATAATCATTTTCTAGTTTAATATCATCTCTACTAATAACAACAAATTGTACTAGTTCTTTAAGATTTTTAAAATTATACCATAAATGAACATCTTTTAAGTTATCTGCACCAATAATAAGGAAAATTTTTTCAATATTGTATTGTTTTTTTAAAAATAAAACAGTTTCATATGTAGGTATCTTTTTATTTTTATTCACTTCATAATCAATTATTTGAATATTTTTATTATTTTTATATAGATCTTGTATCAGTTCTAGTCTAGTATTTGCATCAAAATAAGACTTATTTTTAAAAGGATTTAAAAATGTTGGAACAATAAAAAGTTTTTCAATAGGAAGTGTTTGTAAACATAAATCAATTATCTTTTCATGTCCTATATGAAATGGATCAAAACTTCCACCAAATATTGCTATATTCATCTATAACCCTTTTTATATTTAACCAAAATTATAGCTAATTTATAGTAAAATAGTTAAATTAATAAAAATAATATAGTTTTAAAAAGGAATTAAAATGGCTCTTAAAGTTGCTATAAATGGATTAGGTAGAATTGGAAGATGTGTTGCTAGAATAATATCTCAAAGAGATGATATACAATTAGTTGCTGCAAATGCAAGTGGTAGTGATGATATGATTCAATACAACCTAAGATATGATTCTGTTCATGGAAATAGAAAAGATATTGAAGTAAAAGATGGATATATATTTATAGGTAACGATAAGGCTAAACTTTTAAGCGAACGAGATCCTGCAAAATTAAACTTTGCAGATTATGGAGCTACAGTAGTTTTAGAGTGTACAGGAGCTTTCTTAACTGAAGAATCAGTTTTACCATATTTAGAAAATGGTATTGAAAAAGTTGTATTCTCAGCACCTGCAAAAGATGACACAGCTACATTTGTAATGGGTGTAAATGAAGATAAATATGATGGTCAAAAAGTTGTTTCAAATGCTTCATGTACGACAAATGGTTTAGCACCAGTTGCAAAAGTATTAGATGATGCTTTTGGTATTAAAAGTGGACTTATGACTACTATTCACTCTTACACAGGAAGCCAACCAATCCTTGATGCAAAACATAAAAAAGATCCAAGAAAATCTAGATCTGGTGCAACTAATCTTGTACCAACAACAACAGGTGCAGCAAAAGCTATATCAAAAGTTTTACCACAATTAAAAGGTAAAATAAATGGACAAGCAATAAGAATTCCTACACCAAATGTTTCTATGGTAGATTTAACTGTTGTATTAGATAAAGATGTAAGTGTAGAAGATGTAAATAATGCATTTAAAGATGCTGCAAATGGATCTATGAAAGGTATTTTAGGTGTTGATGAAGAGCAAAGAGTTAGTTCTGATTTTAATGGAGAAGAGATATCAAGTATAGTTCCAATGGATACAACTCAAGTAATAGGTGGCAATATGGTAAAAGTATTAGCATGGTATGATAATGAGTGGGGTTATTCTTGTAGATTAGTAGATATGGCTCTACACGTAGGAAAATAATTTTCTTTTAGCCAATTTAGGCGTTAAAATTTATTTAAAATTCGTTACTTACATTAAGTAAGCTCCTTATTTAAATAAATTTTGCCTTTAACTTGACTAAAATAAGTAACTATTTAAAATTTAAAACAATTAAGGAAAAAAATGAAACTTCAAGAGATAAATAAAATAGATATAGCTAATAAAAAAGTATTTATTAGATGTGATTTTAATGTACCAGTAGATGAATTTGGTTCAATTACAGATGATAGAAGAATAAAATCTGCACTTTCTACAATCAAATATTGTTTAGATAATGATTGTTCTATTATTATCGCTTCTCATTTTGGAAGACCAAAAGATGGCTTTGAAGAAAAATTTTCACTAAAACCAGTTGCAAAAAGATTACATAAACTTTTAGATCAAGAAGTTAAATTAGCACCAAATGTTATATGTGATGAAACAATAGAAATGGCAAATGAACTAAAATTAGGTGAGATAATGATTTTAGAAAATATGAGATTTGAAAAGGGTGAAACGAAAAATGACCCTGAACTATCAAAAACTCTTGCATCTTTAGCTGAAGTTTATATCAATGATGCTTTTGGTGTATCTCATAGAGCGCATGCATCAGTTGAAGGTATTGCACACCATTTTGATATAGACCATAAAGCAGCAGGATTTTTACTTGCAAAAGAGATTAAATTTTTCTACCATATAATAGAAGAACCAAAAAGACCATTTGTATCAATTGTAGGTGGATCTAAAGTTTCTGGAAAACTAGAGGCTCTATATAACCTTGTACCAAAAGTAGATAAAATTATTATTGGTGGTGGGATGGCATTTACATTCCTTAAAGCTTTAGGTTATGAAGTTGGAAACTCTTTGGTTGAGTTAGATCTTCTTGATGAAGCAAGAAAAATTATGTCTGAAGCAAAAGAGCTTGGAGTTAAATTTTATCTACCTGTAGATGTTATTGTTGCAGATGAGTTTGATGCTGAAGCAAAAGCAAAAGCAGCTACTATTCAAGAGATACCAAGTGATTGGATGGGACTAGATATTGGACCAGCTTCAGTTACACTTTTTGAGTTAGCTTTAGAAGATGCAAATACAATTCTTTGGAATGGACCAATGGGTGTTTATGAGATGGAAAAATTTGCAAAAGGTAGTACAAAACTATCACATACAGTTGCTAAAAGTTTTGCTACTACAGTAGTTGGTGGTGGAGATACTGCAGATTTAGTTAGAAGAACTGGTGATGAAGATGAGATGACATTTATCTCTACAGGTGGTGGAGCTTCATTAGAGTTAATTGAAGGTAAAGTATTACCTGGAGTTAAAGCTCTAATTATAGAAGAATAATATGTCAAAGATTATCTACTGTATCGCTGGATTTAAAGCCAAAGAGGGTAAAGAAGAGGAGCTTTTTAATACACTAAAAGCTCTTGAACCTAATACTCTAAGAGAAGATGGATGTTTATCATATAGAGTTACAAAACATTTTAAAAATGACTTTGCAAGTGGAGAATTTATGCCTATAGTATTTAATGAATCTTGGGCTAGTTTAGAGGATTTTGAGAAACATTGTCAAAGAGATGAGATAGTAAACTTTTTTGAAAAAGAGTGTTTAGATGAAAATGGTTTAGTTCAATCTTACAATGTAACAACTTATATGGATGAATAAAATTAATGTACTACTAAATGGTGTTGGCAGAATTGGTAAAGCAATTTTGCGAATATCTAATGAAAAAAACTATTTTAATATAGTTGCTATTAATGAACTAAATACAAATATAAATAATATTGCATATACAATTAACTACGATTCTACTTATGGGAATATCTCAAATAAGTATAAAGTAGAAGATGATTTTATATGTAATGATATAAATAAAATAAAAATCCTAAATGAAAAATCACTAAAAAATATAGACTACAAAAAATTAAAAATTGATATAATAATAGATGCAAGTGGTGCTAAAATAGATATTGATATTTTAAATAATTTAGATGTTAAAAAGATATTTTTAACACATCCTAATAAAAATGCAAATATAAATATGATTTTAGGTGTAAATGATCACTTGTATAATAATGAGAAAATAATATCTACTTCATCCTGTAATGCAACAGCACTATTACCAGTTTTAAATATAATAGATAAAAATATTGGTATAGAGTTTGGAGATATAGCTACAATTCATCCATTATTAAACCATCAAAAGACTTTAGATAGCTCTTGTATAGGTAGTACAAATAGAGATATAGATTGTAGTTTTGAGTTTGGAAGAAGTTCAGTACAAAATATTATTCCAAGTAAAACAACTACAATAGATGCTTGTAGTTTAGTACTAGAAGATATTAATCATGATCTTATCTCTTCAAATTCATTTAGAGTACCAACACCTACAGTTGGAGCTATAAATGTAACCTTAGTATTAAAAACTAAAATTACAAAAGATAAACTTATTGAGATATTTAAAACTTATGAGAATCAACAAGATTATAAAATAATATTAAATAATTTTGAACCACTAGTTTCTAGTGATTTTGCAAAAAGTGAATATACAAGTATAATCGATCATCGATTTACAACTGTTATTAAAAATAAGATGGTAAAACTTGTACTTTGGTATGATAATGAATGGGGATATGCCTCTAAAGTTATAGAGTTGGTAGATAAGTTAAAATAACCAATATTTAAATATTGGTTATTTTATACAAAAAGTGATATCTCACTTTATGTTCTTTAAGACTAGTTAAGTCCTAAAGATTCTAATGTTTTAAGTGTTAAAGCACCAGTAGATAGTTTATTATCTTCTTGGTATTTTCTAACAGCATCTTGTGTACTTTTATTATAAACACCATTTACAGATTTTATATCATAACCTTTGTCTTTTAAAGTACTTTGTACTTTTGCAACAATATCTTTTTGTGTATTTGTTCTACATAAAATTTCTTGCCATCTAAGGTATGCATCTTTAACTTTAACTTTTACAGTGTAGTTTTCGTAAACAGCTGGAGTTTTAACTTCAACTTCTTTTGCAGGAGTATCTAAAACTTTAGTTTTTACTATTTTACAAATAGCAGGTAATTTAATAGTCTTAGTAGTAGCAGGAGTATCTAGAACAGTTTTAGTAACAGTTTTATAAACAGCTGGTATTTTTATCTCTTTAGTAGTTTCAGGAGTATCTAAAACAGTTTTTGTGATTGTTTTATAAATAGCAGGTACTTTAACCTCTTTAGTTGTAGGAGGTGTATCAACTACTCTTTTTCTAATAGTTTTATAAACAGCTGGAGTTACTTCTTTTTTAGTAGTAGCAGGAGTAACTAAAACTTTTTTAGTAACAGTTTTATAAACAGCAGGTACTTCAACTAAACACATAATATCACCTGTTGAGTTATTTACTTTTTCTATTTCACCTCTACCTTCTTTCCATTGGGTATGCGCTTTAGAGATTAAAACTTTCTCTTTTACAGTTTTGTAAACAGCAGGGATAGTTATTATTTTAACTTTTTCATCTTCTACTTTTATAGTCTCTTCAACAGTTTTGTATGTTGCAGGAACTTTAACTAATTTTGTAGTTGCAGGTTTAACTAAAATAGTTTCTTCAACAGTTTTATATGTTGCTGGGATAACTTCTAATTTAGTAGTCTCAGGTTTTACTAAAACTTTTTCTTCAACAGTTTTATATGTAGCTGGAACTACAACTAATTTTGTACTCTCTTCTCTAATTATTACTTTTTTATCTACAACTTTATATGTTGCAGGTATAACTTTAATATCAATTTTTTCTTCATGTACTAATCTAGTTTTTACTTCTTCTTTATAAACAGGTGGAACTAAAACTTTTGCATAACATTCACCAGGCTTTGCATGTGGTGGTACAAGAGAATTAGAAACAGCATTTTCATCATTGTTATTATTGATTGTTTGAGTAGTTGTTGTATTAGATTGTAAAGTTTTTATTGTAGTATCTTTAGCTGCTAATTGTTTTTGAAGTTCTTCTATTTTCATATCTTTTTGAGTTAATAATGAAGAAGTATCTTTAGTAGAACAAGCAGTAAGTCCTAAAGTTAAAACTACTCCAAGGCTTAATTTAATTATATTTTTTCTATTTAACATTTCAATTCCTTCTTATTGTTCTTTGAATTTTATATCTTTGATTCTTTCTTTAGCATCTTGGATATATTGATCTAATTCTTCAGCAGTATTAAATACTTCAGCTACAACTCTTCTATTTTTTTCTAAACCTTCAGGTGTTTCATTAGAATATAGTGGACTTGATTCTCCAAATCCCATAGCTCTTACATGAGATTTGCTTAGACCTTTTTTTACTAATTCATTCATAACTCTTACAGCTCTTTTTGTTGATAATTCATAGTTATATCTAGCATTTGCAAGTTTATTTGTATGACCTTCTATTAAAACATATAGGTCTGTTTTGTTAATGAAGTTTTTAAAATCTTCAATTTTCTTTTCTTCTTTTTTTGGATCCATAAATGCAGTAGATGCATTTTTAAATTCCACTTTTAACTCTTTTACCATTATACAGTCTGCACTTGCAATTGAAGTTACAAGAAATAATAATAGTGTTATTAAATTTAATTTTTTCATTTCGTCCCTTTTTATATATAAAAATACACTTACCATAAGATAAATGTAAAATAGTATACAATAAATATAGTTAAAAGTTAATTTAAGAAATGTTAATTGAATAATCAAAAATTTTATAAAAATATGATAAAATCATTAACTTATAAATTAAAGGACCAATATGAAAATTATCGCAAGTAACTTTAAAACTAATCATACTAGAAAATCTACTAATCAATTTGTAAATGAAATTGATACTTTATTAAAAGATGAAAATATAAAAAATGATGTATATATTTTCCCTACGGCTACATCATTGGATAGTTTTGATACAGTTGATAATTTAACAATAGGTGCTCAAAATGCATATCATACAAAATCTGGTTCATTTACTGGTGAAATAGGAACCGAACAACTTGATGAGTTTGATATAAAAACAATTTTAATAGGTCATAGTGAAAGAAGACATATTTTAGGTGAGTCTCAAAAAGATATAGCTTTAAAGTTTAATTATTATAAAGCATTAGGATATAAAATCATATATTGTGTGGGGGAGCCTTTAGAGGTTAAAGAGCAAGGATTAACTCAAACTCTAGGTTATGTATTGGAGCAATTTGATGGAATTGATTTAGAATATGATAATATGATTATTGCATATGAACCAGTATGGGCAATAGGAACTGGAGTAAGTGCAACAATAGAAGATATTGAGAGAATTCATAAAAAATTAAAGAAAAAATTACAAAAGCCACTTTTATACGGAGGTAGTGTAAAATTAGCAAATATATCTGAAATATTAGATATACCTAATGTAGATGGTGCCTTAATAGGTACTGCATCTTGGAATAGCGATGATTTTAAAGAGATTATCAAAATAGCAAGTAAAAAATAATAAATAAGATAAAAATTAAAAATACAGGAGAAATATAAATGTTAATGAATGGTAAAAAGGGTGTTATATTAGGAGTTGCAAATAATAAATCAATTGCTTATGGAATCGCAAAACAGTGTGCAGAGCAAGGTGCAACAATAGCTTTTACATACTTAAATGATAGTCTTAAAAAAAGAGTTGAACCAATAGCAGCAGAATTTGGTAGTGAAAATTATGTGTACCCTTGTGATGTTTCTAATCCAGATGAGATTAAAGCATTAAAAGAGTCTTTAGAGAAAGATTTAGGACAAATAGATTTTATAGTACACTCTATTGCTTTTGCTCCAAAAGATGGATTAAGTGGAAGATTTGTTGATATTACTAAAAGTGCATTTGAAGTAGCTATGAATGTATCTGTGTACTCTTTAATAGAAGTAACACAAGCTTTAAAACCTATTATGAGTGATAACTGTTCTGTTCTTACACTTTCTTATTATGGTGGAGTAAAATATATCCCTAACTATAACTTAATGGGTGTAGCAAAAGCTGCACTTGAAATGAGTGTTAGATATTTGGCAGAAGATTTAGGAAAAGATGGAATCAGAGTAAATGCAATCTCTGCTGGTCCAATTAAAACATTAGCAGCTGCTGGAATTGGTGAATTTAGATTTATGTTAAAATGGAATGAAGCACACTCTCCATTAAAAAGAAATGTAACAACAACAGATGTTGGAAATTCTGGTATGTATTTATTATCTGATTTAAGTGCAGGTGTTACAGGTGAAGTTCATTATGTTGATGGTGGATATAATATTATGGGTATGCCTGCTGTTTCTTTCAATGAGGAAGGAAAACAGAATATTGCATGGAATGGCGAAAGCCGTTAAAAAAGAGTGAAAAGTTTCACTCTTTTAGGCTTGAGCGAGATTTCTGATGTTTGAGCGAATGCGAGAACCAGAAATGTCTGTTCCTTTCATCCGAAGGATGACCTTTAAAGTGAAAAGTTTCACTCTTTTAGGCTTGAGCGAGATTTTTTTGTGTAATAGAAATTTTATATTTCGTAAATATACTAAAAATCTCTATTGATTGAGGCTTAATTTTATTATGAAAAAATTACTTTTTATCCTAGCTTTATTATCTTCTTTATATTCTAAAGTAGATATATCTCTATCATCTCCTACTGTAAAAATAGCAAATACATTTCGAGTGGATTTAAAAAGTGATACAAGATTAACTCAAGCTCCTAGTGTAAGCTTTATGGGTAAAACTTATCAGATGTTTAGTAAAAATTGGAGTGAGAATTCATATGAAGTTTTTATTCCTGTTTCTTATTATACAAAAAAAATAAAATATAATGTAAATATATCTTATAAGCTAGATAATAAAATTTATAAAAAAAGACTATATCTAAATGTAATTGATGCAAATTATAAAAAAAATGAAATTATAACTGTAGCAAAAGGTAAGGTAAAATTATCTTCTAAAAATAAGAAAAAATCCTCAAATGAATATAATATAGTATATAAAAATGTATATTCAGTAATCACACCAAAAACATATATCAAAAATTCAAGCTTTATAAATCCAATGAATAGTAAAATTACAAGTGATTTTGGAACATCAAGAATATATAATGGTATTGTAAAGTCATACCATACTGGTGTTGATTTTAGAGCAAAAACACCACAAAAAATATATGCTACAAATAATGGTATAGTAGCTCTTACTATGAAAAGATTTTATCTAGGAAATGTAATTTATATCGATCATGGAAGAGGTTTGTATACATACTACTCTCATCTTAGTAAGTTTCTAGTTCAGGATGGAGAGTATGTAAAAAAAGGACAAGTTATAGCCCTTAGTGGTAAAACTGGAAGAATAACAGCTCCTCACTTACATTATGCAACAAGATTGTATAATACAACAGTTGATCCACTTGAATTTCACAAGCTTTATAATAATGGAGTAAATAAATGAGATATTTATTATTAGTAATTTTTAGTTTTTTTATAATTTCATGTGGCGAAACAACACCTATAGATACAAATAATAATCCATATGTACCAACATCTGATATAATAGACAATAATATTAGTGCACTTAATATGTTAAACTATATAAGAGTAAATGCTGGAATGGTTGCTCTTAGTAATAATAGTTATTTAAATAATTCTGCATATAATCATGCTAAGTATTTAGATAAAAATCATTTAGTAGGTCATTATGAAAGTGATCAATATTCATACTTTACAGGAGTTAAACCTTCAAATAGAACAACATATGTTGGATTTAAAAGTACAGTTGTAAGTGAGAATCTATCTGTTGGCCAAAGTAGTGAATATTATTCACTAAAAGGTTTAATGGGTGCAATTTATCATAGATTTGGATTTTTAGATTTTTCAATAAATACTATAGGGTATGGAAAAGAAAATTTAACTTACGTATACAATATGGGTAATAGTGATTTAAATACTTTGTGTGAAGGAACTAGCTATGAGCAAAGTGGAAGCTATTATGAAGAGATATGTTCAGATAAATCATTTAAAATTAAAGCTAGTATCTATGAATCAGAAGAGAATAAAACAATTAATTCAAATCCATCTTATGTAGTATATCCATATTCAAATGAAGTTAATGTCACAACTGCATTTTATGATGAAACACCAGATCCTCTTCCTCATTATGATGTAAGTGGTTATCCAATAAGTATTGAATTTAATGAAAATGAATATAATATGTCTAAATTTTCTATAAATTCATTTATTATATATGATGATAATAATAATGTTTTAGATTTAGCTGCAGATTATAATGATAGTAATACAATATTATCAAAAATAAATGATAATAATATTATATATTTTAATGATTATCAATTTGCAATTTTTCCTAAAAATAGATTAGAATATAATAAACATTATAACGTTGAATTTTCTTATATCTACAACGGGGAATCAAAATTAATTAAATGGGGCTTTACAACAGAAAAATTAGATAATATGATAACTTATAATAACACTACTTTAAATTTAAATACATATACAAAATATTATATTTATATAACTCCAAAAGATAAAAATGATGTTTATAATAGATTTAGCATATCTTGTAGTTATTCTTCAAATTCACCTTCTCCTAAGTATGAGATAGACTTTTTTGATAAAAATACAATATCATTAAAAGTTTCTGGAGATAATGTATACTCTTGTGATTTAACTTTAAATAAAGATCAAATTAATGAGAATAATATTAATGTAAATATTAACTAAATCTAGAAAAAATGTTTTATCAAAATAAAACATTTTTTTAGCTATTATATATACTAATATAAAAATATAATAGAAGAAGAGAAATGAATATAGATTTAAAACAATTAGCAAACAAATATCAAACTCCATATTATGTATATGATTTCAATCATATAACAAGTCAGTACAATGAACTAAAAGAAGCATTTAAAGCAAGAAAATCGCTTATATCGTATGCAGTTAAAGCAAACTCAAATTTAAGTGTAGTTAAACATCTAGGTGATATAGGTGCAGGTGCAGATTGTGTAAGTATTGGTGAAGTTAAAAGAGCTTTTAAAGTGGGTATTCCTAAATATAAGATTATATTCTCAGGTGTAGGAAAAACTGATGATGAGATAACTCAAGCACTAGAACTAGATATCTTAATGATAAATGTTGAAAGTGAAGAGGAGCTAAAAAGAGTTGAACTTATGGCTATAAAACTAGGTGTAGAAGCTAGAATTAGTATAAGAGTAAATCCAAATGTTGATCCTAAAACTCACCCTTATATATCAACTGGACTTCACGAAAATAAATTTGGTGTAGATATGGATACTGCAAAAAGGATGTATATCTTTGCAGCTAAAAGTAAAAACTTAGATCCAATAGGTGTACATTGTCATATTGGTAGCCAATTAACTGAACTTGAACCAATTAAAGAAGCAGTTAATATAGTAGCTGATTTAGTTAGAAACTTAAAAGCTGCACTTAAAATAGAACTTAAATTTTTCGATGTAGGTGGAGGTCTAGGAATTGTATATGATGATGAAACTTTAATCAATACTTATGACTACGCTCAAACTATACTTGATGCTTTATTTGGTCTTGATATAACAGTTGTATGTGAACCAGGTAGATTTATAGTTGGTAACTCTGGAATATTTGTAACAAAAGTTTTATATGAAAAAGTAAATGGATCTAAAAGATTTGTAATAGTAGATGGTGCTATGAATGATCTTATTAGACCATCTTTATATGATGCATATCATAAAATTGAAGTTTTAGATAAAACTGAAGATGTTAGTGATTGTAATGTTGTTGGACCAGTTTGTGAAAGTGGTGATTTTTTTGCAAAAAATATTAATCTTCCAAGAACACAACATAATGATCTAATAGCGATTTATAGTGCAGGTGCTTATGGATTTACAATGGCTAGTAACTATAATACAAGAGCAAAAGTAGCTGAAATAGCTATAGAAGATGGACAAGATAGACTAATAAGAACAAGGGAAACTTTTGAAGATCTTATTGCACATGAAGTTGATCTATTAAAATAAAGGTAAATTATGAATAATGAAGATGGATTACTAGAACTTAGAAACACACTTGATAATATTGATAATGAATTAATAACATTATTAAATAAAAGGATGCAAACAGTTCATAAAGTGGGTGAGCTAAAAGCTAAAAGTGGTGGAGCTATATATAGACCTGAGAGGGAAAAAGCTATTATAGAAAGACTTACAAAGCTTTCGCAAGAGCAAAATGGTGTTCTAAATAAAGATGCTATAGAAGCACTTTTTTTAGAGATATTTGCTATTTCTAGAAATCTTGAGTTACCTGAAAATGTAGCATACCTTGGACCAATAGGAAGTTTCACTCATCAAGCAGCAGAGAGTAAGTTTGGTGCTATGAGTAAATATTTATCAATTGCGTCAATTAAAGGTGTATTTAGAGAAGTATCTAGTGGAAAAGCTAAATTTGGGGTAATACCAATAGAAAATTCAAGCAATGGAATAGTAAGTGATACTATAACTTGTTTACAAGAATATGATCTAAAAATTATATCAGAAGTTATGATTGATATCCATCATACATTAGCTACTACTTGTGATGATGTAAAAGATATTAAAAGACTATATTCAAAAGATATAGCATTTGAACAATGTCATAAATTTTTAGAAGATCTAGGATTAAATCAAATAGAACTAATTCCAGTAGAATCAACTGCAAAAGCAGCATCTTTAGCAGTAAATGAACCTTTTAGTGCTGCAATTTGTTCTAATATTGCAGCAAAAATATATAAATTACCAGTATTGTTTAATAATATTGAAGATAAAGAAAATAATCGTACAAGATTTTTTATAGTTAGTGATTTTGAAAATGCACCAAGTGGAGATGATAAAACTTCTATTTTAGTAAAACTTTCAAATGAAGCTGGAGCTTTAGTTAATTTTTTAAATGATTTTGAAAAAGAGAAAATTAATCTTACAAAAATAAAATCACATATTATTGAAGGTATATCATTATTTTTCCTAGAATTTGCAGGTCATAAAAATGATAAAAATGTACAAAATATATTTAAAAAACACCAAGAGCAAATTAAGTTCTTAGGTTCTTATGTAAAGGAAGCAGATGACATTTAATAAAGTATTAGAAGATGTTTCAATATACGAAGCAGGTAAACCAATAGAGTTAGTAGTAAGAGAATATGGAGTTGATCCAAAAGATATTATAAAACTAGCATCAAATGAAAATCCATATGGAACTAGCCCAAAAGTTGTTAAAAAACTTCAAGAAGTAAGTAAAAATGCTTTTGTATATCCTGATGATTCTATGTATGAGTTAAAAGAAGCTTTAGCTTCTAAGTTTGATGTAAAAGAAAACAACATAATAATTGGTGCAGGAAGTGATCAAGTAATTGAGTTTTGTGTTCATGCAAAATGTAACTCTAATAGTAAAGTACTTATGGCAAAAACAACATTTGCAATGTATGAGATATATTCAAAACAAACAGGTGCTACAATACTAAAAACACCTTCAGATCAACATAATTTAGATGAATTTAGATCTATGTATAAAGAGCATAAACCAGATTTGATTTTTTTATGTTTACCAAATAATCCATTAGGTGAATGTTTAGATAGTAAAGATGTATATAAGTTTTTAGATGAGATTGATAAAGATACTTTAGTAGTTCTTGATGGTGCATATCAAGAGTATGCAAGTATTAAAGATGGTTCTAAAAAAATATCACCAAGTGAAGTTATAGCTAAATATTCAAATGTAATATATCTAGGTACATTTTCAAAAGCTTATGCCCTAGGAGGTATGAGAGTTGGATATGGAATTTCAAATACAAATATTATATCAACATTATATAAACTAAGACCACCTTTTAATATCACAACACCAACTTTAGCAGCAGCAATTGAAGCACTAAAAGATGAAAAGTTTGTAAACAATTGTATTGATAAAAACTTTATACAAATGAAAAGATATGAGCAATATGCAAACTCTAAAGGGTTTAAATATATCCCTTCATATACAAATTTTATTACAATGTATCTAGATGGATATAGTTCAAAAGAGATTGCTTCTAAATTATTACAAAAAGGTGTAATAGTAAGAGATATGACTGGATATGGTTTTAATGCACTTAGAATTACTATTGGAACACAAGATCAAAATACAAGAGTTTTTGAAATATTAGATTCAGTATTATAGGATTAAAGTGAGCGACAAATTATATTATAGTTATACGGATTGTATAAATGATTGTAAACTATTGTTAGTTGATATTAAAAAATATAAACCCGATGCAATTATAGCAATTGCAAGGGGAGGTATGATATTGGCACACTTAATAAGTGAAGCTATAAATTTAAGAGATATTTATACTATAAATGCTGTATCTTATTATGATGATATAAAATTTCAAAAAGTAAAAATATCAAATATACCAAATTTATCTAAAAAAAATAATATTTTAATAGTAGATGATATAGTTGATAGTGGTGAAACAATGAGTGAAGTAATAAAAATATTTAAGCAAGAATATCCAAATATAAATATAAAATGTTTAAGTATATTTTATAAGGATACAGCAGTAATAAAACCAGACTTCAAAGTAAGAAAAACTGATCAATGGATAGAGTTTTTTTGGGAAGTAGATTTATTCAATAGAAGTAAAGAAGTAATATGATTGATATAAAAAATAAAAATACAAAAGAGCTTGAAAAATTAGCACAAGATATAAGAGATAGAATTATTGAAGTTGTATCAGTTAATGGTGGGCACTTCTCTTCAACTTTAGGTGCAGTTGAACTTACAATTGGGATGCATAAGGTATTTGATTGTGAAAAAGAACCATTTATATTTGATGTATCTCATCAATGTTATCCTCATAAGTTAATTACCAGAAGATGGAAAGAGTTCTCTACACTTAGACAATATAAGGGTTTAAGTGGATTTACAAAACCTAAAGAGAGCGATGCTGATTTTTTTGTAGCAGGACATAGCTCTACTTCAATTTCACTAGCAGTTGGAGCAGCAAAAGCTGCTAAGATAAATCAAAATGATAATGTACCAGTTGTTATGATTGGTGATGGTTCTATGAGTGCAGGGATGGTATATGAAGCACTAAATGAACTAGGAGATCTAAAATTACCTGTTGTTATTATATTAAATGATAATGAGATGAGTATAGCAAAACCAATAGGAGCTATCTCTAAGCATTTAAGTAAAGCACTTGCTGGTAAATCATACCAAGGTTTTAGAGATAAGTTTTCAAGCTTTTTAAAAAATAATTTACCAGATGGTGTATCGTATATGGCAAAAAAAGCTGAAGAGAGCTTAAAGCTTATAACACCTGGAATTATTTTTGAAGAGATGGGGATTGATTATATAGGTCCTATTGATGGTCATGATATAGAAGAAGTGATAACTACATTACAACTTGCAAAAGATATGAGAAAACCTGTTATTGTTCATGCAAAAACAGTAAAAGGAAAAGGTTATAAAATTGCAGAAGGTCACCATGAACATTGGCATGGAGTTAGTCCCTTTGATGTAAAAACAGGTGAGTTTCATAAAAAATCTGGTGCAAAAAGTGCAACTTCTGTATTTAGTGATGCTTTATATGAACAAGCTTTAAAAGATGACAAAATTGTAGGTGTAACTGCTGCAATGCCAAGTGGAACTGGTATGGATAAACTAATAGAAAAATTTCCAAATAGATTTTGGGATGTAGCAATAGCAGAGCAACATGCAGTTACTTCAATGGCGGCTATGGCTAGAAGCGGATTTAAACCATTTGTTACAATATATTCTACATTTTTACAAAGAGGATTTGATCAAATAATACACGATGTTTGTTTAATGAAACTTCCTGTTGTATTTGCTATAGATAGAGCTGGAATAGTAGGAGCTGATGGGGAAACTCACCAAGGTCAATTTGATATATCTTTTTTAAGATTTTTACCAAATATGACTCTATTTGCTCCAAGAGATTCTAAAACTTTAGAGTATGCAATAGAGTTTGGTGCAAACTATTATGATAATCCTTGTGCTATTAGATACCAAAGGGGTGCATTTGCAGAGTTAGTATACCCTTCTACACCATTTACTTTAGGAAAAGGTGAAATCTTAAAACAAACAGATTCATCTATTGCTTTAATAGGTTATGGAGCAGGAGTTAGTCGTGCTGTTGCTACAAATGCTTTGTGTGATTATAAACATAGTATTGTAGATTTAAGATTTATTAAACCTTTAGATGAAGAGTTGTTATTAGAATTAGCAAAAAATACTAAAAAATGGTATATATTTTCAGATTCTCAAGCACAAGGTGGAGTTGGATCACTATTACTTGAATTTATAAGTAAATATAACTTAGATATAGATCTTACTACATTTGAATATCCAGATATTTATATCCAACATGGAGATACAAAACTACTTGAAGAAGAGTTAGGTATATTACCAGAGCAATTAGCAAATAAAATAGTATGAAAAGCAAATACCAAATATACACATTAGTAATTTTATGTGTATTATTTTGGTCTGGAAATTTTGTAGTTGGAAGATATATTAAAGATAATATAGAACCATTAGAGATGGTATTTTTTAGATGGGGCTTTACACTTATTTTAGTATCTCCTATACTATTTTTAAACTACAAAAGAGTTATTTCAACTATTAAAAACCATTTTCTTATTCTATTATCACTTGCAATATTAGGTATTAGTTTGTTTAACACACTGTTATATATTGGATTAAATACCACAAGCTCTACAAACGCACTTATAATAAACTCATCTATACCTATGCTTATATTGATATTTTCATTTGTTATATTTAAAACAAAGATTAAACCTATTCAAATAATAGGAATAATGCTATCAAGTTTTGGAGTATTGTATTTAATACTAAAGGGGCAAGTTTTAAATATAAATAATATAGTATTTAATGTAGGAGATTTATGGGTTGTGTTATCTTCATTTGCTTGGGCATTATATTCTACTCTTGTTAGATTAAAACCAAAAGATATAAGTGATATGGAGTATTTTTCTATTATAGTATTATTTGGATTTATAATATTACTTCCATTTTATTTATATCAAGGATATAGTATACAAAAAGAGCTAATTTTAGTACAAGAAAACTTTTTGATATTTATTTATATAAGTGTATTTACATCTGTATTATCATACTATTTTTGGCATCAAGGTATTAAATATTTAGGTGCTAGTAAAACAGGACAATTTACACATCTTATGCCAATATTTGGGACAATATTAGCATATATATTTTTAGGTGAGATATTACAAAGTTACCATTTAGTAGGTGCTATTTTAATACTATTTGGTATATATCTATCACTTTTTTATAAGGAACAAAATGAAAAATAAATTTAAAATAAATTTAATAAATCTACCCCTTGGTGGATTTTTTGCAATCTATAATGGTTCTAAATATTTAGTAAAAAAAGAATCATTTTCAAATAATAAAATATTAAAAATTTATGCAAAAGAGTTAAAAGGAAATGATATAGTATCGGGTAATTATTTTTTAACAATAAAAGATGGATTACTAAAGCCATGTGAGATGAGTGATAAAAAAGTTATTGATTTTGTTTTAAATTTGGAATTAATAGATGAATAATTATGATCAATTATATAAAATATTAAATGATATATCACCAATTAGTAAAACAAATTGGGATGAAATAAAATATAATTTTAAAGAAAAAATTATAAAAAAAGGTGACCACCTATTTAGAGTAGATGATGATGTAAAAGATTTTTATTTTTTAATTGATGGTATAGCTAGATATTATTATTTAACTACAGATGGGAAGGATTTTAATAAAGCATTTGCATATAAAAAAGGGCATCTACTTAGTTCTATATCTTCTGTAATTGGTATTGAAAAATCTCCATTTTCTGTTGAAATATTAAGTGAAAAGTTTACTATTTTATATATACCATATGAAGATTTTATAAATTTAGGATACAAGTATATATCTTGGCATAAATTAACACTAAAAATATATGAACACCTAATAATTAAAAAAGAAAAAAGAGAAGCAGACTTTTTACTTTTAAATGCTACACAAAGATATGAGAAGTTTTTACAAGATTATAAAGATATTGCAAATGTTATTGCAAACTATCAAATAGCTGCGTTTTTAGGAATTACAGAAGTTGCCCTTAGTCGTATTAGAAAAAATATTAACAAAGGTTAATGATAAATATTTTTAAATTCACTATAATTTTAAAAATAAACATTTAGGATATACAATGAGATTAAAAATAGCCGAACTTCAAGATATAGATGCAATATTAACTCTACATAATAAATACCAAATAGATTCTATAAAAGAAGAAGATAAAAAAGATGGTTTTGTTACAACTGCATTTAGCAAAGAGCAATTAGCAGATATAATAAATCAAGAACAAGGTATATTTATAGCTATAAAAGGTGATAGTGAAGTTTTAGGATATGTTATGTCTGCTTCATGGCAGTATTGGAGTAAATGGCCAATGTTTGCACATATGATAAAAGATTTACCAAACCTATTTTATAAAGGGATGCAATTAAGTGTAGATAATTCATATCAATATGGACCCGTTTGTATAGATAAATCTGTAAGGGGAAGTGGATTACTTGAAAAGCTTTTTAATTTTGCATTAGATAGCATGAGTAAAAGATATCCAATCTTAGTTACATTTGTAAATAAAATAAACCCAAGATCTATGAAAGCACATAAAGAAAAATTAGGACTTGAACTTATACAAGATTTTGAATTTAACAATAATCAATACAGCGAATTAGTATATGATACTAGTAAAAGGGTAAAAATTTAGTTTATAAAATTATTTCGTATCTATCTCTACCATTTTCTTTTGCTAAATAAAGAGCATTATCTGCTCTTTTTAGTAAAATATCTTTTGTATCTTCTTCTTTATATAAAGTTAATCCAAATGAAATGGTTACTTTTTCTACAGGTGAAAATGAGATTTTAGAAATAGCTTTTTTTAACTTTTCTACTATGTATAAAAACTATCAGGAGTATTAGGGTGTCTAAATATATTATGATTTTGACCAATAACCTCTTTTTCATTTAATTTTAAAAATTCAAGATATGCTTTAGATATCGTCAAGATATTTCCATTTAGATCAGATGTTGAATATAATACTGTTTTACTTATTGTATCAGTTAATCTAACTAATTCTTTATTTTGAATTTCAACTTCTTTAGTGGTTACCTCTGATAAATGAGTAAGTGCTTTTAAAATTCTATTTCCACTATAGTATCTTCTTGCAGATATTTTTTTATTATTTGGAAGAGTAGATTCACTTAGAGTTAAAAATGTTGTTGTTATATTTAATATCTCATTTATTTTATATCATCAATATTACCATAAGCAAATCTTACTTTTTCTCCTACATTTAAATTACCACCAAAAAGTAATGCATCATCTTCTATCATCGCTATAGGGGATCTAGCTATTTCGATACCATTTCTTATTGTAAGTAATGGAAATTCAGTACCAGCTGATGGTAGATTATCAGATATATCAGATCCTAGGTATTTTTTATAAATATCTTTTATATTTATACCATTTACTTCATATACAATATTTCCAATAGCTTTTGTAATTGTAATCTCTTTACCGATATGATTCCAATTTAAAATATAATCACTATTTACTATTAAATCATCACCACTTAAACTAGCTACTACAAATCCATTTTGTATTGTTGTATTTTCATCAAATAATTTTGATTTTATAACTGTATTTTCAAAAATAGAAAATGAGATAACAATAGTTTCTTCATACATTTTATCAGATAAAATTTCACCTGCAGTTGTAGTTCCTATTTTATTGCATTTGGAATTTGTTGTTTTAGAAAAGATGAAATATCTAAAGTTGTTTTTTCATCTACAATACCACTAAATATTTGAATTAATATGTTTTTATATTATTTTTATTTATAAAATCAATAAGATTATTTTTATTGGTAAATTGTATATTTAGTGTTTGCAATGTTAATAGCCTTTATGAAGTTATTATTTAAAGTGTAAAAATAGGTAATAAAAAAGCCCTAGCTAAAATAGCTAGGGCTTTTTATTTATAAGATTTAGTTCTTATAATTCTTCAGCGTGTTTATCTAAATACTCAGCAACACCATCTGTTGTTGGTTTCATTGCTTCATCACCTTTAACCCAACCAGCTGGACAAACTTCACCATGCTCGTTAGTATAGATCATAGTATCAACCATTCTTACCATCTCATCAATATTTCTACCAAGTGGTAAATCATTGATAACTGCGTGTCTGATTGTACCATCAGCATCGATTAGGAAAGATCCTCTAAGTGCAACACCACCATCAAGTAATACATCATAATCTTTAGAGATTTGTTTTGTAAGGTCTGCAACTAAAGGCATATTTACTCTTCCGATACCACCTTGATTAACTGGAGTTTCTCTCCATGCAAAGTGTGAGAATTGTGAATCAACAGAAACACCAATTACATTAACACCTCTTTCTTTGAATTCTGCTACTTTATGAGAGAATGCAATAATTTCACTTGGACATACAAATGTAAAATCTAGTGGGTAAAAGAATAATACTGTACCTTTTTCACCATAATTTTCACTTAATTTAAAATCTTCTACGATTTGACCGTCTGCTAATACAGCTGTTGCTGTAAAATCTGGAGCTTGTTTTGTTACTAACATTTTATTTCCTTGTTTTGTTTTGATATGAAAATTCTATCTAAAAAAGTATTAATTTAGTATTATCTAAATAATAAACTTTTTCCTTTAAGATAAAATTTATTTATTATTGTTTAGAGTTTAATCTAGACTGATACTCTTGACCATGTTTACAAACAGGACAAACCTTTAATGCTTTTTTACCATAATGAACATGTCCACATACTTCACAAATCCATGCTTCTTCACCATCTTCATTTTTAAATTCATTGTCATTTACAAGTCTTTGTAATAATTCTTTAAACATATTTTCATGTTCAACTTCTATTTTACCAATGCCTGAAAATAGTTTAGCTGCTTCTTTATGACCTTCTTCTTTTGCAATAGAAGCAAAATCTGGATACATTGTAATATTTTCATAACTCTCACCATCAATTGCCATTTGAAGATTTTCTTGTGTATTTCCAAAACTATTTTCACTATTTGTTACCATTCTATTATAAAGGGCAAGTTCAAGTTTTGCATGTACTTTTTCATTATCTGCTGCTCTTTGGAAATGTCTAGCTATATCTCTATATCCCTCTTTTTGAGCAACCTTTGCAAAGTATTCATATTTATTTCTTGCTTGAGATTCTCCTGCAAATGCTTTAGATAGATTTACTAATGTAAGGTTAGTAGTTACCATTTGCATAGTTTGCCCACAACAACTAAGTTCTCCTCCACCCACATTTTGTAGTTCTACTACATTGCCACATTTGTTACATTTGTATGATTCATATTGTCTCATTTTTTATTCCTTTATAATATTTATTAATGGATAATCTTTTTCCATAAGAAAGTATAGTCTTTTATTTCTTATATAATAATTAAGTTAAAATATTAAAGGAAAATAATTATCCGTTAAGAAAGTAATATTATAGTATTATTACATTATGAATGATTTTACAAATATATTAAGAGAGCATAACTTAAAAGCAACACCACAAAGACTAGAGATAATAAATACTATATTTATATATGGACATATAAATATTGATAAACTATATGAAGAGGTTAAAAATAAATTTTCTTCAGTTTCACTAGCAACAATTTATAAAAATATAAATGCAATGATTACAAATTCTTTATTAGAAGAGGTAAAACTACCAAATGAAAAGTCAGTATATGAGATTATAAAAGAGAAACATGCACACCTACTTTGTAATAAATGTAACAATATTATAGATGTAGATGTATCTTTAGATAATATCGCAAAAGATGTATCTAGTAAACTAAATTTTACAGTAGTACAAAGTGATTTAGTACTATCTGGAATATGTCAAGATTGTAAATAGTTTATAAAATCTTTTTTAAACTATCTACAACACTATTATCAATTTTATTATTTAACCCAGCTTCATTTAAAATCTCTAAAGCTTCATCTTTACTAAAAGCTTCTCTATAACTTCTTTTTTCACTAAGTGCTTGATATATTGTAAGTACACTAAGTATTCTTTGTTTTAAACTTAGATTTGATCCTGTTAATTTATTTGGATAACCACTTCCATTTATATTTTCATAAGCACTATAACACAATGTTGCAATATCACTAAATCCATATACTTGTTGAAGGATATAGTTTGTATAGTATGGAACTTGTTTTAGAATTTGATATTCTGTATGGTGTAGCATATCATCTTTATTTACAATATCAAGTGGCATAAATAAGTATCCTATATTTACAAGATGAGATGCTATTATAAATCTAGCTTTATCTTTTGGTTCAAACTCAAATAAATTTGCCATAGCATAAGCTTTGAAGTCTATACAATCATCTTTATAAGATCTATTTGTAAAGTTATATATACTATCATGAACAACAGCAGTAAATTGGATTAGATCATCAAAATTTATCTCTAAAGTAAAATCATCTAACATCTCAAAAAGTAAAAATCCCACTTGTTGTGATTGTAAATCATACCAAAAACTCTCTATTGAGCTTAGCTCTTTAAAAGCATCTTTTATATCTTTTGGAATTGTTTCATTTGTATTTATTACATTTTTTAGTTCTATTTCATTTATTATAGTGTTGTTTTGTACTTTAATATTTGAGATAATATATGAAGCTATATTTATACAAATACTACAGTTAGTATCATTAAGAAACTCTTTTGTATTAAATGGTATATATTGGATATTTTTTGCAAAAGTTTCATTTTTACTAATAATACAGTATGAAAATATATCACTTTTATATTCAGGTGAAATATTTAGTTTATTAGCTAGTTTTAGTGCAATATATGCAAATGCTTTAGATGAGTATTTAACACTATTTGCATTATTAGCAACAGTATTATCCAAAGCACTTGAAAATGCCATAAGAAAGTTGTTTAGATTAAATTTTGTGTGTGTTTGTTTATCCATATTTTTTAGTTCTCCATACTTTTTAAATAACTATTTTTTGAAATTATAATATAATTCCTTTTTAAACTTGTTTTATAATTGTTTGCATTTTCTTGTAGATCTTTATAAGAGTTTTTAACAACTTCTACATTCTCCCAAAATATATTAATAAATGTAATATTATGTTCATCATATGCTACTAGATCTATGCTATTATTATTGTCCCACCAAGGAGCTAGTTTATTTGGATTATACCCAATATATTTTATAGGGTTTTGTTTTATAAGATTTAATATATATTTTTTATATGCAGGTTCTAAAATATTTTTTATATATGTACTATCTATTTGTTTTATTACACTTGTATGTTTTTTCATTTGTAAAAAAGATAGATTTTCAAATATATAACAATACCAAAATTTTAAAAAATGATCATTTAAAAAATATCTTCCATTTTTTGAATTTTTAAAGTTATCATTTATTGGTAATACTCTAGATATAATCATAAGATCTATAAGTTTTTGTATATATCTACTTAAATATGAAGCAGGTAGATTTATAAAACTAGCTATTTGACTTATTTTATTATTCTCTTTTGCTATAGCATATAATATAGCATTATAAGTTGATATATCACTTATATTTTCTTTTAAGTAATCAAAACCATAATTAAAAAATGGACTAGAAGGAACTAGAGCTATTTTATATACATTTTTTATAAATTCCTCTTTTGTATTATAATAGTTGATTAAATAATCACTTGATCCAAAAAAAGAGTATATATGTAATTTATCAAGTATAGATAAGTTTTTTTTCTTTTTTATATTTAAAAATGAGACCTCTTCCAGAAAGAATATATTTTTTTCATATGATATTAGCTTTTTATGTTTTGATTTATCAAAAATAATGGCACTTGTTAATACTATTTGTATATTTTTATGTTTTAACTTTTTATCCCAATAATTTAGTAAAATATTTAATTCTTCTTTATTTACTTTTAAAAGATTATGAAAATTATCAAAAATAATTACCATTTTATCTTTTAGAGTTTGTTTATCTAAAAGTATTAAAATATCTTCAAATTCATTAAAATAAGATTGGATATATTTTTGTTTAAATTTACTACTTATTATTTTAGCAAAATTTGATACCTGGATATGTTTATTAGTATTTGTACAAGATAGATATATATAATCTTTTTTAACAACAAAGTCTTTTAAAAAAGTTGTTTTACCAGATTTATTAGCTCCATAAATTATATATAAAGATGAGCTATTTTCATGATATGAGTGATTTAAATTTTGTAAATCTTTTATATTTATTTCATGCATTAGATATTATAGCAAATCAAAAAATAATCTGCAAGAAATATATAAATAAAGATTTTAAATAAATATGATAAAATAAATACTTATTAAGGATTAAAATGAAACAACTACTAATATTTTTTATTTATGTAAATTATCTATTTGCAGTAAATATTGGAACACTAAATATATATAAAGAAAATAGTTTAATCTCTTTAAGTGATGATATTCAAACTATATTAAATAAATATGATATAAATCTTGATGCACAAGAAAATAATAACTCAATAGAATCTATACAAAATATAATAAATAATCAAGATAAAAACTACTTTGCTATTGTAAATAAAGATGCTATATCAAGATACAATAAACAACAAAAACAAAATAAAACAATCTATAGTAAAATACCTGTAATATTATCTTTAGATACTTTACAAATACACCTTTTTACAAATAGTGAAAATGACTTTGATTTTGATATCAAAAAAGATTATAATGTGTATTGTGGTGAAGAAAATAGCAATTCATGTACGAGTGCTAAGTTTATTGAAAAGATGTATAATTTAAATTTTAACTTTATATCATCAAATATAAATACTATTGAAAATGATCTAAATTCAAATAAAATTGATATATATATTAGTGTTAAAAAAGCACCAGCAAGTGAATTTGAAAATTTTAAAAATATAAAACTAATAGACCTTCCTACAAATTTTAAAATGGAAGATATGTATCAAAATACACAATTAGCAAGTTCTACATACAGTTTTTTAGATGAAGATATGCATATATATAGTGTAAAAAGGGCAATAATTACAAATCTAAAAGAGAAAAAATACCAAGGTGTAATTAACAATATAATTAAAATTTTAGTATTAAATAAAAAATATTTAATCAAAAAAAATCCAATTTGGAAAGATGTCGATTTTAATTATACTGAATATAACAAATTTTTAAAAAGTGCAAAAAGAACTTTATTAATTTTAGAAGAACTAAAAAAGAGAGAAGATGCTCTTAGATTCTAATATTAATTAGAATCTATATTTTATACCAAAATTTAGATATCTAATTTTATAAGATAATTCATCATAAGTAACTACATTTTCTAATGTAGATGAGATATTATTTTGAGCTAGATCTTTTTTATATTTATTTTTTAGTTTTGTTGTTTTTTGGTAAGCAGTAACATATAATAATACTTTATTCATCATTTTATATTGAGCAGTTACTTTATATCCATATTCAAATCCTCTATATTTAGCAGAAGATGTTAGGTTGTCTTTTATAACTGCAGCATCTTTATTTAGTTCCATAACTTCATTTGTTATTTTAGTATTATATGTTATATTGTGTTTTGTACCATTTACATCTACAAAATAATTATCTATTGTTTTATAATTTTCTTGTGTATATCCTACAATAACTACACCAAAAACAGATATATTATTTGAAAATGTTTTGCTAAACATACCTGGTTTTATATATGTTTTATTATTATTTAAATCATTTTGTACCACATCATATAAATTTTCACTAGATACTGTAAATTTTTCTAATTCAAAATCTCTATGGATAATTGGAGTCCTACTAGGAAGTAATGCTCTTACATCATCTGTTAAAGCATTAAATTTATCAGTATCTATATATTCTATTTTACTAGAAGTTGTTGAATCTTTTTTATAATTTATGATACCAAGAATTGTAAGATCAGTTGAAGTAGTTGATAAACTATTTGAATCAAAATTTATATCTTGAGATATTTTTTTAGCTGATATATACTTTATATCATTTGTCCCTAAATATAGTTCATAAGATTTATAATCAATACCACTTGTAGGTATATCAAAATCAAATGATCTCGTATATGAATAAGATTTTATAGAATTACTGAAATTAAACCCTATTATGTCATTAAAATTAGAGTGAATATTTATATATCCAGTATCTATTGTTTTATAAAGATTTGAATAGTTATTGGTAGTACTATTTGTATCGTTCATAAGCTCATTAAATAAGAAAGCATGGTGTGATTCTTTTTTATGATCAAATGATATATCAATAATATTCTGACTAAACAGTGTGGAAATAGATATTAATAAAAGTAAAGATATTTTTGTAAGCACGATAAACCTTATATATAATTTGATATAATATTATAGAAAACTTAATTAAAACCATATTATAAAGAAAAAATGGAGTATGTATCTTGATGAAATTAATACTTTTTATATTAATAATGATTATATCTTTAGAAGCAAAAAATAATGTATCACTTATTAATAAAAGGACAAAAACAAAAATAGATGTATATATAAAAAATGATAAACTATATGATATAACACTTTTATATAACGCAAAAATTAAAAATTTAAGATCTTCAACTACGCTACCTATAGAAAAAATTATAAAATCAAAAACTACAAAACATATGGCAACTTTTTATATCACAGGGAAAAAATATTTTCTTCAATCAAGTTATAAATATGCACTTGGTTCAAAGTATTCAATCCATGATGATTCTTATTTATATAGATTACCATATAAATTAGGAACTTCAAAGTTAGTAACACAAAGTTTTAATGGTAAATTTTCCCATAAAGGCAACTCTAAATATGCAGTTGATTTTAAAATGAAAATTGGTACAAAAATATATGCTGCAAGAGATGGTATTGTTGTAAATACTAAAAATAATGGAAGTAAACATGGAACTAAAAAGTATATAAAAGAGGCAAATTATATAACTATAAAACATAAAGATGGAACATATGCAAAATATGCACACCTAAAAAAAGGTGGAGTAAGAGTTAAAGTAGCCCAAAAAGTAAAAAGAGGACAATTTATAGGATTTAGTGGAAATACTGGATATACAAAAGGTCCACATCTACACTTTTTAGTATATAAGGGTAAAACATATAATACAAGAGAATCTATACCTATTAAATTTATAAGTGCAAGTGGAGTTGTATATAAACCAATAAGATTTAAAAAATATAAGGCTGTAAAATGAAACAAGATATAAATATATTAATAAAAGAGTTAGTAAAAAGTGCTATAAAAAACAAGTTTAATATATGTTCTATTATTAGTAAATATGAGTGTGTAAAACAATACCCACAGTTTGTATTAAAAAAAGCTACATTTATAACGTTAAAAAAAGATGGACAATTAAGAGGTTGTATAGGTTCATTAGTAGCCCATAGAGAGTTATATGATGATCTAGTAATAAATGCCCAAAAAGCTGCTTTTGAAGATCCTAGATTTAAACCACTAAGTATTGAAGAACTTGATAAAACTAGTATAGATATATCTATTTTAAGTGATGCAATATTACAAGAGTATAGTAGTATTGATGATTTAAAATCAAAAGTAAAAGTAGGAGTTGATGGAATTATTTTAAAATATAAAGATAAACAAGCAACATTTCTTCCTCAAGTTTGGACTGACTTACCAAATTTTGAGGATTTCTTTAGCCATTTAAGTGCTAAAGGTGGATTTGATATCTCTTGTTTAGATGATGGTGCAATAGTGTATAAATATCAAGTACAGAAGATTTAAAATGGATTTTTATAAACCAAGTACTAAGGAGAATAAACTAACTTGTACACTATGCCAACACTATTGTAATATACCTTTAAATAAAACAGGTATTTGTGGAGTGAATAAAAATACAGAAGATAAAATAGAGTGTATAGTTTATGGATATCCTGCAGTTATAAATATAGATCCAATTGAAAAAAAACCACTATATCATGTATTGCCCAAAAGTAAAACTTTAAGTATTGGAACAGTTGGTTGTAATTTTAAGTGTTCATTTTGTCAAAATCATGGTATAAGTCAAGAAGTAAAAATAAATAAAGAAAAATACTATAGTCCTCAAGCTATAGTGAATTTAGCGTTGCAAAATGATTGTAAGAGTATCTCATATACATATAATGAACCAACAATATTTTATCCATATATTAGAGATATTGCGAAACTTGCTAAAAAAAATGGACTTAAAAATATTTTTGTAAGTAATGGTTTTGAATCAACAGAAGTTATAAATGATATGCAAGGATTAATAGATGCTGCTAATATTGATCTAAAATCATTTAATAGTGAGTATTATAAAAAACACTTAGGAGCAGATTTAGATAAATTAAAACAAAATCTAAAACTATTTAAAAAACTAGGAATTTGGATTGAAATAACTACACTTGTTATTCCAAATCTAAATGATAGCAATGAAGAGTTAAGAGATATTGCAAATTTTATAGTTAATGAGCTAAGTGATATAACACCTTGGCATTTAAGTGCTTTTCATCCTGATTATAAGATGCTTGATCGTCCTAGAACTTCTATTGATTCTTTACAAAATGCCTATAATATTGGAAAAAATGTAGGTTTAAAATATGTATATATGGGTAATGCTTCTTTAGAAAATAATTCAAAATGTACTAAGTGTGATAGTATATTTTTACAAAGAATCACATATAAAACAACAATTGATAATAGAAAATTTGGAGTTTTATGTCAAAATTGTAATAGTAAACTTGATGGCATTTATAATACAAGTAGAGATATGAGTGTTGCAAATAGTTTTTATAGTTCATCTTGTAACGAGATTAAAAAACAGTTTAAACACTTTGATAATATTTTAAAAGATGCAAATTTCAATTACAAACCTCCTTTTAGTCCAAAAGCTATAATATCTCCCCATGCTGGATTTATATATAGTGGATTTACAGCAAATGCAGCTTATAGTATGCTAAAAAATGTAAATGCAAGTACGATACTAGTAATTGGACCATCACATAAGCATAGATTTAAAAATGCAAGTGTTAGTATGTTTGATGAATATATTACACCTTGTGGTGAAATAAGTATTGATAAAAATTATGGATCATATTTAAAAGATAACTATGATTTTATAGATTTTATACCTGAGGTTCATAATGAACATTCAACAGAAACACAAGCACCATTTATAAAAGAGAAGTTTCCTCATTCTAAAATAGTTGAGATAGTTTATGGTGATATCTCTTATGAAAATATATCTCTTATTATCGATGAGGTATTTGAAAAATTTCCTCATATATTTATAGTA
Source organism: uncultured Helicobacter sp. (assembly GCA_964482285.1). Classification (GTDB taxonomy): domain Bacteria; phylum Campylobacterota; class Campylobacteria; order Campylobacterales; family Arcobacteraceae; genus CAIJNA01. The sequence continues at coordinate 58,043 of CAYZWZ010000002.1, read as the reverse complement.
ATTAGTACAGATTTGAGCCATTTTTATCCAAAAGAACAAGCAAGTAAACTAGATAATATTTGTTTAAAAGCTATTAGTAATTTAGATATTTCTACTTGGGTAACAGGTTGTGAAGCTTGTGGACGAGTAGGGGTAAAAGCTATTTTAAAAAGTGCAAAAAAAGCAAAGCTTAATTCAAAAATTATAGATTATAGAACAAGTGCAGACATTACAAGTGATGATTCAAAAGTAGTTGGATATACAAGTTCTATTATTGGATAATTATACAATTGTATAAGTCATAACAGCCTATTGATTAGATATTATGTTTTAAAACATAATATCTAAGATATTTAAATCCCTTTTAAAACAATATCTAGAACAATTATTATGTTTTAAAACATATAGATATCTAAAAGCACTATTTTACAACCATTTATAATAAATTTTTTCCTTTAATTATGGTATACTAATACTATATAGTATTACAAGGATATAAAATGGCAAAAAATAACGTAGTATACAAAAACAATAAAGTAATAGTTAATAATGAACCAAAAGAGGGTGAAAACCTAGCAGTATTTGTACGACCAAGTGATAAAATACAAATTAAAATTCCAAAATTTAATATGGATGATGAAGAGGTTAAACTAATAGGTGGGGATATTGTAGTCTCAACTCCATCTGGAGGATCTATTACTTTTGTATCTATGGGATTAATGGCCTATGGAGATACAACACCAACTATTCAACTAGGCAATGCCAATGCCATATCTTTAAATACACTAATTGAAAAAATAGATACTATAAATTCAGTGCCAATTGATGCTTTAATAACAACTGAAGATGTTGATATTATAGAAGAAGTTACTTTAGATAATGAAGATGCAGAACCAGTAGAAAATACTGCAGAAGCAGTTGCTAGAGTGATGAATCAACAAAATACACAAGAAAATGTTGCCCCAAAAGTTGATCCTTCTCCAGTACATAAATACGATATAGAACCAGTAGAAGCACCAGAACTAGAAGTGAATCCATTAATAGATGAAGATGAAGCTGCACCAATTCCAAAAGGTACACCACAAAAATCTGAAGTAGAAGGTATTATCCCTACATTAACTTTTGATATTGATCTTCAACATATTGATACAGAAAAATTAACAAGTGATACAAATATTTATACAGTAGAAGGAAGTGGAGGAACAGCTTATTTAAATACTTATCCAACTGATCCAAATGATATTCCTGGTCTAATGAAACAATTAGAACAAGAGACAATTGATTATACATTTTTAAATAGTGGTGATTATTCAAGTATGGTTATAAATGCTGATAATTCAAACTATTTTGATGAAACACATACTTCAAGATTAATAAAATTATCTCCAATTCAACCAGAAGGTTATCTAGTAGAAAAGCTTGATATCTCAGGATTACCACTTGGAATGGAGATAATAAATGGAACAAAATCTGGTGATACTTGGTCAATAGCAAGAGCAAAAGTAGATGAAGATGGAAATGTAATAAGTGATGGATTTACAATAAACCCATCAACAGGAGATGTTGAATTAATAATTAAATATAGTACAACAATTGATACAAATTTTGAATTAGATATTAAAGCTGAGAGTTTATTTAGTTTAAATAATGTTTCTGAAGAACATAAAAACTCAGTAAAAGAACCTATTGCAAAATACTACACAATTGAGTCTGAGATGAAATATGGTGTAAATGTACATGAGGTAAATGAAAATAATCCAGATTCTATTAGTTTTGATCCATTTAAAGCTCAAAGTGGGATCACTTATGAAAATGGATTTGTATTAGCTACAAATTTAAATGACAACTTAATAAAAACTGGTGATTTAGAAACAACAGTAAATGGTGCAGTAACAAATGACACTATTATCGCACAAACAGGTGATGATACACTAAATGGTGCAAAAGGTGATGATACAATTACAGCTGGGTTTGGAGATGATACTATTGATGGTGGAGAGGGATTAGATACAGTTGATTTCTCAACTCTTACAAGAGATAGTATTGCAAATTTAGAGGGTGTAAAAGTTGATTTAGAAGCTGGAATATCAACAGGAGAAGGTACAGATAGCATAACAAATATTGAAAATATTACAGGTTCATCACTACAAGATACATTAGTTGGTGATTCAAATGTAAATATTATACTTGGTAAAGAAAATGATGATATTATAAAAGGTAAAGCTGGTAATGATAAGCTAGATGGTGGTGAAGGAAACGATACTATTCATGGTGGTTTAGGAGATGATGAAATTGTTGGTGGAGCAGGTGAAGATACAATTAGTTTTGAAGATTCTAAATCGGTAGTAACTGTTAAACTTTATGATAAAAATTTTGCAGATTATAGTACAGCTATTGGAGAAGGTAGTGATATTATCAGTGAGATTGAAAATATTAGAGGTTCTGATATTACACTTGATGCAAATGGCAACCCAACTGGAGATACATTAATTGGAGATAGAGGTAATAATACTATTGATGGTGGAGATGGTATTGATACAGTAAGTTACGAAGAGACAAGATTTAATAGTCCAATGAGAATTGATTTAGCAGCAAACTCTGCTCAAGGTGATGGAGAGGATGTACTATTAAATATAGAAAATGTTATTGGATCAATCGATTCAGACAAAATATTTGGTGATGCAAATGATAATAAACTTGAAGGTTTAAGTGGAGATGATACTTTAGATGGTAGAGAAGGTAATGATTATCTTATAGGTGCTTCTGGAGATGATACGCTTTTAGGTGGAGATGGAGATGATACTCTTGATGCGGGTTTAGGAAAAAACTTCTTAGATGGTCAAGCTGGGGATGATATTTTAATCTCAAAAGAAGATGTTGATACACTTTTAGGTGGAGATGGTAATGATACATTAACATCTGGACTAGGAGATGACTTAGTATATGGTGGATTAGGTGATGATATTATAGATGCTCAAGGTGGAGATGATACAATATCTTATGCAGATTTAAATCTAACATTACAAGGAGATGATGGGGTTGTTGTAAGTTTAAATAATACAGGATCTCAAAATACAAGAGTAGCAGGAAATGATACTATAACAAATGTTGAGAATATTATAGGAACAAGTAAAAATGATACATTATCAGGTAACTCTTCAAGCAATACCTTAGATGGTACATCAGGAAATGATACTGTAGATTATTCATATTCAAATAATACAATATTGGTTAACTTAACTTCAGCAAATCAAAATATTTCAGGTACAGATTTAGAAGCAAATAGATCATCAGAATTAGGACAAATTGATAAATTAATAAGTATTGAAAATATTGTAGGTTCAACAAATAATGACACTATTTTAGGTGGAGATAATATCAATATTTTAGATGGAAATAGTGGAAATGACTATATAGATGCAGGTGCAAGTGATGATAGATTATATGGTAAAGATGGAGATGATACACTTATTGGTGGATTAGGAGATGACTTTATTGATGGTGGAGTTGGAACTGATACTATAGATTATATTGATGCTTTAAGTGGTATTGATGTTACTTTAGAAAACTCAACAACAAGTACAGATGATAATGTGGGTATTGCTACAGTTAATATTGGACTTGAAAAAGATATAGTAAAAAATATAGAAAATATAAAAGGTTCAAACTTTGCAGATACTATAGTTGGTAATGATGAGATCAATAAAATTATAGGTAATAAAGGAAACGATATTCTTGATGGAGGAGATGGTAATGATATCTTATATGGTGGAGAAGAGTTACCAAATGCAACTTTAAGTGGAGATGATACATTTATAGCATCAAATGGTAACGATTATATTAATGGTGGATCTGGAAATATATTAAATGATATATCAGATAGTGATACAGTTGATTACTCTTCATGGTTAAAAGGATCATTAGATATAACTTTACATGAGGAAAATGAAGCAAGATTTTTAGATATAGATGATTCTTCTGATACCAAAATTGATAGTATCTATAATATAGAAAATATTATAGGTACAAATAATATATTAGCAGATACAATCACTGCAGATAGCAATGATAATATATTAAAAGGTATGGCTGGTGATGATATATTAGATGGAAAATCTGGAGATGACACACTTTTAGGTGGAGATGATAATGATATAATAAAAGGTGGAATTGGAACAAATACCATTGATGGAGAAAATGCACTTTTTAGTATTAAAATAGATCAAATACCAACTACAAATACAGAGTATGGATTTAATTTAAATGGTCAAACTATAGTTTATAATGCAAGTGCAAATGAAGCAATATCAGATATTTATGCAGGTATTATAGATCAATTTAATAACACAATAGGACTTAATCAAAATGATACTTTAATACTAAATACAATTACAAATTCATTGGAGCTAAAAACAGCAGATCTATTAAGTATCAAAGATACAAATATGACTTTAAGTGGTGGAGATACGGTTGATTACAGTGATGTAATCGATGAAAATATAAATGTAGATCTATCAAATACTTCAGCACAATTTATATATACAGATACAGTAGATACTTTAAAAAGTATTGAAAATATTAAAGGTGGAAATAAAAATATTGATGAAGGTGCAGGAGCAGTTGTATATGAAGATACACTAATTGGTAATATTGCAGATAACACAATAGAAGGTTTAGCTGGTGATGATTATATAGAAGGTGGTGCTGGAAATGACTTACTAGTAGGTGGAGCAGGAAACGATCTTTTAAAAGGTGGATTGGGAGATGATATCCTTGATGGTACAGATGGAAATGCAGATGGATCAGATATAGATTTAGCTGATTATTCAGATGCTTTTGATGATCTATATGTAAATCTTACAACAATGGTGCAAGGAAGTAGTACTAAAATTAGTCAAAGTCAAGGTAGTGATACATTTATTGATATAGAAGGTGTAATAGGTGGATCTGGAAATGATACTTTAGTTGGAGATAATTTATCAAATTCACTAGTTGGAAATAATGGAGATGATACACTAAGAGGTGCTGGTGCAGGAAGTAATGGAATTGATGTATTAATAGGTGGAAATGATAATGATACTGCATCATTTTATGACCAAGATACAGCAGTAAATGTTGATTTATCTGTAACAGATGTACAAAGAGTAAGTGATACATTAGGAAAAGTGAAATTATCAGGTATTGAAAATTTAGAAGGTTCAAGAGATGAAACTGTAGCAGATACTTTATCTGGTGATTCAGCTGATAATATCATTTTAGGTCAAGAGGGTGATGATCTTTTAAGAGGACGAGATGGTAAAGATATTTTAGTTGGAGGAAGTGGAACAGATACAGCAGATTATACGTCTCATGAAGTTAATAGCTCAAATGATGGTATTGTAAAAGCAACATATGAAGTTAAAACTACTATAAATAATATAGAACAAACAGAGAATATTGAAGTAAATGAAAATATTGTTCATGGTATTAATGTTGATATGTCAAGAGAATATAATCAAGTAATAAATGATGGAAGTTCTAGTAATAAATCAGATACACTATATGATATTGAAAATATTACAGGTTCTGGATATAACGATATTATAAAAGGTGCTGATTCTAGTGTGTTACTTATTGATAATCATTCAGATATCTTAAATAAAAAATTAAATGGTGAAAATACATCAGCAGATAAAATAAAACTACAATTTATAATAAATAATACAGATGGAACAACAACTACAAAAGAGTTAAATTTTACAAATGGTAGTACAAATGTAACAAATGCAGCTGGCACAGTAGTAGCAGTTTTAGCATTAGCATTTTCTCAAAGTTTAAAAGCTGATCAAATAGTAGATGCTATAAATGGAAGTAGTGAAACAGGAGATGGAAATCTTAATAATCAAACTACAACACCAGTATTATTTGCAAAAAGTGAAAATGTAGGTATAGTTATTACAAATCAAACACCTGAAACTAATTTTGTCTTAAATATGACTCATCAAGATAATTCTTTAAGCCCTGCAATAGAAACTACTTATACAAATGAAGCAATACTTGATAATAAATTTGAAGGTGGATTAGGTGCAGATACAATATATGGTGGAAGTGGAGATGATTTAATCTATGGAGCATTACAAAATAATGATCTAGATACTGGTATAAATGATGCCTTAGATCAAAATGATATATTATTTGGTGGTGCAGGATCTGACTCAATCTTCGGTGGAGCAGGCGATGATACTATTGATGGTGGATTAGGAGATGATTATCTAAATGGTGGAGCTGGAGATGATCTATTTAATATGAATGTAGGTGATGGAAATGACACTATTGATGGTGGAGATGATATTGATACATTAAACTATTCAAGTGCAAGTGTAAATGATAATATTATAGTAAATTTATCTTCAATAGCAGATGCAAATGGTTACCATGATTTAACAGTAAATTCAGAAGTAGATAAAATAAAAAATATAGAAAACATCACTACAGGAGCTGGAAATGATGTTATTACAGGTGATTCTAATATAAATATTTTAGATGGTGGTGCAGGAAATGATACTATTGATGGAAAGAGTGCAGATGATACACTTTATGGAAGAACTGGAGATGATACACTTATAGGTGGAGAAGATAACAATTATTTAGATGGTGGAGATGGTAATGATACCGTTGATTACTCATGGTCAAATAATAAGGTAAACTTAGATCTACAAGCTGATTTAGATAGTACAAAACCAGGTGAACAAAATGCAATTACATTAACATCAAGTGATACTTTAATAGATATTGAAAATGTAACAGGAACATCTTTAGATGATACTATAAAAGGTGATAACAATAACAATATACTTCAAGGTGCAGATGGTAATGATACTCTTGTTGGTCGTGGGGGAAATGATATTTTAATTGGTGGAGATGATATAGATACTGCTGATTATAGTGAAAATGATAGTTCACAAAGTATAAGTGTTGATATGACAGTTGCAAATGGTGAATATAATGTTATAAATGATGGAACAATATCAAATAATCAAGTTGGACAAGATAGAATTGAACAAATAGAAAAAATTATAGGTTCTAAAGGTGATGATACATTTAAATTAAATGCTACAACTACAGATATACTAGATACTATAGATGGAGATGCTGGTGAGGGTGATACAGTTGATTATAGTGGAGTTGATTCAAAATATAAATTAGAATTAGATATGACAACTGCTAAAATACAAGCAAATTTAAAAGATACTACAAACGCAGATAATATAGATGATAGTGATGAACTTATTAATATTGAAAATATAACAGCAACAAATAACAATGATACAATAGTTGGTAATGATATAGTAAATACTATTTTAGGAAATGCTGGAGATGATTTTATTCATGGTGGAGATGAAACTATAATAGGTACTGGAGATAGTATTAATGGTGGTGCTGGATTAGATACATTATATGGAGATGGTGGAGATGATACTATTTCTGGTGGTACAGAAGTTGATAGTATTTATGGTGGAACTGGTGATGATATAATTCATGGTGATGAAGATAATGATATTATTGAAGGTGGAGCTGGAGATGATCTTATATATGGAGATAGTGGAGATGATACACTAATAGGAAATAGTGGAGATGATGTTATTAATGGTGGAGATAATGGTTCTAGTATAGGAGATACTGTTGATTATTCATACTTAAATGATACAAATACAAATACAACATCAACTGGTGTTGATATTAATCTATTAGCTCAAAGTGCAGAAGATATAGGAACAGGGACTCAAGTAGGAGTTGATATTGTTAAAAATATTGAAAATATAAATGGTAGTGATTTTAAAGATATTTTAAAAGGAAATGATGCAAATAATATCCTACGTGCAGCAGATGGTGATGATACATTAGAAGGGGCAATAGGTAACGATACACTTGAAGGTGGATTAGGAGATGATTTACTAAAAGGTGGTTCTGGAGATGATAGACTTGATGGTGGAGATGGTATTGATACTGTAGATTACTCTGATGCAACAGCAGATGTTTTTGTTGAGATTACAAATGGAACACATGATATTGGTGGTGGACAAGGTACTGATACATTTATTGATATTGAAGGAGCAATAGGTGGAGATCACAATGATACACTTATTGGAAATGATGGTTCAAATACCTTAATAGGTGGTGCAGGAAATGATGTACTAGATGGTAAAAAAGGTGGAATAGACGCTGCTAGCGCGGATTATTTAGATGGTGGAACTGGAGAAGATTTTGTAAGTTTTGCACAAGCAACTTCTAGTATAAATATTGACTTAGCTAATTCCGATGCACAAGATGTAGGTGGTGATATAGGTTTTGTTAAAATTAAAAATGTTGAAAATATTGATGCTAGTTCTTATGATGATATTATAAAAGGTGATGCTTCAAATAATATTATAAATGCTGGAGATGGTAACGATACAATAAGTGGACAATCTGGCAATGATATAATTATTGGTGGTAAAAATGCAAGTGATAATGAAGATAATGGTGGATCAAGATATATAGATACTGCTGATTATTCTCAAGATAGTGCAAATGCAGCATATGGTATCACAGTAGATATGCAAAAAGATACTAAACAAGTAATAAATGATGGATATGATGTTTCTTTAGGTATAAATGAAAACCAGGATACTTTATATGGTATAGAAAATATAACAGGTACATCTTTTGGAGATAATATTAAAGGTGCTACTACTACAAGAGTTCATTTAAGTGAGAAAATAGATCAATTAAATACTCTAAGTAATGGTGATACACTTACTATTACAATTGGATCAGATAGTTTTACAATTAATATAGATAGTAGTTTTACAGATGAAAATAAACTTACTAAAATTGAAGATGCTTTTAATGAGCAAAAGAATACAAATTCAAAATTTGCAGAGTATACTATTAGTAGTTTTGATTTTAACAATGATAATAATGAAGATGCACTTACAATAATATCTTCAAATGATAATGCATTTAGTTTAGATATTCAAAAAAATAGTGATGCAGTATCTACAATTAACTCTGAAAGTTTAGATAATGAATTTAAAGGTGAAAATGGAGTTGATATTTTAAGTGGTGAAGCTGGAAATGATATCTTAAGAGGTGGAAATGACAACGATACACTTAGTGGTGGAAAAGGTGATGATAAACTTTATGGAGATGCAGGAAACGATACACTATTAGGTGATATAGGTGATGATACTATTGATGGTGGAGATGGTATAAATACTGTAGATTATAGTACTGAAGATTCATCAATTAGTGCAGATAGTACAAATACAAATAGTGGAATTACTCTAGACTTAACAAATACATCACAACAACGAATACATGACAGTTTTGGCAGTGATACATTATTAAATATACAAAATGTAATAGGTTCAAAATTAGATGATATTATAAATGGTAGTATTGAAAATAATATAATAAGTACAAATGATGGTGATGATATTATAAGTGCAAATAAAGGTTCTAATACAATTGATGGTGGAGATAATACATCAATAGGTGATACTATTGACTATTCATGGTTAGGTTCAAACTCTTTAAATATAAATCTAAATGATGATATTGATAATTCAATAGCAGGAGTACAAAATGCACTTGCTTTAGATGTACAAGATACAATTACAAATATAGAAAATGTAATAGCAACTAGTGCCTCAGATAGTATAACAGGAAGTTCAGCTAATAATATTCTTCAAGGAAAAGATGGAGATGATATCCTTGTTGGACTTGCTGGGGATGATACATTAGATGGTGGAGCTGGAACACTAGATGTTGCTGACTATTCAAGTAATACAAATTTACAAAATATATCTGTAGATATGACACAAAGTAGACAGGTTACTAATGATGGATTTAATAATACTGATAAGTTAGTTGGTATTGAAAAAATAATTGGTTCAGCTGGTAATGATACATTTAAATTAAGTGCAAGTACAACAGATACAATGGATAATATAGATGCAGATGCAGGAACTAGTGATACAGTTGATTATAGTGGAATTGATTCTAAGTATAAAGTAGAAGTAGATTTAAGTACAACAGATGCAAATGGTTATGCTACATCATATATAAAAGATACTTCTAATTCAGATTCAATAGATGATCAAGATAATCTTATAAATGTAGAGAATATCACTACAGGTTCAAATAACGATGCAATTATTGGTAATAGTGTTTCAAATATATTAGATGGACAAGCTGGAGATGATACTATTGATGGAGATAGTGGAGATGATACTTTATATGGACAAGCAGGAGATGATACTTTAATTGGTGGTATAGGTGATGATATAATTGATGGTGGATCAACAGGTGAAACAAATGGAGATTGGGTAGATTATACATATTTAAATGATACAAGTAAAAATACAACTTCAACTGGTGTAGAAGTTGATCTATTAAACTCTAATGCAAAAGATTTAGGTTCAGGAACACAAGTTGGTAACGATACAATCTCTAATATTGAAAATATTAAAGGTAGTGATTTTAAAGATATCTTAAAAGGTGATGATTCAGATAATACTTTAGATGGTGGATTAGGTAACGATACATTTACAGGTGGAGCAGGAGATGATATATTCTTAGGTGCAGATGGTGTAGATGTTGTTGATTATAGTATAGTTCAAAATGATATTACAGTAGATATTAATGATGGAACAAAAACTGTAGGTGGAAACCAAGGTACAGATACATTCTCTTCTATAGAGGGTGTTATTGGTGGATTAGGTAATGATACACTTACAGGAAATACAAAAGCAAATGTATTAGAAGGTAGAGGTGGAGATGATACTCTTTTAGGAAGAGGTGTTAGTGATGGAAATGTTGGTATAGATACTTTAGATGGAGGAGAAGGAACTGACTTTGTATCATTTTCTTATACATCTTCAGATATTACTGTAGATCTATCAAGAACTGATGCTCAAGATATTGATACACGAGATCAAAGTACAACTGAAGATCTTTTAATATTAAATGTTGAAAATATAGAAGGTGGAACAGGAAATGACCTTTTAATAGGAAACCATTCAAATAATGTATTAGAGGGTATAGATGGAGATGATACATTAATAGGAAATTATGGAAATGATACTCTAGATGGTGGAGCTGATATAGATATTGTTGATTATTCAGATCTATTGGATAATCAAAATATTGTTGTAGATATGAATGTAGTAGATGAAGATGACTCTGTTTTACAAATAGGAAAAGTATTAAATGATGGATTTAATACAATCGATACATTAATTGATATTGAAAATATTAGAGCTAGTCAATACAATGATACAATTATTGGTGATAGTGATGATAATATTGCAAATATATTTGAAGGGGCAGCGGGATCAGATACAATAAAAGGTGGATCTGGAGATGATAAACTTTATGGTTCTTTATCAAATAATTCAGCAATTGAAAATGATACAAATAATAGTGATAAATTATATGGTCAAAGTGGAGCAGATACACTATATGGTCAAGATGGTGAAGATATACTAGATGGTGGAACAGGAGTTGATACATTATATGGTGGAACTAATAACGATATATTAATCGGTGGATTAGGAGATGATACACTAGATGGTGGAACAAATGATTCCATAGGTGGAGATACAGCAGATTATTCATCTAGAAGTGAATCTATAAAAGCTGACTTAGTAAATGGTAAAACAACAATCGATACAGATGGAACTACAGGATTTAGTGCATCAGATGAAGAAGATACATTAATAAATATTGAAAATATTACTGGTGGATCAAATAATGATACAATAATAGGTGATGATAATAAAAATACATTATTTGGAAATGATGGTGATGATTTACTAAAATCAAATTTTGGAGATGATTATATTGATGGTGGATCAGGAGATGATACAATTGATTATAGTGGATTCTTAGATAATGCAAACCAAAAAGTAGTAGTAGATCTATCAGTACAAGAAGCTACAAAATATGAAGATGCAACAACTACATATACTGATAATTTAAGAAATATAGAAAATGTAATTGCTTCAACTAATGATGATACAATTAAAGGTTCAAATGCAGCAAATACAATAGATGCATCAGCAGGAGATGATATTATATATTCAAGTGCTGGTTCTGACACTATAGATGGTGGAGATAACAATACATTTGATACTATGAACTATTCAAATGAAAACAACTCTATTTCAATTAGTTCAACTTCTACAGGATATGATGTTACAAAATCAAATGATGCTAGTACAGATAAACTTACAAATATAGAAGTTATACATGGTTCTACATTAAATGATACATTTGATGGTACACTATCTTCATCTATAGATACATTTTATGCAGGAGCAGGAGATGATACAATAACTGCAGGAGATGGTGCAGATACACTATTTGGAGAAGATGGTGCAGATATATTCAAAGCATCAAGTGCAAATGATGGAAGTGATATAATAGATGGTGGATCAAGTAGTGATACAGTTGATTATAGTGCAATTAGTGATGGTGGAGATATTACAACTGGTGGTATTAGTGTAACATTAAATGGTAGTATAGATACAACAGTAACAGTTGATGGTGTAGATGATGATACTATTAAAAATATAGAAAATATTACAGGTACTCAAAATAATGATACTATTTCTGGAGATATAGAAGATAATATATTAAAAGGTGAATCTGGAGATGATATTTTATCTGGTGGGAAAGGTGATGATACACTAGATGGTGGAGATAATACAAGCATAGGAGATACAGCAGATTATACTTATATAGATAATTTAACAAATACTGATGATAAAGGTGTAAAAGTAGATCTTACAGATAAAAAAGCTTCAGATATTGGTATAGATAATAAAGTAGGAAGTGATACTCTTTTAGATATTGAAAATATAACTGGAAGTAAATATGAAGATACATTAACAGGTGATGTAAATAACAATACTCTAGATGGCGCAAGTGGAGATGATGTACTTTCTGGAGAAGATGGTGATGATTATTTAGATGGATCTAGTGGAAATGATATACTTTCTGGTGGAGCAGGAGATGATTATTTAGCAGGTGGAGATGGTATCGATACAGCTGATTATCATACCTTAAGTGAAGATCTAGTTATAAATATAACAGAAGGTAGCCATACTGTTTCTGCTTCTGAAGGTACAGATTATTTCTCTTCAATAGAGGGTGCAATATCAGGAAGTGGAGATGATACACTTATTGGTAATGATGGTGCAAATATATTAAGAGGAAATTCTGGAGATGATACTCTACTTGGTGGAGGAGTAACAAGTGGAGTTGATATCCTTGATGGTGGAGAAGGTGGTGAAACTTTAGGAGATTTTGTTAGTTTTGATTATATAGAAAGTAATACAAATGTAACTATAGATTTAGCTAATACAGATATTCAAGATATAGATGGAAATATCCAATTAATAGATATAGAAAATGCTCTAGGTGGGCAAGGAAATGATACTATTTTTGGAAGTAGTGATAAAAATATAATTTCTGGAAATTTAGGTGCTGATAATCTAGTAGGTAGATATGGAAATGATGTATTAATAGGTGGAAAAACTGAAAGTAAATTAGATGATACTAGTATAGATACTGCAAACTATAGTTTAGATAATGATGCTAATTATGGTATTGAAGTAAATATGCAAGCTATAGAAAAACAAATTTTAAATGATGGATATAAAGCAAATAATGATGGAGCTAAAACATCAGATAGTTTATATGGAGTTGAAAATATCATTGCAAGTAATTACAATGATAATATTTTAGGAGCATCTACTTCTAGGGTAAATTTAAGTTCTCAACTAGATGAATTTAAAACAACATTAGAGGAATCTGATTCTATTACTTTAACTTTAGATGGTACAGATATTACTATTACAGAAGGTATTGATGGTGTAACAGAAGATAATAAACTATCAAAATTAGTAGATACATTTAATGATAATACAACACTAAATACAACTTATACAGCAAGTGGGGTTGATTATAATGGTGATGGGAATATAGATTTAATTACAATCTTAAGTAATAATGATAGTTCATTTAATATTGATACAAAATTTGATGATAATTCAGAAGGGACTAATACTACATCAACTATAAATAGTGAAACTTTAGATAATGTATATTCTGGATTAGATGGAAATGATACAATAAATGGAGCAGCTGGAGCTGATAGCATTTATGGTGGTGATGGTGATGATATTTTAATTGGTGGAATTGGAAATGACACAATAGATGGTGGAAATCAAACTCAATTAGATGGTTCACAAGGTGTATCAAATACAAAAACAGGTGCAGGAGATACAGTTGATTATAGTTCAAGATCAAATGGTATAGATGTAACTTTATCAACAGGTTCAGCAACAGTATATTTAGACACTGATTCTGATGGACTTGCTATACATAGTGTTGGTGAAGAGGAAGATACTCTAGTAAGTATTGAGAATATTAGTGGATCTAGTGTTGCAGATATTATAAATGGTGATGATTTAAATAATACTATTTTAGGAAATGCTGGAGATGATCTATTATCTGGTGGAATAGGTGATGATTATATTGATGGTGGAGATGATACCAATACAGTTTCTTACGATTATTTACAAAATTCAAAACAAAATGTTGTAGTAGATTTAAAAGCACAACAAGCAATAGAAACAACTGATACAGATGTAACATCTACTGATACTCTTAAAAATATTCAAAATGTAATAGGAAGTTTACAAAATGATACAATCTCAGGGTCAAATACTAATAACTCATTAGATGGTAATGATGGTGATGATACATTCTTTAGAAGTGCAGGAGATGATAATATTAATGGTGCAGATGGTGCTGATATTGTTGATTATTCTATTAATGATGCAGACTTATCAAATACAACTGCAACTCAAAAAATAACACTTAGTGCATCTGGTTCAACATATACAATTAATAAAAGTGATGGTGGAATAGATACTCTTACAAATATTGAATCAATTAGAGGAAGTGATAGTGCTGATACTATGACAGGTAATACTGCCTCTGATATATTATATGGTGCAAGTGGAGATGATACTTTAATTGGTGGTTCTGGTATTGATAGCTTGTATGGAGAAGATGGAAAAGACACAATTATAGTAAATACAAAAGATGATGGTAGTGACATTTATGATGGAGGAAATTCGACTGATACAATTGACTATAGTAACCTTTCTATAACAGATAGTGATTTAACAAAAGGTGGTATCCAAACTACATTAAATAGTAGTACAAATGCATATGTAGTGATAGATCAAAATGAAGATGGTGATTTTACAAATGATGATTCAAATAGAGATATTGTAGTAAATATTGAAAATGTAAAAGGTACTTCACATAATGATTCTATATTAGGAGATATTTTAAATAATACTATATATGGAAATGAAGGTGATGATATATTAGGTGGTGATGCAGGATCTGATTATATTGATGGTGGAATAGGAGCTGATACAATTACAGGTGGAGATAATGCTGATAGCCTAATAGGTGGAGCAGGAGATGATCTATTTGTTTTTGAGGGAACAGCTAGCTTTTTAACAGGAGATAGCATAGATGGTGGAGATAATAATGATACTATAGATTATTCAAATGTAACTATTGCCAGTACCACATCTGCTGGTGTTGAATTAACTCTAGTTGATGGTGGAATTACTACTGCAAAATTAGAAGATAATGCAAACCAAACACATCAACTACAAAATATAGAAAATATATATGGAACAACAGGTGAAGATACAATAACTGGAAGTGATTCAGATAATATATTAAAAGGTAATAGTGGAGATGATATATTAAATGGTGCCGATGGAGATGATACATTATATGGTGAAGCAGGAAGTGATATATTAAAAGGTGGAGCAGGAGATGATACTCTAATTGGAGGAGATGATGCAGGTATTGATACAGTTGATTACTCTGATGAGGTAACTGAAGGTTTAACTATAAATATTGCAGATGGTACATATGATATTAGTACTTCTCAAGGGACAGATACTTTTGATGGAATAGAAGGGGCAATTGGTGGTCAAAAAGATGATACAATTACTGGAAATGCTGGAGCGAATACATTAGTAGGTGAAGCTGGAGATGATACTTTACTTGGTGGAGGAGCAAGTTCTGGTATTGATTATATCGATGGTGGTACAAATAGTTCAACAGGTGGAGATTTTGTAAGTTTCAATTATGATAGTGCAACGCATACAGTTGATCTATCTATAACATCTGCACAAGATACAGATGGTGTAAATGGTGATGATCTAATAATCAAAAATATTGAACATGCTCAAGGTGGAGCTGGTATTGATAGTCTATTAGGAAATGATTCAAATAATACTTTATCTGGATTAGCAGGAGATGATTATTTAGTAGGTGCTGATGGAGATGATCATCTAATTGGTGGAGATGATAATGATACACTAATGGGTGGAACTGGAGATGATATATTAGATGGTGAAGCAGGAAGTGATATAGCTAGTTATAATTATACCCTTTTAAATAATGGGGTAAATGTAGATTTAAGTCTAGATGGAACAGAAAATAACGAACAAGTAATTAATGATGGTTATGGTTCAAAAGATGTTTTAATTAATATTGAAACAGTTGAAGGTAGTAGTTTAGATGATACAATAAAAGGTGATGCTAATGCAAATACTTTTATAGGATTAGGTGGAGATGATACCCTTGATGGAGCTGCAGGAGATGATAATTTAGATGGTGGAATTGGAAAAGATACTATTTATGGTGGAGCTGGAAAAGATATAATAAATGGTGCAGATGGTAATGATATTTTATATGGTTCAGCAAAAAATACATTTGCAGATAGTAGCGATGATACAATTAATGGTGGAGCAGGAGATGATATAATCTATGCATCATTTCAAGATTCAGCAGAGGATAGTGATGATACAACAGCAGATACTATAAATGGGGATCTAGGAAATGATACAGTTGATTATTCAAACTTTAGTTCAGATCATGGAATTAGTGTAACTTTAAATGGTGCAACAGATGCAACAGTAACTATTACAGATGGTGATAGTGATATTCTTAAAAATATTCAAAATGTAAATGGATCAGCTGGAATTGATATTATAACAGGTGATACAAGTGATAATATATTACGAGGAAATGGTGGAGCTGATACTCTAAGTGGAGCTGATGGTAATGATATATTATATGGAAATGATGGAGCTGACTTATTAAATGGTGATGCTGGAGATGACACACTATATGGTGGAATAGGAGATGATACATTTAAAGCTAGTTTAGGATCAGATATTATTTATGGTCAAGAAAATGGTACAAATGGAGATTGGGTAGATTATTCAACTTTAGAATCTGAAAATGATACTTTAGATAATCTAGGTGTAAATGTAGATCTATCTCTTACATCTTCTCAAAAAATTCATGATGATTCAGACGATACAAAAGATATATATCAAACAATTAATAGCGTAGAAAATATATTAGGTACAGAGTTTGCAGATACTTTAAAAGGTGATAATGAAATAAATACAATAGTAGGTGCAGGTGGTAATGATATATTCTACGCGAGTGCTAAAGATGATACTTTAATTGGTGGTGATGGAACAGATACTGTTGATTATACTACAAGTACAAATGCAATTACAGTAAATGCTACATCAACAACAATAACGGCAAAAGATGCAAATGGAGAAGATACTCTAATAGATATAGAAAATATCAAAGGTTCAAATACAAAAGATGATATATTTAATTTAAGTGGAACAGGAATAATTGTAGATGGTGCTGGACATGATACAGGAGATACAGTTTCATATAACACAAATCTTACAGATAGTAGTGCAATAGATGTTACTTTAAATAGTTCAACACAAGTTGATGTATTAGTAGATGGTCATACAAGTGATAGTATAGTAAATATTGAAAATATTACAGGTGCCAATGGTAATGATAATATTGTTGGTGATAGTGTAAATAATACATTAAATGGTATGGCAGGAGCTGATATATTAAATGGTATGGCAGGAGCTGACTATATAGATGGTGGATTAGATGATGATACAATTGATGGTGGAAGTGAGAATGATAAACTTTATGGAGGATCAGGAGATGATACGATTATAGGTGGATCAGGAGATGATACAATCGATGGAGAAACTAATGATAGTTCTGGAGATTGGGTAGATTATTCATATATTACACATGCAAGTAGTGGTGTTGATGTTAGTTTATCTAGAGAAGATGCAAGTGATAATGGTGCTGGATCTGAAGTTGGTAATGATACTGTTATTAATATTGAAAATGTACTAGGAAGTAAAAATAATGATATTATTGAAGGATCTGGTACAAAAAATACACTTGTTGGAAATGATGGAGATGATACACTTATAGGTGGATTAGGTGATGATATTATTTATGGTGGACAGTTAGATGGAACAGATAGTGGAAAAGATACAGTAGATTATTCAGATGAAAATAAAATAAATGTTGATTTAAGTTCATCAAATACAGTACAAATTGATACAGATGATGATAATACTTTTGGATCAAATAATGATGATACAGATACTATATATGGTATAGAAAATATTACTGGTTCAAATAGTGGTGATGATACAATTATAGGTGATGATAATACAAATATATTATTAGGTCAAGCAGGAGATGATAAACTAGATGGTGGTGCAGGATCAGATACAATTGATGGTGGATCAGGAGATGATATTATATATGGTGGAACAGGTTCAGATACATTAATTGGAGGATCTGGAGCTGATACATTTTATGCAACAGTTACAAAAGATGCAAATGATAATATAACAGCATTTGATGGTACAGCTGATAAAATTTATGGTGGATTAGAAGATGGAACAGATACATCAAAAGATACTGTAGATTATTCTGCTATTGATGATAGTGCATATCATATAGAAGTTGATCTATCAGAGGCTGATAATAATGCAAAAGTTATTAAAACTTCTGATAGTACAGAAGAAGATAAAGATACATTAAGTGGTATAGAAAATATTATCGGTTCTAATGGAGATGATCTTATCAAAGGAGATGATTCAGATAATATATTAAGTGGAGAAGCTGGAGATGATACATTTATAGCAACATTAGGTGATGATAAATATATTGGTGGATCAAATAACAATGTAGATGGAAGTGGTGATTGGCTTGATTATTCTTCATATAGTTCAACTGAAAAAATAAGAGGTACATTAGCAGAAGATGGGAATGAATCTACATTAACAGATGGAGTATATACACATACTTTAAGTGATATTGAAAATTTAAAGGGTGGATTAGCCGATGATACATTTACAGGAAATAGTGAAGTAAATACCCTTATAGGAAATAGTGGAAATGATACTTTAGATGGTGCATCAGGAAATGATATATTAAGTGCTGGACTAGGTGATGATATTATTATTGGTGGACTTGGAGATGATACAATTGATGGTGGAGATAATAATAGTGGTTCAGGAAGTGGTGACTGGATAGATTATAGCTCAAGAGATGATGGTATTGATTTAACATTATCATCATCAAATGGAACAGCATATATCGATACAAATGCAGATGGACTTACAACACATACATCTACTGAAGAAAAAGATGATATTAGTAATATAGAAAATATAAAAGGTTCTAGTGTAGATGATATTATAGTTGGTGATGATAATAATAATACAATTGATGGAAGTTCAGGAGATGATACTTTAGCAGGTGGATTAGGAGATGATTATATTATTGGTGGAGATAATACTGCATCAAAAGGTGATTGGGTAGATTACTCTTTACAAGATGGTATTACAACAACTATGACAACTGGAGCTTCAACAGTTAATGTTGGAACTGGTGATGAAGTTGATACGATAGTAGGTATAGAAAATATAAAAGGTAGTGATAAATCAAGTGGTGGTGAAGATACTATTATAGGAAATTCATATATAAATACTATTTTAGGGCAAGCTGGTGATGATACAATTGATGGTGGATCAAATGATGATTATTTAGATGGTGGAAGTGGCACAAATACACTATCTTATGCAAGTAGAGATAAAAATATAAAAGTAGATTTATTAAACTCTACAGCACAAGTAGATACAGATGGTACAGCTGGATTTAGTAGTAATGATGAAACAGATACTATTACAAATTTCCAAAATGTAATAGCAGGAGATGGATCAGATATATTAATAGCAGGAAATTCTGGACATATAATTGAAGGTGGTCTAGGTGAAGATACATTTACAGATGGAACAGCAGTTGATACATTAAATGGTGGTAGTGATAATGATACATTTATAATAACAGTTGATAAAACAAAAACAGATGAAACATATGCAAATGGTGTTGATATTATTAATGGTGAAGATGGATTATTAGATACAGTAGATTATAGTTCAATTGATGATGGAAATGGTATTGAATTAACTTTAGCAGCATCAAGTTCAGCAACAGTAACATTAACAAGCGCAACAGATACACTAAATGGTATTGAACTAGATAAAATAAAAAATATAGAAAATGTTATTGCTACTGCTGGTGATGATAGCATAAGAGGTGATGGTCTTACAAATACACTATTTGGAGAAGATGGTAACGATATTTTAAAAGGTGAAAATGGAGAAGATAAACTTTATGGTGGTGATGGTAATGATACTTTAGATGGTGGAGAAGATGCAGATTACCTATATGGTGATGCTGGAGACGATACACTTTCAGGTGGATTAGGAGATGATTATTTAGATGGTGGTGAAAATGGTACAAATGGAGATTTTGTTGATTACGCATCTAAATCAACATCACTTAGTGTAAATTTAGGAGATCTAAATAATGGTTATGCAACTGCAACTCTTGGAACTGAAAAAGATTATCTAAAAAATATTGAAAATATAACAGGAACAGTTAAAGCTGATGATATAACAGGTAATGAATCAAATAATACAATTAAAGGTTTTGATGGAGATGATAATATAGCTGGTGCTAAAGGTGAAGATATATTATTTGGAAATGATGGTAGTGATACATTTAAAGCTACATTTGATGATTCTCAAACAGGAGCTGATAAATTTGATGGAGACGACACTATAGATGGATATACATTATCATCATCAGGAACACGACAAGAAGAGGCATCAAGTAGTACAGATAGAGATACTTTAGATTATAGTGCAATTACAAATACCAATTACCATTTAGAAGTAAATTTGCAAGGAAATAGTTCTAAAATAATTCAAAATAGTGATGATGCAGTAATGGATAATGATACTGTATATAATATTGAAAATGTAACTGGAACATCAGGAGATGATATAATCTCAGGAAATGATGAAGAAAATATATTTAAAGGTGGAGACGGTATTGATACAGTATCATACACAAATGCTACAAGTGGTATTAAAGTAGATTTATCTGATCAAAATGGTGATGGTTACCAAGTAGATAATGATGGACTAGGATCAAAAGATAAGTTAATTGAAATTGAGCAAATATTAGGATCTGATTATGTTGATACGATAAAAGGAAGTACTGGTTCAGATACTTTATATGGTTCTGATAGCTCAGATACACTAAGTGGAAATGCTGGAGAAGATAAACTATTTGGTGGAGATTTAGATGGTAATGATGATTCAACTGCAGATACAGTAGATTATTCATATTTAGCAGATGGAACAAAAGTTGTTGTTGATCTAAATGATGTATCAATAGATACTGCTACTACTAAACATCAAGCAATAGTATTAAACTCATCAGATGATTCTCAAACAACTGATAAAGATTACTTAAGTGGGATTGAAAATGTAATAGGTTCATCTTATGATGATACTATAACAGGTGAAAATTCTATATCTAATGTATTAAATGGTGCAGATGGTGCAGATGTATTAAATGGTGGAACAGGTGATACTGTTGATAACTTAAATGGTGGAGCTGGTGCTGATAGATTAGTAGTAGTTGCAGGTGAAGATGTATTTGATGGTGGAACACAATTAGATAGTGTTGATTTCTCTAATATAACTGATATAGTAAATCTAACTTTAGGAGATGCAGGTGCTCAAACACAAGCAACAGTAGCAGGTGTAGCAAATGTAAAAGTAAGTAATATTGAAAATATTATTGGAGGAAGTGCATCTGATACTTTAACTGGAAACGAATTAGCAAATATCCTAACAGGAAATGAAGGAGCAGATCTATTTAAAGGTTCAGCAGGAAACGATTACTTCATAGGTGGAGATAGTGCTAATGATATAGATACAGTTACATATGAAGATGCAACATCATCAATCACTATTGATATGAGCAAAACTGATTATCAAAATATTGGTGGTGGTGAAGATAGTGACAAACTTGAAGGTATAGAAAAAATTATTGGAAGTAGCTATTCAGATAAATTTATCTCAGCTTCAGATCAAGATAATATATTTGATGGTGGAGATGAAGCAAATGAAAGTGAAAACAATGGAAAAGGTGATGTTGTTTCTTACTTTGAAAATGTAACTGTAGATGATGCAACACAAGATTATGTTAATGTAAATCTAGCATCAAATAGTGCAGAGATATTTATAAATGGTTCAAAAACAGCAACAGATACTTTAATAAAAATTGAAAATGTAATAGGAAGTGAAGGTAACGATTTCTTCCAAGGAGATAATCAAGCAAATAGTTTTGATGGATCTGATGGTATAGATACATTAGATTACTCTTATGTAACAAATACAGATGCTTTAACTTTAGATTTTACAAACTCAACAGCAAGAATTGGTGAAACAAGTAGTAGTGACCAAGATACATTTAGTAATATCGAAAAAATTATTGGTACATCTAATGATGATCTATTTAAAATGGCAGGTGGAAATAAAATAATAGATGGAGCCAATGGAATAGATGAAGCTGATTATAGTGGTTATGATAGTTCTATAACAGTTGATTTTTCTACAAATACAAGTAATAAAGGTGATAGTTTTACAAGTATAGAAAATGCTACAGGATCAACAGCAGATGATAGTTTTGTAGCATCTAAAACAGTTAGTAATGTATTTGATGGTAATACAGGAAGTGATAAAATTGACTATAGTAATTATGATAAGTCAATAGATGTAACATTAGATGGATCAACATTAAAAGATGTAGTTATTACAGATTATGAAAATGATCAAATTAAAAATATTGAAAATGTTATTGGATCAACAGTAGATGATAATATTATAGGTGATAACAATAACAATATAATTGAAGGTAATAATGGAGCAGATCAATTATATGGAAAAGGTGGTAATGATACATTAAGAGGTGATGCTGGAGATGATATTATATATGGTGGAAATGATGATGATATTATAGAAGGTGGAGCAAATGACGATACACTTTATGGAGAATCAGGAGATGATATTATATATGGTGGAACATCAACTGATGGTGATGCAGGAGATGGACTAGACTTTGTTAGTTATGAAAATTCTGCAGATGGTGTTAGTGTTGATTTAGCTAATAATACATCTCAAAATATTTCAAACTCTCAAGGTAGTGATACTTTACATGGAATTGATGGAGTTATAGGTTCAAACTTATATAATGATAATTTCAAATCTGATATTACAAAAACAAATTACTTTGATGGTTTAGGAAATGATAGTAATGGTGGAGCAGATACACTTGATTATAGTGATAGATTAACACAATCAGCTGATAGTGTTGTAGTTGATTTAAAATCTACAGCAGATGCAAATGGATATATAGATGTAACAGTTCATGATAATGATGATGGGTCAGGAGTATCCGTAGATACAACTGATAAAATAAAAAATATAGAAAATATTACTGCATCAGCTGGAGATGATATATTAAAAGGTGATGCAAATGCAAATACATTATCAGGATCAGATGGAGCAGATACATTGTATGGAGATGATGGAGATGATAAACTTTTAGGTGGAGCTGGATCAGATACATTATATGCTGGAGCAGGAGATGATTATTTAGATGGTGGAGCAGGAGATGATTGGGCAGATTATAGTTCAAATACTCAAACAGATATAAATATAAATTTAAATTTACAAAAAGCAACATATGGAGCTAATGAAGATACATTAGTAAGTATTGAACATATAGCAGGATCAGATCAATCTGATATTATTGTTGGTAATGAAAATGATAATACATTAAAAGGAAACTCTGGAAATGATATTTTAGATGGTTCAGCAGGAGATGATGTATTAATAGGAAATAGTGGTAATGATACAATATCTGGTGGTACAGGAACAAATACAATCTATGGTGATGAAATAGATGGTACAGGAACAGGTATTGATACTGTTTCATATGAAAGTGCAAGTGAAGCAATTAGTGTAAATCTTACTACCGGTATAGCTGATGATATTGATAAAACAAGTGATGATATAAATGATACACTAAACTCTATTGAAAATATTATAGGATCTGCTTATGCAGATATTATTTGGACTAAAGATGCTCAAGATAATATAATAAATGCTGGTGATGGTGCAGATACTATTCACTATTCAACAGATAAAGATGATGATAATACTAATGGCAAAAATATCTTTGATGGGGAAGATGGAAATGATACTATAGATTTCTCATTACAAACAGATACTACAACAGCAAATACAGATAAAATTATTTTAACATTAGATACAAGTAATGAATCAATATTTAAAGTTGCAGGTGTAGATAGTGGTGTAGTTGTAAATATTGAAAATGTAATAGGTTCAGATAATGATGACACTATTACAGGAGATACTGCTGCAAATATTTTAACAGGAAATGCAGGTGCAGATACTTTAGATGGTCAAAGTGGAAGAGATATTCTAGAAGGTGGAGCTGGTAACGATAAATTAGATGGTGGAAATGATAACGATACACTTTTTGGTGGAGATGATTCAGATACACTATTAGGTGGTACAAACAAAGATACATTATATGGTGATGCAGGTATAGATACATTAATTGGAGATGATGGAGATGATATTCTTTACGGTGGAGCTGATGATGATACATTATATGCAGATGAAGGAGATGATATCCTTTATGGAAATACTGATACAACTTCTGGTACAGATACAGATGAAGTAAATTTCTTAAAATCACTAGCAAAAGTTACAGTTGATCTAAGAGATAACAATGATCTTTCAGGAAATACCAATGATGATGGATTTGGTACAGCAACAGGTACAGCAATTGGTACAGATAAACTTAAAGATATAGAAAATATTATAGGATCAACTTTAGATGATACAATAACTGGGGATTCTAAAGTGAATCTTCTAAAGGGTGATGAAGGAGATGATACATTTATAATTAAAGCTTTAGAAAGTTCTGTAGATGAAATATATGGAGGTACAAGTGGTGTTGCAGATAATGGAGATACAGTTGATTATTCATCTTCAGCACTAGCAGATCATCATATAGAATTAGATCTACAAGATACAGGTGCAACTTTAGCTAGAATAGAGCAAGATAGTGATGATACAGTACACTATGATGATAATTTATATGAAATAGAAAATATTATAGGTACATCAAGTAGTGATATTATTTTTGGAAATAATCAAGATAATAAACTTGTAGGATCTGCAGGTGATGATACTATATCTGGTGGAGCAGGTATTGATAAACTTTATGGTGATGCAGTAGATGGTTCTGGAACAGGTGTTGATACAGTTGATTATTCTTATTCATCAAGTGCAGTTCAAATAGACTTAGGAAGTGAAACAGCATATGTAAGCTCTACTGATAATGATACGATTTCATCTTTTGAAAATGCTATTGGTGGAAGTGGTAATGACACTATAGTAGGAAGTGATATAGATAATACTTTACAAGGAAATGGTGGAGATGATACATTTATAGGAAATGGTGGAGATGATATTTTCTATGGTGGAACTATAAGTGCAGATTCAGGAAATGATACAGTTGATTATACAGATCAAGATAGAGTGATTACAACAATGGCAGAAGGAGCTAGTGTAACAGTTGGAACAGCTGGTGAAAGTGATACTATATATGGTATAGAAAACATTAAGGGGAGTAATACAGGAGCTGATACAATTACTGGTAATGCAAATGATAATATTATTTTAGGTCAAGCAGGAGATGATACTCTAAAAGGAGCAGCAGGAGCAGATAAACTTGATGGTGGATCTGGTGATGATCTATTTATTATTGATACAAATGGTGATGAAGATGGTGATGAGATTATAGGTGGAGATGATTTTGATACAGTAAATTATCAAGGGCTTAGTACATCTGGACTTGATATTGATTTAAGTTCATCTACAACTGTTAGTATTTCTCATGAAGGTAGCACTCATACAATTACACAAATAGAACATCTAATAGGTACAGATCAAGCAGATACATTTATAGGGACAGATGGATTTAATAGACTAGAAGGTAAAGCAGGAGATGATACTTTAGATGGAAAAGGTGGAGATGATAAGCTTTATGGAGGAGATGGTTCAGATAATATTTCTGGTGGAGAAGGAAAAGATATTATCTATGGAGAAGCAGGAGCAGATAATCTTTATGGAGAAGCAGGAGATGATACTATTTATGGAGGAAGTGAAAATGACTCTATAAATGGTGGTTTGGGTGCTGATATTATTTATGCTCAAGCAGGAGATGATACTATATCATTTAAGCAATTTGATAATAGTGAAGATTATGTTTATGGTGGAGATAGTAGTGCAGATTCTGGTATAGATACTATTGATTATTCATTAGCTTCAAAATCTATGACAATAGATTTAGCAAATGGAAATGATGAAGGAACAGCAATATCAGATGACCAAGGAACAGATCATATTTTTGGTATAGAAAATGTTATTGGATCTATCTCTGAAGGAGATACTATAACTGGAAACAATGTAAAAAATATTATCTCTGGAAAAGGTGGAGATGATATTATAAAAGGTGAAGCTGGAGAAGATACATTATATGGAGATAACAATAATGATACATTATATGGAGGAGATGATAATGACTCTATTGATGGTGGATCTGGAGAAGATATCTTATATGGAGATGCAGGAGCAGATACACTTCTTGGAGATAGTGGAGATGATAGCTTTATAGCAACAGCATTAGCTGATGGAACAGATATTATAACTGGTGGTGATGGAAGTGATACTGTTGATTATAGTGTTATAGGTGATCATAATATAGTTGCAACTTTAGCTTCAAGTGCTAATACAACAGTAAGTATTGATGGTGGTGATAATGATACTATAAATACAATAGAAAATATTATTGGAAGTAGTGGAGATGATACATTTACAGGATCAGAACTAGTAAATACTTTAAATGGTGGAGCTGGTATTGATGAAGCAAGATATAATTATGATAATACTATAGGTGTAACAGTAGATCTTGAATCAGGTACAGCTTTAGAAAATGGTGGAGTTGTAGATAGTTTAATTAGTATTGAAAATATACTTGGTTCACAATATAATGATAGCTTTATAACTGCAAGTGGTGTATCAAATATAATAGATGGTGCAGATGGAGGTTCAGATATTATCGATTATAGTTCAAGATCAAATTCTATAAATGTAACATTAAATACAGCTACACTAGCAACAGTAGTTGTAAATAATGATGAAAATGACCAAGTTAAAAATATTGAAAATGTAATAGGATCAAGTGTTGATGATACTATTACAGGTGATAGTGCTGTAAATATCTTAAAAGGAGATGATGGATCTGATATTTTAGATGGAGCAGGAGGAGATGATACACTTTATGGTGAAGCTGGTAATGATACTCTTAGTGCATCTGATGGTTCAGATAATCTAATAGGTGGTGCTGGAGATGACCTATTTACTGGAACTGATTTTACAGATGAGGTAATAGAAGGTGATACAAATGATGCAAACGATGGAATCGATACAGTTGATTATAGCTCTTTAGATACTACAACATTAACAAATGGAATTACTATAGATTTAACACAAACAGATGTTCAAGTAGATGGAGTAAACAACCATACTATTAGTCATATAGAAAATGTAATAGGATCAAATAAAAAAGAAATTATAACAGGTGATGACCAAATAAATATTTTAGCTGGAAATGATGGATCAGATACAATTAGTGCAGCTGCAGGTGAAGATACAATTTATGGTGATGATGGAATTGATATTATTCATGGTGGAGATGATGATGATATAATTTATGGAGATGATTCTTTAAGTAGTTCTTCAATGGACAACGCAGATACACTTTACGGTGATGGTGGAGATGATAGTATTTATGGTGGATATGGAGATGATACTTTAATAGGTGGATCAGGAGATGATAAATTAAATGGTGGTAATGGAAATGATACTGCTGATTATACAGATTCTACAAATAAAATTATTGCAAATGTATCTACAAATGGTAGTGGCGCAGATATAGGTACTGATATATATACTAGTATAGAAAATATTACTGGTGGAAGTGGAGATGATACTTTAAGTGGAGATGAAAATATAAATATCCTAAAAGGTGGAGCTGGTAAAGATCTATTAACTGATGATGATGGAGATGATACTATTTATGGAGATGCAGATGATGATACAATTATAGCTGGAGCTGGAGATGATATTATAGATGGTGGAGCAAATACTACAAATGGTATAGGTGATACTATTGACTTTAGTGATATAGCTATAAGTGATGATACAGGTGATGATCGAGATGCTGATGGTGCAGGAATAGATTCAACAACAGAAGCAGATGATGCATATGCTGGTATAGAAGTAGATCTTACATTAACTACAGCACAAAGAATACATTCAGAATATGGAACAGATACTATTATAAATGTAGAAAATATTATTGGAAGTGATAAGGGTGATTATATATCTGGAAATGATTCAGATAATATCTTAGATGGAAGAGCTGGAAATGATTACTTAATAGGTGGAAAAGGTACAGATAAACTAATAGGTGGAAGTGGAACAGATACTGTTGATTTCTCATTAGGTGATAATAAAATAATAGTAGATATGACATTATCACAAGGAGATTCAAGTACATATAGAATTCAAGATGATGGATTTGGAAATCAAGAATTTTTAGATGGTGTTGAAAATATAATTGGTACAGATTTTAATGATACTATATATGGTGATGATGAGGCAAATACAATTTTTGCAGGTGCAGGAGATGATACATTAAGAGGTGGAGAGGAAGCTGATGTACTAGATGGTGGAGCAGATAATGACTGGGCTGATTTTTCAGATTTAGCTTATGGTGTTACAGTTGATCTTGATACTGATAATGATGGAACAAATAGTGCTGAAGGTACTGCACTATCAAATAGTAAAACAGATACTCTAAGAGAGATTGAAAATATTATTGGAACTTCTAAAGCTGATATTATAACTGGTGATGATAACGATAATAGTTTATTAGGAAATGATGATAATGATACTTTCTATGGTTTAGAAGGTTCTGACTATTTTGATGGTGGAGATGGAATAGATACAATAGATTTTTCTGATGGAACACAAGGTATTAAAGTAGATTTAAGTGCTACACAAGATATAAATGATAATACAACTTATGCAATACAAGATGATGGATTTGCAAATAAAGAGTATCTTTTAGGTATAGAAAATATTGTTGGTACAAACTCTATTGATACAATTATAGGAGATGATAATGACAATTTATTTGATGGTGGATCTAGTGCAGATACATTAATAGGAAATGCAGGAGATGATACTTTAGTAGGTCAAACAGGAGCTGATACATTTGTAGGTGGACTAGGAGATGATACTTTCTATGGTAATGATGCAAATAGTTCTAGTGCTGATAGTGATAATGATATTGTTGATTATTCAACTTCAAGTTCAGCTATTACATTAAATCTTTCTACATCATCTACTGTTGCTTTTACAAATGAAACAAATCTAACAGTGACATCTCAAACATCAGTTGGTGAGGGTACAGATAGATTATATGATATCCAAGATGTAAGAGGTACAGCATTAGTAGATACAATTGTAGGAAATGATGAAGCAAATACAATTTATGGTGGTGGTGATAATGATATAATTATAGCTGGACTAGGAGCAGATGTTATAAATGGAGAAGCTGGAAATGATACAATATTAGGTGGTCTTGATGGTGATACTATATATGGTGGAGATTCAATAGCTGATAGTGGTGATGCAGATTGGACTGATTACTCTTATATAACTGATTCTACACAACTTACAATTAATTTAAATACCACAGACAAAGAGGTACAAGATAGAAATGATAATACAAAATTTGATAAATTAGTTGATATAGAAAATGTAAAAGCTGGTAAAAATAATGACCTTTTAACAGGTGAAGATGATTTTAATTCAATAAATATTTTAGATGGATATAAAGGAGATGATACATTCTATGCTTCAAAAGGTGTTGATACAATATTTGGTGGAGATGGTTTAGATACACTTGATTATTCTACAGTTGATATTGCTGGTGATGGAAATGCAGTTATAGTAAATCTTGGAACAAATACAATAGAAGATGATGGATATCAAAATGATGATGGTGATGCAGCAACAAATGATGCAGTAGAAGATCATGTAGAAGATGTAGAAAATGTTATAGGTACAACTGCAAATGATACTATAATAGGTGATGCTTTTGATAATACATTAGTAGGAAATACAGGTGATGATGATATTAAAGGTGGATCTGGAGCAGATAGTCTTGATGGAAGTGCTGGTATAGATATTCTAAGAGGTGAATCTGGTGATGATATATTAACAGGTGGAGATGATACAGATACTATAGATGGTGGAGATGACAATGATGTTATTTTTGGTGATGCAGGTGATGATATAATAGAAAAAAATTCAAATGCAGGTGATGATACAATAGATGGTGGTGCTGGTAATGATACAATTTACTATGGTACAGGAGATGATACAATTACTGGAGGAGATGGTAATGATCTATTAACATATAGTTCATCAGGTACAGGAATAGTTGCTGATTTAGCAGATAGTGCAGATACAAATAATACAGGTATAATCAATGTTGATAAAGGTAATAGCGATATCGATACTGATACTTTAAAAGATCATATAGAAACAATAATTGGAACAAATTTAGTAGATGTTATTACAGGATACAATAGCGATACAACAGCAGGATATGATTATAATGATACATTAATAACACAATCTGGAGCAGATACTATCTATGGTGGTGTTGGTGATGATGTAATAGATGCTGGAAAAGGTGATGATATTTTAAGAGGTCAAGCTGGAGATGATACACTAGATGGTGGAGAAGATGAAGATTGGATAGAATATAGTGATTCTAATACTAAAGTTGTAATACATCTAGATGGACAAGATGAATCAGGTACAGCAGTAAATGAAGTAGTAGATGATGGACTAGGTGGAAGTGATATTGTTACAAATGTAGAGAATATTTTAGGTTCAGCATATAATGATACTATTGGTGGAGATAGTGGAGCTAATACTATCTTAACTGGAAATGGTGATGATACTATTTACTTGTCAAACAATGATGATGGAACAGATTATTTAGATGCAGGAGATGGAAATGACTGGATAAGTTTAGAAAAATATTCTGTTTCAGATATCGATTTAGCAAATACAAGTAATGGTCTTTATAATATAGAAAATATTATAGACAATCAAGCTTCAACTACAGATAAATCATTCATTGGTACAAGTGGTGATAATGCATTTATTACATATGCTGGAAGAGATAGAGTAGTTGGACAAAATGGAAATGATATTTATGATCTAGGATCTGGAGATGATATTGCTTATGCTAAAAATGGTAGTGATACTATTATAGGTGGAGCAGATATTGATAGGGTTGATTATTATGAAAATGATAATGACAATATTGCAACTACAGGGATAATATTTGATGCAAGTACAACTACTAGTATAGATGTAGATATAAATAGAGATGGTACTACTGATGCGACTTATGATTTCTATACTATTAGTGAAGATGGTTCTGGACATAGTGATTATATAACACAAGTAGAAAACTTTGCTGGATGGAATTTTAATGATACAATTACTTTTGATGATGATAATAATGTGATATCAGGAAGAGATGGAAATGATACTCTTGATGGACAAGCTGGAGATGATATTATCTATGGAGGAGAGGATAATGATATTCTTTATGGTAGAGATGGAGATGATATTATTTATGGAGATGTTAACGAAGATGATGGATATGGATATGATAAGATCTATGGTGGAGCAGGAAATGATACAATTTATGCAGGTGGTTCAGCTGATACTATTTGGGGTGAAGAAGGTGATGATACTTTAACAGGTGGTAATAGTTCAAGAGATACGATTTACGATGGTGCTGGAACAGATAGAATAGATGGTGATAATATTGGTGGTACAGATTATACAGATGATTATCTTATTTTTACTGGTACAGACGATGATCAAAATGGTGTATGGCTTGATTTAACTTCAAATACTGATAATGCAAGAGATACATATAATAATACAGAAACAATTACTCAAATTGAACATATTATTGGTACAGATTATAATGATACTTTTGTTGGAAATAGTGATATAAATACAATTTTATCTGGAGCAGGTAACGATACAATATTTGGATCATCTTCTGATAATGATTACCTAGATGGAGGAGATGGTAGTGATGATTTATTAGATTATAGTAAATTAACTTCTTCTTCAGATAATGTAGTTATAGATTTAAGTTCAGGAACAGCAACATTAAATGGAGATGATCAAACAATATTAAATTTTGAACATGCAATAGGAACCAGCGGGGATGATGAGATCACAGGTATTGATGATGCAGGTACAACTAATACATTAAGTGGTGGATCAGGAGATGATACATTGTATGGACTAGCAGGAAATGATAGTTTACTTGGTGGAGATAATGATGATATATTAGATGGTGGAGAAGGTGATGATATTATTGATGGTGGAGCAGGAACAAATGATTATGTATCGTTTTCAACACTAACAAATAGTGTAACTCTTACTCTTGATAATACAGGAGCAGGAACTGCTACAGGACAGGGTACAGATACTTTAACAGGTATTGAAAATATTATTGGAAGTGATTCTAAAGATACATTAACTGGTAACGATTCAACTAATACAATATTTGGAAATAATGGAACAGATATATTAGATGGTCAAGCAGGAGATGACTATATAGATGCTGGAGCAGATAACGATACTATAACTGGTGGAGATGGCAATGATATATTAAAAGGAAGAACAGGGAATGATATATTTAAAACAAGTGCTAATGATGGAGATGATAATATAAATGGAAATGCAGATATAGATATAGTTGATTATAGTAGTTTTAGTACAGCATTAAATGTAACTTTAGCAGATGATGGAGCAGCAACAGATGTAACATTAGCAGGTACAGATACTCTAATAAATATTGAAGGATTTTATGCTACAAGTGCAAATGATAGTATAGAGGGAAATAATCAAAATAATATATTCGAAGGTAGAGATGGAGATGATATTCTAAAAGGTGCTTCTGGAGATGATACACTTCTTGGAGGTGCTGGAGCAGATAGATTATTTGCAGGATCTGGAATAGATACTATAGATGGTGGAGCTGGTACAGATTGGATAGATTATACAGATAGTAGTGCAGATATTACAATCAGTTTAAGAGATGGAGCAGCAAGTGGAGATGGTGCTGATACTATAAATGGAATAGAACATATTCAAATGGGAGATGGAACAAATACTATAGAAGGTGATGCAGGAGCTAATACAATTATCGGTGGAACTGGATCTGATACATTAAGTTATGCAACAACTGCAGCAATTGTTGATATAAATGTAACAGGAACTGGAAGTGGAACAACAAGTGGAGATGGAGCCGATGAATTTAGTAATATTGAAAATTATATAGGTTCAACAGGAGATACAAAACTTACAAATGATTCAGTTGATGGTATGAATTTTGATGGTTTAGATGGTAGTGATACTGTAGATTATACAGGTTTAAGTAATGCAGTAACTGTATCTATAGATAACAATAATCCAATAACTGTAGTAGATACAAATACTGATACTTTAATAAATATAGAAAAGATTATCACAGGAACTGGAAATGATACATTTAACTATACAGGAACAACTAACCTTGAAACACTTGATGCAGCAGATGGAACAGATACTTTAAGTTTAAGTGGAGATGTAGATTTTTCAAATATTGAATTATTAAATTTTGAAGTAATAGAAGTAGCAGATGGAAATACAGCAACAATTAATGCAACAAGTTTAGATGACCAAACAATAGAGATTCAAACAAATACTTCAGGAAAATTAATAATAGTGGCTACTACAACTGCTAGTGATCATGATTTTGATAATATCACTAATAGTGGAAGTGGAACAATACAATTAAGAGTAGATGAT
The DNA here is from genome assembly GCA_964482285.1 of uncultured Helicobacter sp. GTDB lineage: Bacteria > Campylobacterota > Campylobacteria > Campylobacterales > Arcobacteraceae > CAIJNA01. Next base: position 23,589 of record CAYZWZ010000002.1, on the reverse strand, counting down.
ACTGTTGATTTAACAGCAAATAATCTAGGAGCAGTGGATAGTTTTGATATAACTTCTGGAACATTAACATTAACAGAATCACAAGTTACAAATGGTCAAGTAATAAATGGAGCAGGATCAGCAATTATACAAATTAGTGGAGATTCTTCAACAGACTTTACATCTATATTAGCTTTAGATACAGCTTCAAATGAAACTATAGAATTTACAGCAGATTCTACATTTGATGGAGATTTTAGTGATTCAAATATTCTTGTTGATAGTGCAGTAACATTAACTACTACTTATTCAAAACTTGATGGTAAAACAGACTCTTTAAGTGGAGCTGGAAATGTTACTCTTAGTGATACAAGTGTAAGTGCTGCAAATACAAATTTAGTACTTGGTGCAATTGATGGAGTAGTAACAGCAACAGTTGATGCAACAGGAAGTGTAGCAGATTTAAATGCAGCACTTTCAAATGCTGGCTCAAATTATGATGCACTTACAATGACTCTTGATGCTACAAGTGCAAGTGCAATTGATCTAAATACTTTAGATGATAAAACATCTGTAAATATAGATGCTACTACAATTACTGATATAACAAGTTCAGCAATTGCAGATGTAAAAACACTTGTAACAAATGCAGCAACAGCTGGTATTGACAGTAATTGGAATGTAGTAATTTCAGATACAACATTAGATGCAAGTGATGTAAAAATTGTAAATAATGGAACAAGTGGAACAATTGATATAAGCTTAGCAACTACTATTAATGGAACAACAGCAGATATGCTTGATATTGTAAATAATAATGGTGCCACATTTACAACTGCAAGTGATTACGCAACTACTTTAAGTGATGAAGCTAGTGCTACAGATACAAATACAATTTTAGCTGATACAACAGGTGTAGTAACAGCAAGTGTTATAAGTGACACTGCAGCACAATTAAATACAGATTTAGCAGATGCAGATGCAAATGATGCATTAGCACTAACAATTACAGATACAAGTTTATCTACGGCAGATGATTTAATAGCACTTATAGGAAAAACATCTAATAGTATAGATGCAAATAGTGTAACAGATATAACAGATACACTTGCAGATTTAAATACAGTATATGATAGTAGTAAAATAACTAATCTAGGAGATGAAGATGTAACAATAAGTGATACAAATAGTGCAATTGATACAAATTCATTCTTAAGTAAAACAACAGGAGTTGTAACAACAACAGTAACAAGTGATACTGCAGCACAATTAAATACAGATTTAGTAGATGCAACATCAAGTGATGCTTTAACACTAACAATTACAGATACAAGTTTAAGTAGTTTAGATGATCTAATATCTTTAGATAACAAAACAAGTGTTGCAATAGATGCAAGTAGTGTAACAAGTATAACAGATACATATTCAGATTTAAATACAGTATATAACTCTTCTGGTATAAGTGGACTAGGGGATGAAGATGTAACAATTTCAGATACTGTAAGTGCTACAAATGTAAATACAATAGCAGCTGCAACAAGTGGGGTTTTAACAGCTACTATAGAAACAGGTGCTGTAACAGATACACTAAATGCAATAACCGATGTAGATGCTAATGATGTAATAACATTTACAACAAATGATACAAGTGTAGATGCAAGTGATTTAAATGATTTAGATCTAAAAATAGATACAGCAGACTATTCAAGTGTAACAGGAGTAACAGAAGCGTATAATACTACAAATGTTACAACAGAAGTTACAGATGCACTTGGATTATTAGATGGTGATGAAACTGTAGAGATTACAGGTGGAGATATATCTGCAACAAATACAAATACAATTTTAGCTGATACAACAGGTGTAGTAACAGCAAGTGTTATAAGTGACACTGCAGCACAATTAAATACAGATTTAGCAGATGCAGATGCAAATGATGCATTAGCACTAACAATTACAGATACAAGTTTATCTACGGCAGATGATTTAATAGCACTTATAGGAAAAACATCTAATAGTATAGATGCAAATAGTGTAACAGATATAACAGATACACTTGCAGATTTAAATACAGTATATGATAGTAGTAAAATAACTAATCTAGGAGATGAAGATGTAACAATAAGTGATACAAATAGTGCAATTGATACAAATTCATTCTTAAGTAAAACAACAGGAGTTGTAACAACAACAGTAACAAGTGATACTGCAGCACAATTAAATACAGATTTAGTAGATGCAACATCAAGTGATGCTTTAACACTAACAATTACAGATACAAGTTTAAGTAGTTTAGATGATCTAATATCTTTAGATAACAAAACAAGTGTTGCAATAGATGCTTCAAGTATTACAACAATAAGTGAAACTATTGAAAATTTAAATACAGTATATAACTCTTCTGGTATAAGTGGACTAGGGGATGAAGATATAACAATAACAAATACTGGAACTATAACAGCTAGTCAAATGAATGATATATTAAATGAAACTACAGGAACTATCACTCTAGGAGGAAATGGTGATTTAGAAATCACTATGGCATCTGGAGAAAGTTTAGATCTAAGTGGAGTTACAAATAATATAAGTGGAACTTTAAGTATTACAGATTCAAGTGGAAATGAAACTATAACTGGAACATCAGGGGATGAAACTGTTAATTTAAATGGTGGAGATGATACAGTAAATCTAGGATCAGGAGATGATACAATAAATATATCAAGTTCAAATATTGATATAAATGATAATATTGATGGTGGAGCAGATAATGATACTTTAAATATCACTGATAGTGGTACAATTGATAGTGCAAACTTAATAGATGTAGCAAATGTTGAAACTTTAAATATGAGTAACGGAAATGACACACTTACATTTGATGATAAAACAGAGTTTGATAACTTTATTGGAAACTTTACAGATATAGTTGATGCTGGTGGGACTGATACTATAAGTTTTGGAAGCACAGCAATTAGTGGAGATCTTGATTTTACAAAATTATCTGAATTTGAAAATTTAAATCTTTCAAGTGTAGCTGATGATATCACTTTAAGTGGTGATGAACCATCTAATGTTAATGGATTAGGCGGAGATGATAACTTTACAATCGATTTTGGAAATCTATCTAACTTTAATTCAACAAATGGAATTGATGGAGGAGCGGGAACAAATAAAGTGACATTAACAGGAAGTGCAAGTGTAACAACTGATGGAGATGATTTCTTAGATGGAATTAACTACTTTGAAGGTATAAGTGAACTTGATCTAACAGCACTTAATGGTGGAGCAGGATTTAGTGATGATAATGCAGTAGAGTTTGAATTTACAAATAGTATGTTAGAAGATTGGATTGGAACTGCAGATGGAGATCTAAAATTAACACTTACAAATGAACAAGCAGAAGATATAATGTTTACAGATAATAATGGTATTGAACATAATACTACAAGTTTAGGTTCTGCAAATATTGATGATGGAACATATGATTTAGATTCAAATACAACATTAACAATTAATATTACAGATAATTAAAAAATAAAAAAGGAAAAAATATGTTTAAAAATATAGAAATGTTAGATAAAAAGAAATTCAAAAGTTTAAAATTTACGCCAGTAGATCCTAAAATAGTAGCTAAAAGTATAGGTATGATTCCATTAGGATTTGATGAGATTACAACTATGGCTTGTTTTGCACCAGTATTTATTTTTGGTAAAAATGAAAAAGAGTTTGTAACTTTTAGCGGTATATCTGAAAATATAAGTATTTACAATACAAAAGAAGCTTATCTTCCAAATTTTACAAAAACATATCCATTTATAAATAGTTATGCAAAAGATGAGAATAACAATACTATAAGTGTAATATCAATAGATAATTCTAAGCATGTAGATAAAAGAAAAAAAGAGTTTATATTTAATAAAAAAGGTAACTTACAAAAACTTGCAAATGAAAAAATTAAACAAGTAAGACAATTAACAGTAAAAAGAGATATAGCGAAAAAAATAATTAATGAATTAAATAAATATAATTTATTACAAAAGCAAAGTTTCAAAGTAAAAATAGATAATGAGCAGAAAACTATTATTGAGGAGTTTTATATAATTAATAGAAAAAAATTAGTAGAACTTGATGATAAGGTATTATCTCTTTGGGCAAAAAAAGGGTGGATTACAATTATTGATTGTCATTTAAGATCTCTTTCTAATTTTAAAGATATTTTTAATAAATAATTATATTTTATGGGATAAAAGTCCCATAAAAATATAATATATTTAGATATAAAATTATATAAATTTCTTTTATCTAAAATATATATACATCTTTAGTCACAAAAATAAAAGCATATTTTGGTTATAATATTACATAACTAATAACTAGGATAGGTATGCAAAATAAAATCACATCTATAAATAAATTAATACAAACTAAAAATGGATTAACTCTTTATAATAAAAATGATATTTATATAGGTGAATCTTTTAAAAAATATTCAGAGTATTGTACTATTAAAGATAATCTATTTAAACAAATATGTAATAAAAATGATGTAATAATAGAAGTTGGTGCAAATATAGGTACACATACTAAAGTATTCTCAGAACTTGTAGGTAACAATGGTGCAGTAATATCATATGAACCACAAAGAATACTGTTTCAAACATTATGTGCAAATATAGCTTTAAATAGTATTTTAAATGTATATGCCTATCAAGAAGCTATAGGATCAAAAGAAAGTTTTGTAAAAATATTAGATCTTCCATATAATCAAAATGGTATTTTGGTAAAACAAAATACCCTAAATAATTTAACTAATAAAATATCAAAAGTAAAACTTATAAAAATTGAGACAAATGGAAATGAACTAGATGTACTAAAAGGTGCAAATAAATTAATAGAGCAACACAAACCAATTTTATATGTTCAAAATGATAATATTAATATATCAAAAGAGTTAATAAAATTAATTAAATCATATGGTTATAAATTATATTGGCATATTTGTCCATTATATAATCCAAATAATATTAAACAAGAAAAAGAAAATATATTTAAAAATATAGTATCTGTAAATATGTTATGTATTAAAAGTGATACAAATACAACTATTAAAGGTTTAAAAGAAGTAGATAATAGCTCTTATCATCCAATATTAAATAATAATATAAAAACTAAAATAAGTAAAAATGAACTTAATAAATTATTTAAAGAAGCTATAAATTTATATGAAAAAAATGATATTCAAAACTCTATTAAAAAATATGAACATATATTAACTATAGATAAAAATAATGCTCAGGCATATTGTGCATTGGGTGTTCTTTTTAAAAAACAAGGTGATATAAATAAAGCTATAAATTTATATATAAAAGCTATAAATTTAGATCCATTTTATCCACTTTCATATCACAATTTAGGGAATGCTTTTAAAAATATTGGTAAATATAATGAAGCTTTAAATATATATGCAAAAAGCTTAAAAATATATCCAGATGATGCAAATGTGTATAACAATATTGCTATGATTTATGAAAGTTTAAATGATAATGAAAAAGCTATACTAGCATATAAAAAAGCAATAAGTATTGATCCTAAATTTAGTAAAGCAATAAATAATCTAGCGGTTGTATTGTATAAACAAAAACAATATGAACAAAGTGTAGAGGTATTTAAACTTGCACTAAAAGTTGATCCTAAATATTATGAAGTATATTCAAATTTAGGAGCAGCACTAAATAAATCAAAAAAATATAATGAAGCAGTAGATGTTTTACAAAAAGCGATAAAATATAACCCTAAACATGGTGGTGCATATACAAATTTAGGTAATGTATATAATAAAATATATGAATATAAAAAAGCAGTAAAAATGCATCAAAAAGCAATAGAATTAGAGCCAAATGGAAGTAATGCATATAGTAATATTGGAACATCATATAAGAGCTTAGGACAAATGAGTAAAGCAATAGAATCATATAAAAAAGCAATAGAATTAGATCCAAATTTTGTAAATGCTCATTTTGATCTATCAACAGTATATTTAGCATTAAAAGATTTTAAAAATGGATGGGAAGAATATGAGTGGAGATTTAAAAAAGATGAGATGAAAGGTCATATTTTAAAATATAAAGATATATTTACAAAACCAAGATTTGATGGAACACAAAATATAGAAGGTAAAAAATTACTAATCCATACAGAACAAGGATTTGGTGATAGTATTATGTTTTCAAAATTTGTAGATATAATAAAAGATAAATATAGATGTCAAGTTATACTTCAATGTAGAGATGAACTTAGAAGTTTATTTGAAAATTCATTTAAAAATGTAGATCTATTCTATTCAAGAGATAGCCAATCTACTCCGGAATTTGATTATCAATACTCAATGTTGTCTTTACCATATTTATTAAATATGACAAATATAAAAGATATACCAAATACAAATCCTTATTTAGCCCCATTTGAAGTAGATGAACTAAAAATTAAAAAAGATAAGAAAAAAATAGATGTTGGAATTTGTTGGAGTGCTAGTGTTACTGGTGAATCTTATGATGGTAAGGTATTTGATATTGAATATTTAAGACCACTAATAGAAAATGATAGATTTAATGTATATACACTTCAAGTAGGAGTTGAAAATGAAGATATCAAAAAAGCAAATTTACAAGATAAAGTGATAGATTTAACTTCTAAATTAAGTGATTTTAATAAAACTGCATATCTAATAAGTCAACTTGATCTTGTAATAAGTAGTGACACATCTGTAGCTCATTTAGCAGGTGCAATCAATAAAGAGGTAATAGTCCCTTTACAAAAAATTCCTGATTGGAGATGGGAAAATAAAGGAGATATATCATATTGGTATCCTAGTTCTAAACTATTTAGACAAAAAACTGCTAGATCATGGGATAGTGTATTTCAATCAATATATGCAAAAATGAATAAGCAATATAAAGTAAGAATAAAATAAAATGTACAATAACCAAAAATATGATATAATATATCTATAAAGTAAATAATATTTAATAAAGGGAAGTACTTATGCAAATTTTAGATCTAAAATATAAAATTAACTTTTCCCTAAAAAAGCAAAATTATTAAGAGAATAAAATATTAATAATGAAAGTAATGAATATAAATGATACAACACAAGAAGATATAGAAAAATATTCAAATCCAAATGTTGAACAAGATGATACTTTGGAAAATAATACACTATTGAAATCACTAAAAAAAGTTTTAGAGTTTTATTATGGTGAAATATCAACACAAACAATACTAAACTTTACACATATAAATGAAAATGATTTTACAGCACCTATGGCTGTTGAAGTTTGTTTCTCTATGCAGTTAAATGCAGTAAATAAAAAAATGAAAGCAAGTGATGTCGCACAATATTTTTTACCATGTATTATTACAAATAAAGATGGAGAGTCTTTTGTATATTTAAATAAAGCAATGAGAGAGATCACTCTATATAATCCTCAAACAGGAGAACAAGAAAAACACCATAGTGACTATTTAAAGAACTTCAATGATGTTATTTTGATATTTAGAGATCAAAAGAAAAGTGAGTTTGTAGATATTGATCAAAGTAGAGATTGGTTTTGGAAACCAGTAAAATCTTTTTGGAGAAAGTATATTGAAATAGGTATGCTTACATTTTTTATAAATTTCTTTGGTTTAGCTATGTCTTTATTTACTATGAATGTTTATAATAGGGTTATTCCAAATAATGCGACAGAAACATTATTTGTGTTAGCTGGTGGGGTTCTTATAATACTTTTATTTGATCTATATTTTAAAAGTGTACGAAATCATATAATAGAAAAAATAAATAAAGATCTAGGTGTATATTTTGAGGATGAGATGATGAAAAGGATGCTTCTTGTTCGTGCTGGATATGATACTATGCTTACAGGTATGAAAGCTAACTTATTTAAGGAATTAAACCAAGTAAAAGTATTTTTTTCAACACAATCTATTACAAATGTAATTGATCTTCCTTTTTTCTTTATAGCTTTAGCAGTTATTTATATGATAAATCCTATGCTTGCGGTTATCCCTTTTTTAGTTGCTATTGTTATTATTGCTGTTAATATATTTTTACAAATACCAGTTGAAAAACTAAGTAAAGATAGACTACAAAATCAACAAACAAAACAAAATTATCTTGTAGAATTAATTCGTGGAAATGAGATGATTAAGTTATCAAATGCAGCACCAACAAAGCTATTTAATTGGAGAAATATAGTAGCTTTTCAAGATGCAATAAGTCATAAAATACAATCTATAAATGTATTTTCACTTAATTTTTCTCAAACATTTATGCAAGTTATAAATCTACTTGTAATTATAGTAGGTGTTTATGAAATAGCTGGAAATAGACTAACAGTAGGTGGATTAATTGCTGTTAATATTTTAGTTTCAAGAGCAATGGTTCCAGTTATTCATTTTTCTGTTATGCTTGTAAGATTTAAAGAGATTAAAGAGTCTTTAAATATTATCAATGATTTTTGGCACTTACCTCTTGAAACTGATAAGCAAATAGAAGTTGGTATTGGAAAATTAAAAGGTGAAATAGAGTTCAAAGATGTAAGTTTTTATTATAAAGATAGCAAGTATGCATCAGTTGATAAAATAAATCTTAAAATAAAAGCTGGTGAAAAAGTAGGAATTATTGGACAAACAGGAGCTGGAAAATCTACAATACTTAGAATGCTTACAGGTCTTGATGTTGCAAGTTCTGGTAGTATATTTATAGATAATCATGATTTAAATACTATACATCCTATTGAACTAAGACAAAATATTGGTGTTATGCCACAAGAGCCATTTTTATTTTCAGGTTCATTAAAGGAGAATATAGAATTATCTCATCCAGTTAGTAAAGAACGAATGATGGAAGTTATTAAAATGACAGGTTTAGAAAATCTTGTTAAAAAATCTGGACAAGGTGATGGTCTTCAAGTAGGAGAAGGTGGTATGAACCTTTCTGTTGGTCAAAGACACCTTGTAGCAATGGCAAGAGCAATTGTAAACAATCCATCAATTCTTATTTTAGATGAGCCAACAACTGGTTTGGATATTGGTCTTGAAAATGCTCTTGTATCAAAAATGAAAGAGATAGTAGAAGATAAAACACTTATTGTTATTACACATAGATTTACTGCATTAAATTTAGTAGATAGAGTAATAGTATTAAATGATGGTAAGATTGTAGCTGATGGACCAAAAGATCAAATTCTTTCAGCACTACAAGGGAAAAACTAATGAATAGATTATTTGAAGATGAACAATGGAACTATTATACATCAGTGATACCTATTATGATTATGTTTGTGGTGTTTATTATATGGGCATCTTTTAGTGAACTTGATGAAGTAGTAAGAGGTGAGGGTAAAGTAGTACCTTCCGGTCAGACAAAAATTATACAACATCTAGAGGGTGGAATAGTATCTAAAATATTAGTAAAAGAGGGTGATCTTGTAAACAAAGGTGATACTATATATGAATTATCACAAGCTTTTTTTACTGCTGATTTAAAAACAAAAGAGATAAAACTAAAATCACTTCAAGCAAAAGCATTAAGGATAATATCAGAGGTAAATTTAGAAGAGGATTTAATATTTCCAGATAGTTTAATTAAAATAATACCAAAAATTGTAGAAAATGAAAAAGAGATATTTTTACAAGATACACAATCAAATATGCAAAAAATACAAATTGAAGAAGATAAGCTAAAACAAAAAATATTAAAACAAACAGAGTTGCAATCCAAACTTGATAATCTAAATTTAGAGTTAGTTTTAGCAAAAGAAAATATGAAAATACTTGATAGTATGTATAAGAAAAAAGTTGTATCAAAACAAAAATATCTAAAAGAGTTACAACAAAAACAAACATTGATCACAAAAGTAGCAAATATTCAAAACTCTATACCTATTGTAGAACAAGAGATAAATGAAGCACTATCTAAGATAAAAAGTGTAAAAGCAGGAATAAAAACAAAACTTTTAAAAGAATATTCAAAAGTTCAAGTAGAGATAAGTACATTAAAAGAGGGTGAAAAAGCAAATATCGATAGAGATAAAAGAAAAGCAATAACTTCCCCAGTTGATGGAACAATTCAAAAGCTTTACTTCTATACTGTAGGTGGAATTATAAAACCAGGTGATAAAGTAGCTGAGATAACTCCTCAAAATGATTCATTAATAATAGAAGCTAGAATTAAAACATCAGATAGAGCATTAGTTTATAGTGGACAAGATGTAAAAATTGCTATTACAGCTTATGATACATCTAAATATGGACTTTTAAAGGGAAAAGTATTATTTATTAGTTCAGATAGTACAATGGATCCAAGAACAAGTGCTATGTTCTATCTAGTAAGGATAAAAGTAGATCTTGAAGGTTTTGCACCAAATCTTCCAATATTACCTGGAATGGTGGCAAATGTAAATATTTTAACTGGTAAAAAAACAATTATGCAATATATTATAAAACCACTAAAAGATATATCTAGAAATTCATTAACAGAGAAATAAAATATTAATTTCTTCCATATTTTAGATATAAGCTTTTATGATATTGTTTTATCATATTTAATTTTACTACAATAGTGGGAGTTTTTTTACTTGTTTTAAGTCTTTTTGCATTTTTAGTATAGTATCTTTTTAGAGCTTTATAATAAAGAGGATAGATCTCTTTTATCTCATTTATATCAATCTCTTTTATATATAAAGAAAATTTATTATTTTCTTTTCTTAATATACTCATATTTGATCTATTTAGTCCCGCTTTTACTAGAAACCTTGCAAGTTTTTTAGTAAATTTTCTATTTAAAGGTGCATATTTTAAATTTACAGGTCTTTGAACATTTACCATACTTAATGAATCAGTAATATCTTTTAAATCATCTTTTTTTAATTTTCTAGGAGTTGTAGGAGCAGAGTTTTCTTCTATAAAAGTTATTTGTCCAGAGTTAACTGTTTGAGTTACACCACCTGAACTTACATTCATACTTCCTCCTGTGATACTCAATTTACTTTGATCACCAGTAATAAGTGCAGCACTTAAATTCAGTACAATAGCAAAACTAATAATTAATTTTATCATCCTCTTAATCCTATAGTTGAAAATTTTGTTTTAATCTTGAAATTTCTTGGGGCTGTATCTGCGATCTTTCCTGTTTTAATTTGGAATGTACCATTCTCAATTTTGAATCCTGCAGTATTTTTAGAACTATTTTTTGCGTTATATAGATATTGTTCAATTCGTAAAGTAGATCGTTTACCTATTTTTACAATAGTATTATCTTTTAGTCTTATTTGAATAGTAGATTTTCTAAATGTTTTTATGATGTCACTTTTTTTTATTTTAAAGCCTAGTTTTGAAACTGGTATAATTTCATCGCCTCTCGTAACTAATGCAAAAGCCTCTTCTGATTTATCAATACGACCTTTTTCAATAAGTCCTATTACAGCAGAGTTAAGATTTGACAATAGAAATAAGCAAATAAGTAAGCTTTTCATAAATTAACTTCACCTCATGTATTAAATTATAGTTATTTTAACTAAGTTTTGTTAAAATAAAGTTAATACATAATATAAATGGGACTAAATGAAAAATATCGTAAAGTATCTTCTGTCTGTAATAATAATTTCTCTTTCAATAATAGGTATAAACTATAAATATCCAGATAATCTTAAATATATAAATGACAAAGTATTAAATATCTTTTTTAAAAGTAGAGATAATATTGAAATACAAGAAAATGTTATTATCATTGATATTGATGATAAAAGTATAAATGAAGTTGGACAATGGCCATGGAGTAGAAATACAATGGCAGAATTAATAAATAGTCTAAATACACTATCTCCTTCAGTAATTGGATCTACTATTATATTTTCTGAAGCTGATAGAACATCTCCTTCAAATTTTTCAAATAAACCAGGTGTAGAGAATTATGATGAGATTTTTGGAATTGCAATTGAAGATTCTGAAGTACCTGTTGTACTTGGTTATAGCTTTTTAGATATTGAAGAGCAAAGAGAAAACCATATAGTGCCATACGTTCCTGCAGTATTTAAAACAAAAGATAGAAGTAAAGATAAAATATCATTTTATAATCCAAATAGTGCATTGCTAAATATTCCAACAATTCAGGATGCTTCATATTCAAGTGGTTTTTTAAATTCAATAACAGATGAAAATGGAAAAGTAATATATATGCCTATGTTGATGCAATATAAAGATCAATTATTACCATCAATGGCACTAGAATTAGTAAGAACAATATACTCTTCAAGAAAAATATATATTGATTGGAATGAAAAAGATAAAAACTTTATTGAGTTTGAGGATATGAAAATACCTATAGATAATTCAGCATTATTAAGGGTAAATTATTTTAGAAGTTATAAAAATATAAAAAGGGTATCTGCAGTTGATATATTAACAAGATCATTTAATGGATATAATAAAAATGATTTTGAAAATAAAATTGTACTTATTGGAAGTGATGCTTCAGGTATTGCACTTTATACACCAACACCATTTGGACAAATATCTGCGCTTGAACTTCAAGCATTAGTTGTTGAAAATATATTATCAAAAAGATATTTAACTGTTCCATATTGGGAAGAGATATTTCAATATACAGCAACAGTAGTTATCACAATGGTTATTTTATTATCTATATTCTTTGGATCAGTACTATTAAATATTGGTATTGCAATAACTTGTGCTGCTATTGCTTATTTTGTATTATTAGATCTATTTGTAACTAATGGATATATAATAAATAGTACATATATTATTGAAACAATAATTTTATCTTTGGTTGTATCAATTATTGGATACTTTTTAAAAAATAGAGCCGATTTACTAAATGTAAAAGGTAAATTTGCTTCAAAAGTATCAAAAGAGGTTATGGATGATATTTTAAATAATAATAATAAAAATAAAGATTTATCTTCAAAAAGAAAAGAGGTAACTATATTTTTCTCTGATATTAAATCGTTTACAAAAATAACAGAAGAGATTAATGATCCTAGTAAATTAACAAAATATATAAATCGTTATATGGATGCAATGACAAAGAATATTATGTTAAAAGGTGGAACAGTAGATAAGTTTATGGGTGATGCAATAATGGCTTATTGGAATGCACCAGGAGATGTAGAAAATCATAGTGATAAAGCTTTATGCTCTGCAATAGAACAAGTAGAGTTATTAAAAGATCTAAATAAAATAAATATAGCAGAAAGGTTACCCATTATTCAAATTAGAATAGGGCTAAATGCTGGGGAAGTATTTGTTGGTGAAGTTGGTGGAGAGCTTAGAAATGATTATACTATTATGGGTAAAAATGTAAATCATACCGCTGTATTAGAACAAGCTGGTAAATATTATGCAGCAAGTATTATAATGTCTCAAAGTGTAAAAGATAATTTAAAAGATGAATATACATATATGTTAATAGATAAGATGCAAGTAGATGGAACTAGTGATGCTTTTAATATATATCAAGTATTTGAAAAAGGTCTTCCTACTAAGATTGAAAAAGAGTTTATAGAAGAGTTTGAAAAAGCTATAATGTTTTATAGAGAAGCTAGTATTGATGATGCCATATTAATATTTAGAAATCTTCAATTAAGTGAAAATAATATGAATAAAAGATTATGTGAGATATATATTAAAAGATGTGAAAATGCATACGATAAAATATTAAATGGTACATTTGATCCAATTCAATCTATAGATAAATCATTTATATCATCATAGTAATATTTTAAATACTATGGATAATATAATTTATTTCTTTTCATAAAATCTTTTGCAAATTTATAACCATTTTTGCTTGATAGGTACATCCAATATGTAGCTTTTTTGATATCTTTTTCAACTGCAAATCCATGATAATAAAAATATCCTACATAGTATTGAGCAGGAGCATAATTTTGAGCAGCTGCTTTAAAATACCAATATAGAGCTTTTTTATGGTCTTTATTTACTAAGTTATTACCATCTTTATAAAAATGACCAAGTTTTAATTGAGCTAGTTTATTCCCGTTAATTGCAGCTTTTTTAAGCCAATATAATGCAAGTTTAGGGTCTTTCTTAACACCAATACCCCCATAATACATCATTGCTAAATTATATTGTGCTAATTTATCATTTGCTTTTGCAGCAATAATATATAAAGATGCAGCTTTTTTATAATCTCTTTTTACACCATTACCAAAATAATACATAGTAGCAAGATTATTTGTTGCTAAAATATTTCCTTGTTTATAAGCTTGTGTATACCAATATAAAGCTTTTTTGCTTGATTGCTTATTTAAAAACTTAGAATAATACATAGCTAGATTAACTTGTGCAATATCATAACCCTGCTTTGCTGATTTTGTATATAATTCTACTGCTTTTTTTTCATCTTTTAGTTCAGGTATTATACCTTTTTCATATATATAAGCTAACATATTTCGAGCTTGTTTATGCCCTTGTTTAGATGCACTGTTAAGCCATATAAAAGCCAAAGGTATATTTTTTTTTGTTCCAATACCATTATAGTACATTAATGCTAGATTATATTGAGCATTTGCATTATTTCTATTTGCTAGTTGTTTGTATAATTCAATAGCTTTATCGTATTGTTTATTTTTATAATATTTTGAAGCATCTTCAAAAGTATTTGAGTTTAATACACTTAAAATTAATAATAAATATATAAAACTTTTCATATTATCTCTTTATAGTTTGATTACTATCTTTAACTTTTAAATCATCTAATGCTTCAAGTCCTAAAAATTCAGAACTATTTTGATCTTCATTTATAGTATTTATATCTACATTTTCTTGTACATCTAATACACTCATATCTTCTAACTTTATGTCTTTTATACTATCTTCTTCTTTAAGCTCTTTTTTCTTTATAGGTGGCTTAGGAACTAAAATATCAGATTTTTTTACTTTATTATTTTGATTATATATTCTATCACACAATACACTATCATAATTAAGTTTTAAATTATGTGCCAAACAACTTGGCCATGTTTTATTTAAACCTAAAATATAGTTTATTCTATCCCATATAAATTGATGTTCAGCACTATTTGTTATTAACTCTTCTTTTTCAAAATAATCTTTTTTATGAGTTATTTTTAGCTTTGCTATTACTGTATCATTATCAGTTTTTGTACTAAGATAAATATTATTTATCTCTAAATCTGCTCTATATATTTTAAACTTTGTAATAGCTCTAGATGCTTTTACAGAGTTTGATTGAGAATCAATTCTAAATCTATTATCAGCTAATAAAAAAACTTTTTTACTAGCATTTAAAATATAATCATTTTGAATATTTTTATATACCTGTGTTGTATATAGTGGCTCGTTTTTTGCACATGCTGTGAAAATAGATATTAAAATTATTGTGCTTATAATATACTTGATCATTCTTTCCTCTCTTTACTTGCACCATCAAAATTTATTTTTTGAAGTATTTCATGGGTATGCTCAGATTTAACCATATCAGCAAATAGTATAATATTATTAGCAACACAGAAATCTGATATATTTCTAAGAATATTCTGTTTTTGATTATCTAAAACATCTGTGTAATCTGAGTGAACTCTTATATATTTTATATCTACTTTTTCAAGTTGATCAAAACTTAAGTCATTAAAACTAAATCGTTTTAATATAATTGAGCTACCAAATCTTTTCATACCAGAAGAGAATTCTAAAAATTCATCAAAGTTATTTTTAACAGCATAAGATGTAATACTAAAGATTATTTGATCTTGGATATCTTCATAATCATATAATAGTTTTGATTCAATCCATGTTATAAATCCAATATCTTTGATTGAATCTATAGATAAATTTACAGCTAGTTTATAATCTAAATTATTATTTTTTATATGTTTAAATGTTTTTTCAATTACATCTTTATCAAATTCAATTGCTTTATTTATATCACTTGCAACTGTAACAAATGTACCAATAGGAATTTGTGAACCATCAAAATTAATAAGATTTGGTGATACCTCTTTCATTATTAATTTATTATCTCTATAACTGTAAGTATCGTATTTATAAGATAAACTAAAGGCACTATTTTTAATAATAGATTCAACAATTTTTACTAACTTATTATTTTCTTGATGTAATTTTTTATTATCTTCATTATAAAATGATATCTGTTTTGGTATATTTACAGTCTTTTTAAACTGTGTATTTAATCTATCTAATAATTTCTTTGTACTACTATAGTGATCAAAAGGTAGTGAACATAGATGGGCAATTTTTGTATTGATTTTGTATTCATCTTTAATTAATATAATATTATTTGATATTTCATTTAATAATTTATTCATTTTTTCAAAATCAATATTTCTAGCAATCATTGTAAATTCACTTCCATATATTCTAAATAAAGATATATTTCTCTTATTATTTGAAATTGCTTTATTTAAGTTATTTACAAATGATAAAATAAGATTATTTGTATCATTAATTGAATGAGTTTTAGCAAATTGTGGCATACATAAAAGTTTAATTTTTACAATATATGCAGGTGTTTTTGTTAAAAATAAATTTTTAATTTCTGCTTCAAATACTTTATTGTTATGTAAACCAGTAAGATCATCACTAGATACTTTTAATTCAAGTTGATTTCTATTTACATTTAATTCATTAATAATAGTAGCCATTTTTTTAGATATTTTTGTAATATCATCTGCAATTGCTCTTATATTATCATATACTAATTGTTTAGAATCAAATCTGTAAAAATTATTTTGAAGAATATCTTCTGTATACTCTTTTAGTTTATTTAGATACCTATTTGTTGTATTTTGCATTATTAAATAATTAAATATCAAAAAGAATATAACTATAGCTATAAATAATAAAGTATAATAATATAAGATCTCTTTAATTTTTGATTTTATAATAGTATATATATAATAATTATCATCTTTATAAACTATTTGAGCAAACTCTATATTTTTTATATAAAGAGAAGTTAATTTTTCGGTATCTTCAATATTAATAAAATATTTTAATTTGTTAATGAAATAATCATTTTGTATTTTTGAATTATTTTGGTAATTTGGTAATTTATATGATATAGTTGAAATAATATTTAATATATCATCTTGGTTTTCTGCTTGAACTTTTATATAAACATCATTTTCATCAATATCAAATAGCTCAGATGGTTGAATAATATTTAGTGTACTAGATATTGGAATTATTGTACCTTGACTCGCATCTATACTTATATCATTTAATTGCCAAGAAGAATCTAATTGTTTATTTGCATGAGATATTATACTTTTTTTAGTAAGATAGTAGTTTGTATAATTTAATTTAACATATTTATAGTTAGTTTTTACTACTAGATTATTAAGAAGATTAGATACTTCTTCATATTCATTATTTAATACATAAGGATCTATTTTTGTTGTAAAATTTTCAAAAATAAGGTCTCTTTTATTAAGTTCTTCTTTTACAATATTATTTGCAAGATCATAAAAATAAAAATATGATCCACAAAATAAAATAACTAGATAGAATAATAAACTAGTAAATATATATTTTAAAAATAACATTACTTTTCTTTTTTTCTATTTTTATAAGCATTTTTACTTAGTTGAACATCACCAGTTTTAAATAGTATTTGTTTTCTAAGTACACCTTCAATTGTAGGTCTATTAGCTTTTAAATTTTTACTTAATTTACTTATAGCCTCTTTAGCTTCTTTTTTATTTTTATATAATCCATACATTACTTTATAATATTCTTTATTATTTTTGATAAATGGTACAGTTATAGTTTTATCTTCAATATTATTCTTTTTTACAAAATTATAAGCATCTATATCTTTAGTAAATAAAGCCATATTAGTTGTATAGTAAGTATCAGGGTCAGCAGTTAAAAATTTATCCATAAACTTTTTATTGTTATATTTATAAGTAAGAGTATTTGTTATATTTTCTTTTTCAGATTCTTTTGCATCTTTTAAAATAGTAACCTTTTTTGGCTCATTATTTTTTATATCTTTAGTTTTTACAATACTGCTATTTATTATTTTAGATACTTTCTTTTTTTGATCTATAACTTTTTTTGCTATTTGTATATCTTTTTTATTTGCTGGTACAACTTTTGTTTTATAAACTTTAGGTATATTAAACTCTTCATATTTTTTATATAGCTCTTGTTTATGTGATATCTTTTCTATTACTGGATGATATTTTTGTACTAAATCTGGTTTATTATTTAATGCTTCAAATGCTTGTGAGTATGTTTTAAATACACCATACATCACTTTTACCCATTTGCCATCTCTACCATACTTAAATACAAAAGAATCATTTTCTATACCATAGTTTTGTAATAAAATTTCTGCTTTTTTCATACTTGAAAGTGAAACAATATTTATAGTAAAATAATCTTTATTTGCATTTAAGAATTTTTTCTTAAATACTTGATTTGTTTGGAACTTCTTAGGTTTAATTGGTTTTATAACATAAGGGTCTATATATGTAGTTAATCCATCTACATATGATATATAACTTTGTTTTATATCTTTTACTTTTGCTATAGTGATCTGTTTTGATGGATTATTAAAACTATCATTTATAACTTCTTGAGCATCCTCTTTTGTATCAAATATACCATGAGATACTTTTGTAGCTATTTTTACTTTTTTCTTTAAACTATCTTTTAATAACATACCATCTTGTTTATAATAATCAAAAGTAAATGAATCAGAGATCAATCTATTTAATTTTAGATATGTATATGCATCATAAGTATTTTTAAAGTCACTAACTACTATTGTATATTTCGTATCATCACTTTGTAAGAACTTATCTTTAAAGCTAACAATATCATCAAAAGTATACTCTTGAATTAGTTCTAAATAATTATCCATAGGTGGTTTAAGTTTTGATAATTGATCATAAATAGAATTATTCATATCTACAGTTATTTTTTGATCTTCTGTATTTGTAAAATTGATAAAACTAGTATCTTCATAATTTATACCAAAAAAGCTTGCTAATTCATTTGTTTGATTTAAAACCTTAAACATATTTGTTAAGTAATCTTTTTTTAATTTTAGAAGATTTGTTTGAGCAGTGTTTAGTTGTCTTTGCCCTTGAAGTAAAACTTGTAGATCTTGTTCTCCTAATTGGAATCCTTCCCAATAAACATCAACCATCTCTTTAGAGGCTGTTATCTCATCTTTTGTACTTTTTAAAGAATTTGTTAATGATTTAATAGAGTTATATAATTTTGATGTATCCCAAGATATTTTTTTAATCTCTTCTTGGTATCTATATTGTAACTCTTCAATTGTACTATATATATTACTAATAGAGTTCATATCAGCACCCTTATTGTATATGTTATATCTAAAAGATATTTTTGCTGTATATAGTTGTTCATCATCAATATAATCTTCTTGATTTAAAATATGAGACATTTTCATTTGAAGATCTATCTTTGGTTTAAATTTATTTTGGAAACTTTTTAGTTTATGTTTTGTACCTTCAATATTTAATCTATAGTTTATAAGAGAAAGGTTATTGTTTATTATTGTTTGTTTTAACTCTTCATATGTACCAACATTAATTGTGAAATTTTTCTCAAAAGGTTTCGTATTTTCAAATCTATTATTTAAAAGATATAAATAATAATCCATAGAATCAGCTAATTTAGATCTTGTTGTATTTAATTGCGTTTGAGCATTTGCTACTCCAGCTTTAATAGCAGCTAAATCTCCTGCACTTATTGCTCCACTATCATATTTTACTTGTGAGATATCAAGAATCTTTTTTAGTTTTTCCATATTCATACTTGTTAAATTTACATTTTCAATATCAAATAAAAGTGTAAAATATGCTTTTATTGCAGTTTGTATTGTTTGGTTTAAAACTATTTGATATTTATTTTTAGCTGCTTGATATTTTGCTTTTAATGTTTTAATTTTAAGATCAGTTGATCCTCCGCTATAAAGTGGTTGATCTATTGTTATTTTATATCTTTGATCATGAATAACTTTAGTTTCTCTATTACCAATTTCTGGTTGAATTACAGCATATCTTTTTTCAACTTTTGTATCTAATGCAAAATTTACTGTTGGAAGATAACCTTTCTTCCCTTCACCATAGGCAATTCTTGTTTGTATTAACTTTTCATTTGCAGCTTTTAGATTATTACTTGCTGCTAATGTTTCTAGAATCACTTTTTTTAATGTTATATTTTCATATTTTGAAAAATCAAAATTTTTATCTAAGTCATTATAATTTTGTGTATTTATTGGATCTTCTTTTACTAATGCTGATTTATCTTCATTTTGTATATTTATTTCAGCATCAGTAATAACTTCAGCAGGATTATTTATAATAGGATTTTCCGCTGATTGAGATTTAACAAGTTCACCATTTAGAATAGTTAAATTTAAAATCAATAATACTGCTATATATATTTTATTATTTATTACCATTTTTCCCTCTAATTTACTTTCACAACTATAAATCCATATTTAGAATCTAAATCTTCTGGAATTTTAATTTTATCACTTAATTTTAGATGTAAATTTTTCATATTAAACTTAAATTTTTTAATAAGTGATCTTGTTGCAATTATTCTTCCCAGAGATATTTGCTTAGCTACTGTTAAACTTAACTGATCAATAGGATCAACTGAAGATAAAGTTATTTTTGCATTTGGATATTTTGTTTTTATTTTATTAATAAATGCTTTTAATTGATCTACTATTTGATCACTTATGAATATATCATTACCATTAAATTTAACATAAAATATTTTATCTTCCTCTTTTATATCTTGTTGTTGTGGTGTAGTGTCTCTTTTTTTATCTGCTAGATCTTCACCTGCAGATTCTATATCAGTTGCAGCTGTAAGATATTCTTGCATAGCCTGTGTTGTGATATCTTTCATATCGGCAGTTTGAACAACACTTTCAGTTGTAATATTTTTATCATTTTCTTTATCAACTTTAATTACATCTGCAGTTTCTGTTAATACAATTTTGTCAGTAATTATTGAACCTTCATATTGTATTTTAAATTTAAATTGTGAATAGTATCCTACATTTACAATTAGTACTAATAAGAACAATAATAATACAAGGATAACTGAAGAAAAAATATCCACAAATGATGGCCAGGGATTAAATTCTTCTAAACATTTTTTTGACATACTTTACAAACTACCTTTTTACTAATTTGTTATTTTCTTCTTGTAATTCAACAAGATGTCTCATTGTTTTATGTTGACTTGATATATTGGTTGATACTCTATTAATTGCATCTTCTAATGTAGTAGTTGACGAGAATTGATTAACATTTAATTCTTTTAATGAGGTTTCAATATTCTCAAATATATTAGATTCACTCTCATTTGATTTATTTAATTGATCTAAATATTGCATCAATTGTTTATATATAAGTTCACTAGACTTATTTGATTTATTAATACTATCAGTTAATTCACTAATACTATCAACAAATATATCCATAAATGCTGTACTTCCAGGAGTGATTCCATTTGTCGATACGGCACTACCATCTTTGATTTTTTGATTTGATATATCTATTAGTTTTAATGTATCACTTGATTGTGAGTCAATTAATTTACCTTTTAGCCAATCTTGAACATCTTCACTAAAAGCAGCTTGTTGTCTTGAAAGTATATATTGTAATATATTTAATATAATTGCAGCAGCAACACCAAATAATGAAGATGAAAATCCAACCGCCATACCACCTAGTGGTCCTGCAAATTGTGCCATAATCTCACCAATATTAATATCTCCACCTAAAGATAAAATAATAGCACCCATATCATCAATAGCTTTTAAAAGTCCAGAGAATGTTCCGAAAAGTCCAATCATAAGTGAAGTACCTACGAAAAATGATATATAACCTTTAGTATTGAAAAATTGCTCTTCTAACCATAGTGATACATCTTTTGCTTCACTATCTGTAAAAAATAGTACACCTTTTTTAGCTCTTTTTTCAAACATATTTGCAATAGTTGCAGGCATTAGTTTACCAATACCATTTAAGTAAAACTCTAACTCTTTACCTTTTTTATATGATAATACACCAAATGTACCAGCAAGCATAGTAAGTCTAATTGATGATTGCATAATAACAATAAAACCAATTAAAAATATTGCTAATATCCCTGAGTTAAATGTAATAGTAGCTTTAAATGAACTAATTACTGCATCATAATTAGCTATAATTACAAATGTTATAAATAGAGCAAATATAAAATATATTTTTAATAATTTTAATCTTCTCATTTAATTTCCTAGAACATAAATAGTAATATTGAGATTACTAAACCAAGAGATACATAAGTTACAGATTTAACCATTTTATCAACAAGAGCAACAAAACCATCATTTTTTTCTATTCTATCTGCAAATACAAATAATCCAATATCAAGTCCATTTATATCTGTAACTTGTTTATATGATCTAAAATATTTTTCATCATTATCGTATTTAACTTTTAAAGAGTGTTTAAAAGTTTTTTCATCCATCTCCGATAATGTACTATAGAATCTACTTGAGTAGTTACCTTGTTTTACAATATATGGACCAACTACACTTTTAAATTTACCAGTTTTTACTTTTAAAGATAATTTAACTAACATTTTTTTATGCATCATAAACATAAATAATGAATCTTGCATCTCATAATATTTTTTTATAGAGTGTATTGATTGTTTAATCTCAATAAGACCTATAAAGTTTTTATTTTTTTCATAAACTGGCTTTACATATGTAATATAAACACCACTTGCTTGAGTTTCTATACCATAAACTTCACTTTTAGATCGTAATAAATTATTTATAGTTGATCTATAATTGGCATTTGGATTTAAACTAGAATAAAAATTAAATATTATTGGATATTTTGTTTTATTGTCAAAAAGTTTATTATATTTTGTCTCTAGATTAGTTATATTATTTTGATTTACTGATTTTATAGCATTTATTGTTTCGTTTTGAGCAATAACAATTTTTGCTAAATCATTGTAAAGTTCTTTGTGAGATTTTAATAGATTATCGATTGATTGAGATGATTTATTTGCAATACTTGTGTATACATCTTGTTTGATACTACTTGTCATAGTCATGATTAAGTACATAAATAAAACAATCCCACTGATTGATAGTACAGTTATTATTGTAAAGAACAATCCTTTGTTCTTTTTTAAATTTGAAAGCATCAATTGTAATTTTTTAATTAAGCTAAACATATTCTTCCTTGATTTGTTTATATTAATTATAATATTAAATCTTTACTTAATATTTTGTTATATATAACTTAAATTTATGAAAATGGTTAAAAATAATAAATTTCGATATTTGTTATAGAAATTTATTTTCATTTCAGATTCTTTATGATAAAGTTTTTACATCAAAACTAAGGAGATATAAAATGGCAGTTAAAATTACAGATACATGTATAAACTGTGATGCTTGTTTAGACGAGTGTCCAACAGAATCAATCGTTGATAACGATGAGAACCCAACAGGTGAGGATA
>CAYZWZ010000001.1:0-158006 GCA_964482285.1 uncultured Helicobacter sp. | reverse complement strand
CTTTTTCAACAGCTGGAATATATTCTTTTGGAATAGCTCCACCTTTTACTTCATTAATAAATTCAAAACCTTCTTCATTTGTTTCTTCAGCAGTCATAGGCTCAATTCTTAAGTAAACGTGACCATATTGACCTTTACCACCAGATTGTTTAGCATATTTATATTCTTGTTGAACACCAGCTTTAATTGTTTCTCTATAAGCAACTTGAGGAGCACCAACTTCAGCTTCAACAGAGAATTCTCTTTTCATTCTATCTACAAGAATTTCAAGGTGAAGTTCACCCATTCCTGAAATAATAGTTTGACCAGATTCTTCATCAGTTTCAACTCTAAATGATGGATCTTCTTGAGCTAATTTACCAAGAGCGATACCCATTTTTTCTTGATCTGCTTTAGTTTTAGGCTCAACTGCAACAGAGATAACTGGTTCTGGGAAATCCATTCTTTCTAATACTACAGGATCTTTTTCAGATGCTAAAGTATCTCCAGTAATTGTATTTTTAAGACCAACAACAGCACCAATTTCACCAGCATAAAGTTCATTAACTTCTTCTCTTTTGATTGCGTGCATTTTAAGTAATCTTCCGATTCTTTCTTTTTTCATTTTTGTTGAGTTCATTACATAAGTACCAGATTGTAATACACCTCTGTATACTCTTGTAAATGTAAGTTGACCAACAAATGGATCTGTCATAATTTTAAATGCTAATGCAGCTACTTCACCATTATCTGTTGATTCAACGATAACATCTTCACCATCTTGAGTTTCACCTTTAATATCTTCAACTTCTAATGGAGAAGGCATATACATAGCAACAGCATCAAGTAAAGTTTGTACACCTTTATTTTTAAATGCAGTTCCACATGTCATAGGTGTAATTGTCATATTTAAACAACCTTTTTTAAGTCCAGAAACGATTTCATCTTCTGTTAACTCTTCACCTTCAAGGTATTTGTTCATTAATTCATCATCAGCTTCAGCAGCAGCTTCAATCATTTTTTCTCTATACTCTTCAGCTTGATCTTGTAAATCAGCAGGAATATCTTCTACGTGGTAATTAGAACCCATAGCAGCATCTTGATCCCAAACGATAGCTTTCATTTGAACTAAATCAACAACACCAGCGAAGTTTTCTTCAGCTCCAATAGGAATTTGAATTGGCACTGGATTAGCTTTTAATCTTGAACCAACTTGCTCTTCAACCATGAAGAAATCAGCTCCAGTTCTATCCATTTTGTTAACAAAAATCATTCTTGGAACTCTATATTTGTTAGCTTGTCTCCATACTGTTTCAGATTGTGGTTGAACCCCACCAACTGAACAGAATACTGCAACAGCACCATCAAGAACTCTCATAGATCTCTCAACTTCAATAGTAAAGTCAACGTGACCCGGAGTGTCAATGATGTTAATCATTAGTTCTTCTTTTGTTTTTGGGTGAGTCCAGTTACAAGTAGTAGCAGCAGAAGTAATTGTAATACCTCTTTCTTGCTCTTGCTCCATCCAGTCCATAGTTGCAGCACCATCATGTACCTCACCTATTTTATGCTCAACACCTGTGTAGAATAAAATTCTTTCAGTTGTTGTTGTTTTACCTGCATCAATGTGTGCAGCAATACCAATATTTCTAAGTCTCCCTAGTGGTGTTTTTCTTGCCATATTATTTTCCTACCATCTGTAATGAGCAAACGCTTTATTAGCTTCTGCCATTTTATGCATATCTTCTTTTTTCTTGAATGAATTTCCTCTTTCGTTAGCTGCTTCGAATAATTCGTTTGCAAGTCTATCTACCATAGTTCTTTCATTTCTTTTTCTAGCCATATCAACAAGCCATCTAAGTGCTAATGTTTGTCTTCTTTCTGGTCTAACTTCAACAGGTACTTGGTAAGTAGCTCCACCAACTCTTCTAGATTTTACTTCTAAAAGTGGTTTAACATTTTCTAAGGCTTTTTCGAATAATTCGATACCTTTTTCTTCACCTCTGTTATCTAAGTTTGCTAATGCACCATAGATAATTTTTTGTGCTATAGATTTTTTACCATCTAACATAATCATGTTCATGAATTTTGTAACTACTTTACTTCCATAAATAGGATCAGCCATTACTTCTCTAACGGGAGCTTTTCTTCTTCTCATTTTATAATCCTTCTTCTATTTATTTCTTCGGCTTTTTAGTACCGTATTTAGATCTTGCAACAGTTCTGTTTGCAACACCAGCAGTATCAAGAGCTCCACGAACAATATGATATTTAACACCAGGTAAATCTTTAATTCTACCCCCTCTTACTAGAACAATACTATGTTCTTGAAGGTTATGACCCTCTCCACCAATGTATGAGATAACCTCAAAACCAGTAGTTAATCTAACTTTTGCAACTTTTCTTAAAGCCGAGTTAGGTTTCTTTGGTGTTGTTGTATATACTCTTGTACATACTCCTCTTCTTTGTGGACATGATTCAAGCGCTCTAGATTGTGATTTTTCAATCACTCTTTTTCGCTCTTTTCTAATCAATTGATTAATTGTAGGCATTTCTTTCCTTTTAAAATTGGTTTGTTAACGATTTTAAGCAATCGCCCAAGCTTCTCTATATTACATCCTGCAATACAGATACTACCTAATTTCAGACGGAAATTTAGCTTTAGTAAATATATAAAATATTTACCAAAATTTATTATTTTTCTGAAAAAAGTTATGGATTATACCCAAATGTTTTTAAAATTAAGCTTAGTTTAAAAATATTAAATATATTTTTTTAATTTTCATATTTAAGCTAGGAAGGATATAATGGTTTTATTACATATTAAGGATTAGCATGGGTTTTTTTCAAGAGTATACATATAAAGATGGCAATGGCATAGAACGGAAGCAGACAGATTGGGGTGGTACTATTGTAAAAGGCTCAGGAGGTGCTGAGGGGATAGCTTTTGCATTTATGGTCTTTGTAGGAGCTATAATTGCAGGTGTAATTGCATTATTATGGTTTGCTATTGAAGGATATAAAAGATTTAATTTAGGTTCAAAAGCTAGAATTTTTGCATTTTTATTATCTATTGCTTATGCTTATGTTCTTTATATAACTTTTGGATCAAGTAAACTTGATTTAATGATACTTGTGTATTCCAATATTCCAATTGTACTATTTTTTATTATTGCTTATGGATATTCAAAAAGTGGTACTAAAGCTAAAACGGCAACAGGAAAAGTAGTTAGTACTCTTTTTAAAATTATTAAAGTAATATCTCTTTATATTATCCTTCCTATATTTATAATATTTTCAATATTCTTTTATTCTTTAAAAATTAGTGAACCTACTTTGCGATCTGAATTTTCTAATGCTGTAGATTATACTAAAATTAAAAAGTCACTTACTAAAGATAAATTTAAAGAAATATTTGCAAACAATATAGCTAAAGAGGAAAAAATTATAGATGAGTACAACTCATTATTAATAATAAAACTTGCTGCTTTTTTGAAAAACCAAAAATTTATTTATATAAGAAATATAAATGATGAGTTTACTATGTTAAGAGGTTCTCCTAATAGTATTGAAGGATTTATAGCCTTAGAAAAAAAGATCAAAGATACAAATAAAAACTACAAACCACTAAAATTATCAGTATGGGTTCTTTTTGATATTATAGAAAACTTAGGTAGTTTAGATAAAGGCTATTCTAAACAATTAGCTTTATTTATAAAAGAAAATGTTTATAAAGATATTATTAGTAGTTCTTACAATAAAGAGATTAAAGATATGTTAAAAAAGTATAATCAAATATCTGCTTTAAGAGCATATAAAATAAAAGAAGCAAGGTATAAATAGTGCGTATATTATATATATTAGGTTTATTTATAGTTATTCTTAATGCAAAAGGATACACTAAACAATCAATATTAGGTGTATGGGAAGTATCATCATTAAAATCTAATGGTTTTACTTCTTTTGGTAAAGAGTTCTCTACAAATCGTGGTGAAAGTTATACTCTTATTTTTAATAAAAATGGATTTGTAAAAAATCAAACTACAAATACTATTTATAATTATGAAGTTATAAATGGAGAACTTAAAATCTACCAAACAAAAACTTATAAGTATGGAAATCAAATAAAAGATAAAAGACATTATGATATATGGAAAATATCAGGAGTTTTCAAAAACTGCTATAAATCTAAAATCATAAAGAAAAAAATCACTGGTTATTACCGTAAAGAGGGTTATAAATGGTGTAAAGTACAAGGGTATTCACATCCAATATCTATAACTATACCAAACTATAATTTTAAATAATTAGTTCTAAAACTACATATATTTTTTTATCTTTGTTGTGGCAACTGCTTCATAAGGATTATCAGGCCAATAGTGTCTTTTGTATTTATTTTTCATATCTTTTACTACATCTATATAAGCATTATCCCAAAATGATTTTATGTCATTTGTAATTGCTATAGCTCTATTTGCAGGGCTAAGAAGATGTATTTGTAAGCTTATAGTATTGTTTAAAACCTTTGGTGTTTCAAATAGTCCAAAGATCTCTTGTAGTTTGACTTTTAATACTGCATTATTTATATCACTATAATCTATTTTTATATCTCTTTTACTTGGTACTTTTATAAATGAAGGAGCTAAATTTTCAAGTGATTTTGTCTCTTCAAAACTTAATAAACTATATAAAATATTATATAAGTCTAAATTTTTTATATCTTTTATACTATTTATATTATTTATATATGGTTCAATAATATTTAAAATATTTTCTTGTAAATACTCATTGCTCATAGAGATAAATTTATTTGGTATATGGTGATTTACAAAGTTTATTCTTGCTCTAAATTCTTGAACCTTTGAATTAAAATTTAGTAAACTATACATATCATTTGAGATAATATTTAAAAATAATTCTTTTTTATTTTCTGTATCATCAAGGCTTAATTTTTTTGAAAATAGATCAAGTTTTAGTATATAAAATATCTCTTGGATATTTATACTATTTGAACTTTTATCATAGTTTATATCTTCTCTTTTATGAATGATATTTTTAAAATAAGTTTTTATAAAATCAAACTCTATTTTAATAGCACTTGATATTATAGAATTTGTATTTGATGCCATAATATTTGGTACAACTAGATATTGACTATTAAATAAAACATCATCTTTTTTAAGCATAGCCCCTTTACCATTACTTAGTTTATAAAATTCACTATTTAGTTTTCTTTGTTTTGCTAGTCTATCTGGATATGCAAAAAGTGTAAGAACACCTAGCATATTATCTTTGAACTTTTTAGGCTCTTTTATTATATTTAGTTTTTGTAGCTTTTTATAATATATATTGCTAGTTTTTAGTATATCTTTATGGATATATGATTTAATATTATTAGCTAATATATCAAAAAAGATTAATTTGAAATCATCTTTATAGCTAAGATTTGATGAGAATATAGAAGCTAATATACAAGCTTCTTTTGCAAAGCCAAGGTTATTTGCACTTAAAATCATAAATGCAAATCTAGGATGAAGTCCTAATTTTATAGCTATTTGTCCATAGTTAGTTATATTTGATGAGTTATCTATCATATTTAAAAACTCTAAAAGCTCTTTATTTGAAGATATAAAATCATCTTTTGGAATATCTATAAACTTATATGAGTTAAAATCAGTATCTCCCCAAAGTGCCAAATCAAGTATTAGACTTGATAAATCACTTCTTAGTATTTCTGGTTTATCCGAGGGCTCTAGTATTTTACCTTTTTGCCATATTTTATAGCATTTCCCATTGCTTGTTCGTCCTGCTCGTCCTGCTCTTTGTATTGAAGAATCTATGCTTATAAATTGCTCATTTAAACTATTCATAGCAGTATTAAAGTTATAGCTTGATTGATTTTCATATCCTGTATCTATTACTACTTTTACCCCATCAATAGTAAGTGAAGTTTGAGCTATATTGGTGCTTAGAATTATTTTTCTTTTACTATTTTTTCTTATTGCTAAGTCTTGTTCTTTTTTACTTAATGCTGAATATAAAGGTAATACTATAATATCATCTTTGTTTATAGTGTTATTTAATTTAATAGCTAAATTATTTATGTGTCTAAGAGAACTTAAAAATACTAGTATATCTCCATTGTCATTTTTTAAAGAATTTAAAATGGTATCATATGTAATATCATAAATATTGTTTTTATTTAGAAGTGTTTTTTTGTCTAAATATATATCTTGTACTTCAAAAAGTCTTCCATTAGAAGTAATAACAGGTGTATTTTCACCTAATAATTTTAAAGCTTCACTACTATTAAGTGTAGCAGACATTAAAATAATTTTTAGATCATCTCTTAAAAGTTCTTGCACTTCAAGACTAAGTGCAAGTGCTAAATCACTATGGATACTTCTTTCATGAAATTCATCAAATATTATCATAGATACATCACGTAGTTCTTGATCATCTTGTATCATTCTTGTTAAAATTGCTTCAGTTACTACTAAAACTTTTGTATTTTTATTTTGGATATTTTCATTTTTTATAATATATCCTATAGTGTTCCCAACTTTTTCATTTATATTAAAAGCTAGTTGAGTTGCTACCATTCTAGCTGCTACTCTTCGGGGTTGTAAAACTATTATTTTTTTATTTTTAGTATAAGATTCATTTAAAAATGATATTGGAATAACAGTTGATTTTCCACTACCAGGAGGTGCTTGTAGTATTAATTTATTATTTGATTTTAGTTTTTTAATAATATTATCTAGGATATCATTTATAGGTAGGTTTTTCATCAATGATATTGTAGCATATTATTTTATGCTAATATATGATAGAATAATTTTTTAATAAAGGATATTTATGAAAAAAAGTTTTTTTATATTAATTTTAGCAATAGCAAGTGTTTATGCTTCAGTTGATGATATAATAATTAGTGAAAACTATATTCCTCAAAAAGATTGTAAGCTTATAAAAACTATAAAAATAGATGATAATAAACATTTATCAAAAGAACAAATTTATAAAAAATTAAAACAAGAGGCTAAAAAAGTTGAAGCAAATGTTTTATTAAATATCGTATATCACAATACTTCA
The DNA here is from genome assembly GCA_964482285.1 of uncultured Helicobacter sp. Taxonomy (GTDB): domain Bacteria; phylum Campylobacterota; class Campylobacteria; order Campylobacterales; family Arcobacteraceae; genus CAIJNA01. The sequence goes on along the minus strand of CAYZWZ010000001.1, from coordinate 150,935 downwards.
CCTAAAAATTATTTAAGTGCAGATGCTTCAATATGTAATTTAAATACTACAACATCTTTAAATGCAAAAGTAATATCATATACTAATAAAAATAATAGTAAATATCCAAAATATATTTATGAAGATAGTTTTATTGAAGATTTATCTAATGCACTTTCTATAGAACTAGGTATTACAAATTCATTTGAAAATACAATTTTTGCTGGGCTTTCTTATAAAACAAAACTTGATTATGAACTTTATACTCATATTTATTATATTCATGAATCAAATAATAAAGATTTAGCCTATCAAATTGGTATAAGACAATATCCATTTACAAATACAAAGTATAAAAATATAAGATTAAGTGTTAATTATGGAACTCAAGATTATACATATATAAATAATAAAATAGATAAGCAAAATGGAATAAATCTAGGTCTTGGATATATATTTAAAAAATATAATAAACTAAGTATGGATATATTTTACAAAGCATATAGTAGTGCAAATGATAATAAAAGTTTTTTAGATCATTTTCAATTAGAGATTGTATATAAGTTTTAGCTGATTTTAAATTGGCGACCCCAGATAGATTTGAACTATCGTGTTTTGGAGGAAATCCAAACGTCCTTGGCCACTAGACGATAGGGTCATAAGTAGTTAATATGTAAATATTAAAAGCGAATTTTAGCTAAAAAGAGATTAAGAGTTTATTTTCTCTTTTATCTCTTTAGCTATTTGAGTGATTTGAGTGATCTTTTCATTATTGCTAAGGCTTGTATCTATTAGCTTTTGAACAAAACCACTTCCTACAATAACACCATCTACACCTTTTACTTTCTCTTTTGCAGTTTTTGTGTTTACACCAAATCCAATATAAACAGGTGTTGAAGTTACCTCTTTTATTTTAGTGATTATTTTACTTAAATCTTCACTTTTATTAGCTCCAGTAATTCCTGCATATGCAACAAGATATATAAACTCACTTGAGTTTTTTGTAAGCATCTCTATTCTATCATTAGGAGTAGTTGGAGCTACAAAGTCTATAATACTTTGATCATAAGAGTTAAATAGATCTTTATATTTTATAGCTTCTTCATAAGGAAGATCTGGAATAATAGAACCTTTTATTCCAAACTCTTTCCCTTTTTTAAGGAAATTTTCTACACCATATTTATAATAAGGATTCATATATCCCATCCATAAAGTATCCATCTTTGGTGCTATTTGTGAGCTTATTTCAAATAGGTCATTTAGTTTAAATCCATTTTCTAATGCCATTAAACTAGCTTTTTCAATTACTGGTCCGTCTGCAACAGGATCTGAAAAAGGGATCCCTAACTCTAAAGTATCAACTCCAGCTTCTTTCATACTTAATGCTAAGTCAACTGTAAAGTTATTACTAGGGTAAGATGCAGTTATAAATCCAACTAATTTTTTCTCAATCAAAATATTTCCTTCTTTATAATATTAGTTAATTATATCATTTATAATTAATTTTAATTTTATTTATGTATAATCACATTAATATACAAGTGATTATATCACAAAATAACAAAGGTTTTAATTATGAAACAAACAATAACAAGTATTCAAAATGCTAAGGGAAATAGAAAATTAACTATGATAACTGCATATGATGCTTTATTTGCAAAACTATTTGATGAACAAGTTGATTTTATACTTGTAGGAGATAGTTTAAATATGAGTTTTGCTGGAAAGCCAGATACTCTAAGTGCTACACTAGATCAAATGATATACCATACAAATGCTGTTTGTAATGGTGCTAAAAATACATTTGTAATATGTGATATGCCATTTGGTACATATACAAATGAAAAAGATGCTATTGAAAATTGTACAAAAGTATTTAAAAATACAAATGCTAGTGCTGTTAAAATTGAAGGTGGAAGCTCTAAAGCTCATATAGTAAAAGCTCTTACTACACACTCTATTGCTGTATGTGGACATATTGGTCTTATGCCTCAAAACTTCAGAAGTGAAGGTGGATATAAAGTAAAAGGTAAAGATGAAGATAATATCAAAACTCTAATCCAAGATGCTATTGATATAGAAACAGCTGGAGCTTTTGCATTGGTTGTTGAAGGTGTAAAAGAAGAAGCAGCAAAGAAAATAACAGAAGCTATTAGCATACCTGTAATTGGTATTGGAGCTGGTGTTGAAGTTGATGGTCAAGTTTTAGTTTGGTCTGATATGTTAGGTTTCTTTGAAGAGTTTAAACCAAAATTTGTAAGACAATATCTAAACGGTGCTAAACTTGTAAGAGATGCAGTAGAGCAGTATAAAAATGATATAGAAGATCTATCTTTTCCATCAGATGAAGAAAAATATTAAAAATAAGGATAAAAATTGATTAAAAAATTAGGATTAATAATACTTTTAAGTGTAGCAAGTTTTGCTATGGATTATAAACTAAACCCAAAAAAAATAAGCCCAAGTGTGTATATGTTTACAGGACATAATGAGATTGTAACAAAAGAAAATGGTGGGAATATTGCTAATACTTATTGGGTAAATACAAAAAAACACTGGGTAGTAATAGATAGTGGAGCATCTTATGCTTATGCTTCTCAAGCTCATGAAGCTATGAAAAAAATAGCAAACTTACCAATTAAACTTGTAATTAATACTCATATGCATGATGATCACTGGATGGGTAACTCTTATTATAAAGAGAAAAATATACCAATATATGCATGTAAATTACAAGCTGATACTTTTAAAATTGGTGGATCTACAAGAATATTAAATAAACTAAAAAAAGAGGATTCAAAAGGTACTAAGATAGTAAAGATAGATAATATAATATCAAACAATACAACACTAGATGTTGATGGATATAAATTTGAGATAGTTGTACTAAAAGATCCTGCACATACAAAACAAGATATGTTTGTATATATGCCAAATGAAAAAGTATTATTCTCAGGAGATCTATTATTCTCTGAGCGTTTAACATCAATTAGAGATGGAAGTATAGAAGGTAGTTTAAAATCACTTGATATAATGGGTAAATATGATGTAAAAGTATGGGCAAATGGACATGGTAAATATACTGATCTTACAGCATATAATCATATGAAATCATACTTAAGTGACTTAAAAAGACTTGCAATGGCTGCAATTGAAGATGATATAGGTCTTGATGAGTTTGTAAAAAATACAGATATGTCAAAATATAAAGATATGAAACTGTTTGATAGATTAAGTAAAGCAAATTTAGATAACGCTTTTAGAGAATATGAGTTCTTTGAAGAGGAGTAAGAATCTTCTTTTTACTATAATTGCATCAGTAGTTTTACTGTTAGCAATTATAGCAACACCCTTGCCAATTCCTGGCACAACTTTAGCAATTGCACTTAGCCTTACTTCACTTATTATTACAAGTCCAAGAGCTAAAAAACTAATCATAAAAATAAGAGCTAGAATAAAGTTTATAAATAAAGCTTTAGTATTTATAGAAAACAAATTACAAAATAAGATGCCAAAGGTATATAGTACTATAAATAGTACAAACCCTTTAAATATTATTTAACTACAAACTCAGATCTTACAAGTAATTTATCAGCACAATATATTTCACCTTTAAAAATATCACCTTTATTATATGTAGCAACACCTTTTGGAGTTCCTGACATAATAATATCACCATCTTCTAAACTCATAAATGTTTGAATCTCTTGTAACATTTGTGATGGTTTATATATCATAAGATCATAAGTTGCAAATTGTACAAGATTATCATTTATAAATAGTTTCATAGATATATCTTTTATATTTCCATCAAATGTTACAAACTCACCAAAAACTGCACTCTTATTAAAAGACTTAGCTCTCTCCCAAGGCCAACCTTTGGCTTTCATTTTATTTTGAATATTTGCTTTTGTTAAATCAAGTCCAAACCCAATACCATCTATTTTACTATCTTTTATTAAAAAACATATCTCCCCTTCAAATCTAGTATCAGGAGTAAAAAACTCTAAACTATTAGTAATAGCAGAGTTTGTTTTATTAAAAACTACCATAGTATCTGGTGTTTCATTATTTAATTCTTTTATATGTTCTACATAGTTTCTACCTATACATACGACTTTGCTTGGAATGATTTTTTTATTATTATAATTAATTGTGTTCATAAAGTAAACCTTTTAATAATTTTGCTACAATTGTAGCATAAAATATTTAGGACTTTATATGAAAACAGGGATTATATTATTTATTATAGGTTTAGTTTTACTTACACTTTTGCTAAGAGTAGATATTAATAAAATAGTGATCAAAAATATAGCAGTTGCAATTGCTGTTTTATTGAGTCTTTATGGTGTTGTACTTATGGTTCAACCAAGTGAAGATAAGTATTTTGAGTATACAAAAACTACAGTTACAAATGTAGGAAAATTAAATGAAAAATAAAATCATTTTAACTTTATTAACAACTAGCATATTAAGTGCAAATAGTACTAAAATAAACAACACTAAAGATCTAAGTCTTAGTGTTTATAATAGTAATCTAGCAATGATAAATGAAACAAGAGAGTTTGAATTAAAAAACAATTCTAAACAAGATCTAATATATGAAGGGATTGCTAGTTCTGTAATATTTGAATCTATAATTCCTAATTTTTCAAAACCTACAATATTGTACTCTCAAAACTATAAGTATGATATATTAACTTTAGATAAACTACTTAGTAAAAATATAAATAAAACTATTAAATATAAAGTTCAAGTAGATAATTTTAAATATAAAATAAAAGAAGCTAAACTATTAGCTATAGATCCAATAATACTACAAAGCCAAGGTCAAATAATAAGTGGTATAAATAAAACAGATATTATATTTGATAAAATTCCAAGTGATCTTTTAACTAAACCTAGTTTAATATGGGAAACAAAAAGTAAAAAAGGCAAACAAGATATAAAACTAAATTATCTTACTACTGGAATATCTTGGAAGAGTGATTATATACTAAATATAAATAAAGAAAATACACTTAATGGATGGATTAGTATTACAAATAACTCAGGTGCTACATATAAAGATGCAAATATTTATTGTATAGCAGGAGATATCAATAGTAGATCTAAAAATAAACCAAGAATGATGTATAAAAATATGGTAGCTATGGATTCAGTAGCTACACCAATAGTAAGGCAAAAAGAGTTTGCTGGGTACCATTTATATAAAATACCATTTAAACAAACAATTTATAACAAACAAAAAAAGCAAATAAACTTTCTAAAAGTAAATAATATAAAAATAAATGAATATGCAAGTGTTTCAAATAATATATATTTACATAGATTTTCAAGTATGAATAATCAAAAGTTTAATCATAAAATAAAAATAAAAAATAGTTTATCAAACAATATGGGTATACCTCTACCAAAAGGGACAATAAGAGTTTATAAAAAAGAAAAAGATATATCACACTTTATAGGGCTTGATAATATAAATCATACAAGTAAAGATGGTACAATTGTATTAAACATTGGAAAATATTTTGATATAACTCAAGAGATAAAGCAAATTAATTTTAACAAAACAAAAACTTCACTAATGAGTCATTATATAAGAGTGGTAAAAAATAGATCAAATCAAACACAAACTATAAAAGTAAAAGAAACTAATTATTCAAACAATATAAAAAGATTAGAAAATACAAATAATTGTAAAGAAAATTGTAGTATGAAAAAAATAGGTATAAATAGTTTTGAATATACTATTAAACTAAAACCAAACACACAATATAAATTAAATACAAAGTATAGTGTTACTTATAATAGATATTAGAATTAATATTTATTATAAGTTTAAGTAACTATTTGTTAAAATCACTTTAACATACTTTTATTTTACATTCCTTTTTCAAAAGGAACATACAATGGAAAACAAAAAGATGGAAAACAAACAAAATACTAATTGATTTGTATTTTGGGGAAAACAAAGAAATGGAAAACAAACATGAAAAACAATCAAAAACAACATTATTTATTTACTTCTGAAGTAGTAAGTCCAGGACATCCTGATAAATGTGCAGATATAATTGCAGATAGTATAGTAGATAGATTAATAATAGGTGATAGTAACTCAAGAGTTGCATCAGAAGTATTTGTAGCTGGAAAACACGTAGTAATAGGTGGAGAGGTAAAATCAAATACTAAAATAAGCCAAGATGAATATAAACAAATAGCAATAGATGCACTAGAAAAAATAGGCTATTTCAACAATCCACATTTTACAGATGAAGAGTGTTTAAAACCTCAAAATGTAGATGTACAAGTTTTATTAAATGAGCAAAGTCCTGATATCTCTCAAGGTGTTGACCAAGAAGATGGTGAAATAGGAGCTGGAGATCAAGGTATTATGTTTGGATATGCAGATTGTGAAACAGCAAACTATATGCCAAGTGCTATTACATATGCTAGAATGCTTATGGAAAAAGTATATGATTATGCTTTAAAAAATCCTGATACTTTAGGTGTTGATATAAAAACACAAGTAACTATGGATTATGTTACAAAAGATAATTTTGAAAACTCAAATCCACAAAGAATAGATACTATAGTTGTATCTGCTCCTTGTGTATCAAGTATCACTATTGATGAGGTAAGAGCTTTAATTCTTAAACTTATTATTGAAACAAATCTTCCAAAAGAGCTATTTTCTTTAGAAGATTGTACAATACATATTAATCCAACAGGAAAATATGTATCTCACTCATCTTTACATGATAGTGGATTAACAGGAAGAAAACTAATTGTTGATAGCTTTGGAGGTTACTCACCAATAGGTGGAGGAGCTCAAAGTTCTAAAGATTATACAAAAGTTGATAGAAGTGGATTATACGCTGCAAGATATATTGCAAAACATATAGTTGCTGCGGGTTTAGCTAAAAAATGTGTAGTTCAAATATCTTATGCAATAGGTGTTGCAAAACCAACTTCAGTTGCAGTTGATACTTATGGTACATATACAAAATTAAACGATGATGAACTTTCATTATTTGTTGAGCAAAATTTTGCACTTACTCCAAACTGGATTACAAAAAAATTCAATCTTGATAAACCAAGTGCTAGTACATTCTTATATGCAGATGTAGCAGCACGTGGACAAGTTGGTCAAGAAGATTACCCTTGGGAAAAACTAGATGATATGGATCTATTTAAAGATCTATAGAGATTATATTTAGATGATTAAAAGCTAGCAAATTTTTGCTAGCTTTTTTTATGAAATAATATAAAAAGTAAAAATATGCTATAATGGGATATATTTAATAATTAGGAATTAATAATGGATTTAAAAAACTTTTTCAGTAAAATAAAATCAGATATACTTAAAAAAGATAAAAAAGAAGATCAAAGTCAAAGTCACTGGCTTAAGTGTCCATCATGTGAATCATTGATGTTTTTTCAAGAAGTTGAAAATTTAAATCATGTATGTCCTAAATGTAACTTTCATATGAGAATAGGTGCAGCAAAAAGAATAGAACTTTTAGCAGATGCAGGAACATTTGTAGAACATGATAGTGAACTACACCCTACAGATCCATTAGAGTTTGTTGATAGTAAATCGTACCAAAAAAGATTAGAAGAAGCTTTACATAAAACAGGTAAAACATCTTCAATAGTAGCTGGTACTTGTAAAATAAATGGAAATCCTGCAGAACTAGTAGTATTTGATTTCTCATTTATGGGTGGATCATTAGGTTCAGTTGAAGGTGAAAAAATAGTAAGAGCTTGTAATAGAGCTTTAGCAGCAAATCATGGTATTATAATTGTAAGTGCAAGTGGTGGTGCTAGAATGCAAGAGAGTACTTACTCTTTAATGCAAATGGCAAAAACATCTGCAGCTCTTAAAAAAGTAGATAATGCAGGACTTCCATTTATATCTTTACTTACAGATCCAACATTTGGTGGAGTTTCAGCTTCATTTGCATTTTTAGGTGATATTCTTATGGCAGAACCTGGGGCATTAATTGGTTTTGCAGGAGCTAGAGTTATTAAACAAACTATTGGAGCTGATCTTCCTGATGGATTCCAAAGAGCAGAATTTTTACTAGAGCATGGAAGTATAGATATGGTTACAGATAGAAATGAGATGAAAAAAACTATAGGTGATCTTTTAGAATTATTCAAAAAAGAAGAAACTGCATAGTGAATCTATATGCATTGTGTGATATGCAAACTCTTCTAAAGAAAAATATATCTTTGGAAGAATTTGTAAAAATATGTGAAAACAAAGATGCAAAAATAATCCAATATCGTGATAAACTAAACGATGTAACTACTCAAAAAAATAATCTTAAAATACTAAAACAAAATACAAATATACCAATAATTATAAATGATAAACTAGAGCTTATAAAAGAGTGTGATGGCTTACATCTAGGTCAAGAAGATTTAGTTCGAGTTAAAAATGAACTAAATATATCTAAAGATGAGCTTGTATTTAAGTTTTTAAGGAAATTAAATCCTTCAAAGATATTTGGTCTTTCTACTCATAATGAAGTTGAGATTCTTCATGCGAATAAACTTGATTTAGATTATATAGGTTTAGGAGCATATAGAGCAACATCTACAAAAGATGTATCTAACATATTAGGTGATAATATATCTTACCTAGCAAAGATCTCAAAACATAAAGTTGGTGCTATTGGTGGTGTTAAACTTGATGATAAAATACCAAATATATACTACAATGTAATAGGTAGTGATTTACTAAAATAATGACAATTAATATATATCAAATAGCAAAAAATGATAAAGATCAATTTGAGCCATTGGTTCAAAATTTTATTAAAATGTCTAAAAAATATGCTAAAGTTCAAGTTCATAATATGTTTAATAAACATATATCAAAAGCCCAAACTATAGGGCAAAACGAAGCACAAAAATCATATAGTGATACATTTGAACCTAAAATGCAAAATGGATTTAATATAGTACTTGATGTATTAGGAAAAAGAGTTGATAGTTTTGAGTTCTCAAAACTTATACACAGTGATGCAAATATCAACTTTTTTATAGGTGGAGCTTATGGATTTTCTAGGGATTTTATAAGAAAATGTGATAAAGTAATATCAATAAGTGATCTTACAATGGCTCATAAAATAGCCAATATAGTACTATTAGAACAAATATTTAGAGGTTTATGTATAGCAAATAATCATCCTTATCATAAATAATTTATAATTTTTTAGATATAATCTTGAAAATTATTATATATACAAGGAAATAGTTTGGCATCTAGTAAGCAAATAGAACAATTAAAAGAGATTTTAGAAGAAAGAAAAATCTCAATACAAAGTAATATTGATGATAGCAATAAAAATATAGAATTATTACATAACATGGATTGTAAAGATGATTACGATTTTGCGGAGTCTAGTAGTGATAGCTTTACTTCAGAAGTAATTGCAAAACAACAAGCAAGAGAATACAAAGAGATAGAAGATGCTTTAAAAGCAATAGAAGAGGGTACATATGGTGTATGTGAAATGTGTGATGAGTTGATCTCTATAGGAAGACTTAAAGCTAAACCTTTTGCAAAATATTGTACAGTATGTAGAGAAATACACGAAGAAGAGATGAAAATTAAGGAGTCTTAAAATGGGTTTTAAAAAATATTTAATAGCATCAATAATTTTATTAGGTTTAATATCAGGTTTTGTATATAGTTTAGATTTAGGAACATACACATTACACATAGAAACAGGTATTCAAGATATAGTTATCGATCAAACATTACCAGTATTTGTATGGGTACTTATTCCTGCATTTTTATTATTTATAGCTACTATATTACATCTTATGTTTTATGGTTCAGTTAATTTTATTCAAAATAAAGTTAGACAAAATGATATAAAAGCGATTGAAGATCATATTCAAAATAGAATTATAAATAAAAATTCAAGTAAAAAAGTAAAAACAAAAGAGTTAGCAGAATTAGCTAAGATTATAGATCAATTAGAGATAAATGTAAAAACAGATAACTTTAAATGTGAAAATGAAAAGTTAAAAGCTACAGCTAGTATTGCAAATGAGGTTTTAAATGAAAACAAATTTGTATCTTTAAAAAATCTAAAACTAGATGAAAAAAATGAACTTGAACTTAAAAATATAATAAACAGAATAGATGCAGATGATAACTTTGCTTTTGAAGTTTTAAAATCTCCAGACAAATATGAAAGAGAAGTAGTAGAACATGCATTTGATGTTATTATTGAGAAAAAATCAATAGATAGAATGAAAAATGTTATGAATAACTTCCCATTAACAAATGAGATGGTTACTAAAATATTATTAAAAGATTCAAAAGAACCAGCTGAAAAAAGATTTACAAATGCAGAGATTTTAGAGTTTGTTAAAAATAATGACTTTAGTAATGAAGAGTTAATTAAAATAGCTAAAAACTATAAAAGAACAATGCAACCAGAACAACTAATCAAATTATTTGAAGATATTAGTGCAGCAGATGAATCTAAAACAGAGAGTTACTTATATGTATTATTTGAATATGAGATGATCCCTCAAATAAAAGAGATTTTATCAAATTCACAAAAAGATGAATACACAATATTTAAAGCTCTAATGGATCTAAAAGATGCTGGGAAACACTACAATTTAGATAGCCTAAAACTTTCATAATCAATGAAAAAAAAACTTGATTTTTCGAAACCTTTAGTGGTCTTAGCACCACTTGCAGGTTATACAGATCTTCCTTTTAGAAAAGTTGTTAAAAACTTTGGTGTAGATTTAACAGTATCAGAGATGATAAGTTCAAATGCACTAGCTCACAAAAACAAAAAAACAATCAAAATGTTAGAAAAGTCTTCAAATGAAGATCCTTATATAGTACAAATATCTGGTTCAGATCCAGCTATTATAAAACAAGCAGTTGAAGTTTTAAATGAATTTGACCATATTGATGGAATAGATTTAAACTGTGGTTGTCCAGCTCCTAAGGTATTTGGACATGGAAGTGGATCAAACTTACTAGGAGATCTTCCAAGACTACAAGAGATCTTACGAACAATAAAAGAGACATCAAATAAACAATACACAACTGTAAAGGTGAGAATTGGAGTTGATAAAAAGATACCTTTAGAGATTGCACAAGCAATTGAAGAGGTTGGTGTAGATATGATAAGTGTACACGGACGAACAAAAAAAGGTGCATATAAAGCTGTAGTTGATTATGATGCAATAAAAACAATAAAAGAGAATGTAAGCTGTCCAGTTATTGCAAATGGTGATATAAAAGATAGAAAAAAAGCTCTTGAAGTTTTAGAATATACTGGTGCAGATGGTGTTATGATTGGTCGTGGTGCTGTTGGAAAACCATGGGTATTTGAACAAATAAAATCAAATAGTGATGATATATCTTATGATCTAAAAAGAGATATTATATTAGAACATTTTAATGCTATGGTAGAACACTATGGTGAGTATGGTTGTGTTATGTTTAGAAAACACTTACATACTTATTCAAAAGGTTATGATGGTGCAAATGAGTTTAGACAAAAAGTAAATCATATAAGCGATCAAGATGAGATGAGAGATCTAATTATAGAATTTTTTACTGTAAGTAATGATGATGTTTGATAAAAGTTTAATTACTACAAATAAAAATTTATTAGCTTTTAGTGCAGGTGTTGATTCATCTGCACTTTTTTTTATTTTACTTGATTTAAATATTGAGTTTGATATCGCAATAGTTGATTACAACCTAAGAGATCAAAGTAAGCAAGAGCTTGCTTATGCTAAAGATTTAGCAAAAAAATATAATAAAAAGATATATTTAAAAACTTATGAAGATGAAATATTTAGTGAAAAGTCTGCAAGAGATTTTAGATATAAATTTTTTGATGAGATTATTATAAATAATAATTATGATAGTTTAATTACAGCACACCAATTAAATGATAAACTAGAATGGTTTTTGATGCAATTTAGTAAGGGTGCTGGTTTAGTTGAGCTTATAGGCTTACAAGAGTACTCAAAAAGGAAAAACTATATAGTTTATAAGCCGTTACTTGAAATAAGTAAAGATGAGCTTTTAGAGTATCTAAAAAGAAATAATATAAGATATTATATAGATGAAACTAATAATGAAAATATATATAAAAGAAATTATTTTAGAAATACATTTGCAAATAAGTTTTTAGATCAATATACAGATGGAATAAAAAAAAGTTTTAAGTATTTAAAAAATGATATTGAATCTTTAGATATACTAGAAGATGAGTTAATATTAGATGAACTAAAAGTTATGACGTTTAAAAATAATGATATAAATCTAATAATAAGATATATAGATAAAGAGCTTAAAAAAAGAGGCCTTATAATATCTAGCCATACAAGAGTAGAAATAATAAGACAAAAAGAGATTATAATATCAAATAAAATAGCAATAAGTATACAAAATAAAAAAGTATATATAGCACCATATTGTAAAAATAGTATGGATAAAAAATTCAAAGAGTTTGCAAGGGTAAATAAAATACCTAAAAATATTAGAGCATATTTAGTAAATAAAAATATTGATAAAGTTAGAAAAATAATTGAATTGTAAAATTTGATTGATTTAAAATTGAAAGTTTACATGGAGCGGGAAACGAGACTCGAACTCGCGACAATCTGCTTGGAAGGCAGAGGCTCTAGCCAACTGAGCTATTCCCGCTTATGTGGTGAAATTATAGCGATTAATTCTTAAATTATTATTAAAAAATAACTTCATTAAAGCTATAAGGTACAAATTTATAAAATTTTGCTAAAATTCTAATATGAATAAACAATTAATCATATTTGATATGGATGGAACACTTATAAATAGTGGTGATGTTATAACAAATACTATAAACTATGTTCGATCTAATCTAGGCTTAGAAAAAATATCAAAAGATATAATGCTAGCACAATTAAACAATCCTGATATAAATGCAGCTGAATTTTTCTATGGTACAAGTGAATTTACACCTGAACAAACAGAATTATTTACAAAATATTATGATGAAAATTGTGTAAAAGATATATCTTTATATGATGGTATTTATGAGCTTTTAGAATTTTTAAAAACTCAAAACTATACTCTAAGTGTTGCAACAAATGCATCTTCAACTTTTGCAATTAAGATGTTAAAATCACTTGATATTTATAAGTTTTTTTCATTTGTTGTAGGGGCTGATATGGTTGAAAATGCTAAACCAAAACCTGATATGCTAGAACTTATACTTGAAAAGCTAAAATTTGATGTTAAAGATGCAGTTTTAGTTGGAGATTCTCTAAAAGATACAAGAGCTGCAAAAGCAATAAATATGAGATATATTTTGGTAAATTGGGGATTTAGTAAATATGAAAATGAGATATCAAATATAGAAGATTTAAAAAATAAATTAATAAAGAGGAAATAAATATGAATATAATAATGCCAATGGATGGAAACGATTTAGAAGAATCAAAAATATGCCCAGTTCATGAAGCTAAAGCATGGCTTTACTTTGAAATGACAGAAGGTAAAATGGTAAATGAAAAATTTTATAATACAAGAACTGAAGTAAAAGAGTTCCCTGAAGTTGTAATTGTTTCAAGTGATAAAGAAGATGTGTGGCCATTTATGGAAGAGGGTATAGCTATATTAGTTGCTCCAATTCAAAGATATGTTGAAGATGTAGTTGAAGCATTTTTATTTAAAGAACTTCACGATCTAAATCAATAATTAGGAAAAGTTATGAAAAAATTATTATTACCAATACTATTTGCTAGTACAGTTTTTGCAAGTAGTGGAACTTATTTAAATAAGAAAGATTATTCAAATAATGACCTAAGAATATTTGTAGGTCTTGGTGTTAACTATGGTTATTTAAATAGTAATAGAACTACAGATAAGTCAGTATATTCTTTTAATGGATATGTAGGTCTTCCTTTTTATGATGATTATGAATTAATTATAAATAAAGATTTAACATATACAAGAGATTATACTCTAGATCAACAATCAATTACTATAAATATACCACTTGCATCTAGACAAAGTAGAAGAGTATATGTTGGTTTAAAAGCAGGGACTGGAAGTGTTGATCTTGATAATACTTTAGAAGATAAAGATAGTAAATTTTATGCTATTCATATAGGTAAGAGATATAAATTTACAAGACATTATAGAGTAAGAATAGAACTAGAGGCTATAAGATATGATATTGATGATAGTTTAAGTAGTGATAATGCAGTAACATTTAATTATGGATTTGAATATAGATTTTAATATATAAGAGTATAAAACTTATACTCTTATATTTTACATACCTGGAATTCTTGGTATTTTACCAAGTTTTGAGTTTCTACAGTACCAACCCCAACCTTTTTTTAGCCAATGTCCAATTACTGGCATAGGGATCATTTTACCACCTTTATTATCTCTATATACAAAAGCTGCTCCATCTCCACTATCCATAACACATAAAATATTTAAATGTTCCTCATAGCCTTTTTTATCTTTACTATTTTTTTCAATTTGTGCTATATTATATGCAACATTTCTAGCCATAACTTCTGCAATATGACCTTGTTTTGCTCTCCAGTCAGGGCCCTCTAATGCGCTACTATCTCCTATACAATATACCTTATTAGTGTTTCTTACTTCACAATAATCGTTTATATTTATAAGTCCTGCATCATTTAAAGGAAGATCACTATTACTAAATACATCGTGTCCATTACCAGCAGGTATAAACATAGTAAAATCAGATTCTAATTTACTATCATCTTCAAATACAATACCATCAGGAACAAACTCTTTAAACTTTTTACCAAAGTGTGTTTTGATATCTAATTTATCAAAGAAAACATCCATCATTTTTAAAGCTTGTTTACCCATTCTAGCTCCTGGTTCTTGCATTGGTGCGAAAAATGTTAGTTCATAATTATCTCTAATACCTAGTTTTTTAAGTTGATTATGTACATTAAACATAACTTCAAATGCAGGACCACCTCTTACATTACTTGGATCTTTTGGATTTCCACCAAATCCCATAGCAATCTTTCCACTACCTTTTTTTATAAGTTCATCTATTTTATCTTTTATTTTTAATGAATCTTGAGGATTTCCACATATTGATAGAAAGTTTTCACTCCCTTTATGTTTCATTTTTCCACTACCCATAGCTACTACTAAATATTCATAATCATCAATTGTTTGATTTTTACAAACTACTTTATTTTCTTTTGATAATATTTGTTCAACATCATCAATAATTAGTTCAAAACCATGAGCTTTTGATAGTTCATCAAGTGGAATACACATATCTTCAAACTTTGATTCACCAGTTGGTATCCATATAGAAGTTGGAAATATATAAAAATAATCTCTATTAGATATTAGTGTTACATCTTTAATTCCCTCTTTTTTTAAAAATATAGCACATTCAACTCCTGCAAAGCCACCACCTAAAATTAAAACTTTTCTTTTCATAATCTATCCTTATAATAATTAAAATCTATTCTTATACTTGATTATCTCTAAATTATTATTAAAAATATATTATATTTATTTACTAATAAAAAAAGGCTAAGCAAAATGCTCAGCCTTTTATATTGATTGTAAAATTTAGTTTAAACTAAATCACAACCTTTTTCACCTTCAACTATTTCACCAATAACATAAGCATCTTCAACTGTTGCTAATATATCAGCTACATTTTTTTCATTTGCTACGAATATCATACCAACACCCATATTAAATGCTCTATACATCTCAGATTCTTCTACATGTTCACCCATAGTTTGGAATATTGGTAAAACTCTTACTTTTTCTTTTTGAACAACTGCTCTTAAATTATCAGGTAAAACTCTTGGTAAGTTTTCAACAATACCACCACCAGTGATATGTGCAAGAGCATTGATTTTATCTTTACAAGCTTTGAACTCTTTTACATAAATTCTAGTTGGTTCAAGAAGTGTATCTATTAAAGTTCTTCCATTAAAATCATCTTCAAATTTCATACCAAGTTTTTCTAATAAAAGTTTTCTTACAAGTGAGAAACCATTTGAGTGTACTCCAGAACTTGGTAAGGCAATTAAAACATCACCAGCTTCAACTCTTGATACTCTATCCATCTCAGATTTTTCTGCAATACCTACACAAAAACCAGCTAAATCGAAATCACCATCACTATACATACCTGGCATCTCAGCAGTTTCTCCACCAATTAAAGCACACTGTGATCTTATACAACCTTCTGCAATACCTTTAACTACAGCACTAGCTTCTTCTACTTCTAGTTTAGCAGTAGCATAATAATCTAGGAAAAATAATGGTTCACCAAAATTACATATTAGATCATTTGAACACATTGCAACAAGATCTATACCAACTGTATCAAATTTTTTACTATCGATTGCAAGTTTTAGTTTTGTTCCAACACCATCAGTTCCAGCTAAAATAACTGGTTCTTTATATCCACTTGGTAATTCAAATGCACCAGCAAATGAACCAATACCACCTAAAACACCTGGTATTTTAGTAGATTTTACGTATGGTTTGATATTTTCAACAAAACTGTTTCCAGCATCAATATCAACTCCAGCATCTTTATATGAAATAGTAGACATTTTTTTTCCTTATTTTATTATATTGAACATTTCTTTGTAATCATACAAAGTGGACAAAAGTTAGTAATGCCAGCAATTAATGGTATAGCTCCAAGTGCAAACCACATATTGTAAAATTGTTCCTCTTCTAATCCTATAAAGAATCCAGCAGCTATTAATGCAAGTCCCATTATGATTCTAAATGGTCTACAAAATTTTCTTATTTTATCAAAAGTATTCATTATACTCTCCTATTTTTATGTTTATTATATTTTCGCATTATATCTAATAAGTGCTTAACAAATTACAACTGATTTTATTTCAGTTAATTCTTCAATTGCAAACTTTGGACCCTCTTTTCCAATTCCACTTAATTTATTACCACCATAAGGTTGTATATCAAATCTAAGAGTTGGTATATCATTTATTACTACACCACCACAGTCTGCATCATAGATGAAGTTTTGTGTTTGTTTTAAATCATTTGTAAATATTGAAAACTGTAAACCATAAGGTGAGTTGTTCATTTTTTCTAATGCTGTTTCATAAGAATCTACTGCTATTAGTGAAACAATAGGTGCAAAAACCTCTTGACATACTATATTCATATCATCAGTTACATTTGTCATAACTGTTGGATAAAAATTCATACCTTCATATTTATTTCCACATAAAACATTAGCACCTTCAGTTACGGCACTATTACACCATGATATTGCTCTTTGAAGTGATTCATCATTTATAAGTGGTCCTACAAATGTATCATCATCATATGGACTTCCAACTTTTAATTTTAAAGTTTCCTCTTTAAGTGCAGCTGCAAACTTATCATAAACTTCACTATTTACATAAATTCTTTGTAAACTAATACATACTTGACCTGAGTTTATAAATGCTCCAAATGCACATCTTTGGGCAGCTTTTTTTATATTCGCACTTTTATCTATATATGTTGCTGCATTTCCACCAAGCTCAAGAGCTAATTTTTTAATACCTGCAGTTTTTGTAATAATATTTCCAACTGGAACAGATCCTGTAAAGCTAAGAACTCTTGGTATATTTGAACTAACTAAAGTAGATCCAACTTCAACATCTCCATATACTAAAGATATAGCATCTTTTATTGCATATGGTGAGTTTACAAAATACTTTACAAGTTTATATGAAGTAAGTGGAGCTTCTGGAGTTGGTTTTAGTACTACAGCATTTCCAGATACAAGTGCAGGAGCGATTTTATGAGCTACTAAATTTAAAGGAAAGTTAAATGGTGTAATACAAGCTACAACTCCAACTGGTTCTCTAATATAAAATGCAGTTGTTTTAACTCCACTACTCATAGCGTCAGTATTAATTGTTTCTCCATGAAGATTTACCATAGCATGAACAGATAATTTTATAGTCTCTATACATCTAGAAACTTCAATTCTAGCAAATGCTATAGGTTTTCCTACTTCATCACATATTGTTTGTGCCATATCTTCAAGGTTTTCTTCTAAAGATGAAGCTACATCATTTAACCAATCTATTCTTTGTGATAGCTTTGATGCTTTTGTGTATTTAGAAGCTACTTTAGCTATTTCTAAAGCTTTTAAAGTATCCTCTTTTGTACATAGTGGATAAGATGATACTACTTTATTTGTGTAAGGGTTTATTCTATCTTCTAAAGTTTGTCTTGATTCTTCATTGGAACCAAAAAAAATATTTGCTGTCATATTTTACCTTTTTTATTTATTGGTATAAGTATAACATAAAAGTTGTTTTTTGATATAATTAATTATGAAAAAAATTAATATATTTATAATAATCTCACTATTATTTACATCATGTCTTAGTGATACAATACAAGTTAAAAATAATAATAATATTAAAGTTGTACACCTTAAAAATCAAAATATATCTAAATTATTAATAAAATTTAATACAAATAGTGATTTTAAGATTAAAGAGTTATTAGATAAACATAATTTAAAAGTAAGTGCAAAATTAAAAATTGGTTATTATGTAATTGAAGATAAAGATAAAAATAATATTGAAAAATATATAATAGAAGATCTGTCTAATGAAGATATTATTAAAACTGTAAAGCCAAAATATAAACTAAAATTAAAAACTTATTAGTGTTTAGTGTCCGTAAATTTCTAGTTTAATATTATTTATTTTTCCTGTATCATTATCACTAACATCTGTTATATAAATATTCCAAGTTCCTTTTGTAAACTCTTGCATAAAAGTATTTGCAGAAAATCTAAAACCATCTATATAATGTCTATCATCTAATTCATTTTTATCTATAATAGTTGTTTTAGTCCCACTTGGAGATTCTAAAACTATTTTTAAATCTCCTGTATATGTATGATCAGATTTTATTGTTAATCCTACCCATTCAGTAGTAATATTTTCATTTATAGTTAAACTTAGTTTTAAAGTTTCATCTGTTGGTAGTATATTTGTATTAAAATCTTTTTGAGTTGATATGATTTTTTCTTTTGGAAGTAAAGTGTAGTTATTTGTACACTCTTTTATCATATCATAACCATTTATCAATCCAAATCCATAATTTTCATTAAACCATAAACCACTTGCATTTTGTATCCATTTATCATTTGTTTTATCTATTATTGTACTATTTTTTGCAATTAGCCATTTTATATCTCTATATGTTAAATTAGGACATGCTTCAAGTGTAAGGGCAATAACACCACTTACCATAGGAGTTGCTGCACTAGTACCATTCATAACATATGTATAATCTTTATTTGTATCTTCAGTATATGTTTGTCTAGCTAAACCTTTTAAAGTAGTAGTTGTAATAGTAGCACTTGTATCACTCTCTTCACCTCCATAAGCACAAGTTAATAAACAAGGACCATGATTTGAGTAAGAAGAGTATCTATTTTTATCAGTTATTGCCCCAACAGTTACTACATATCTATTGTTTGCAAAATAAGATAGGTTTGCATATCCAGAGTATTTATCATTATTAAGTCTTTCATTTCCTGCTGCAAATACAAATACTACACCTTTTTGATCTCTAAGTTGTGTTGATGCAATTTTAATAATCTCCTCATATTCATACTCATCAAAAAAATATTGCCCCCAAGAGTTATTTGATACACTTACATTACTTGAGTTTGCATCATCAATCCAAAGTTTTTCTAAATCACTTAACTTTTGAGAACTTTCTAGCCAATTATTTGCAATAATTTTAGCAAATGGAGCAACACCTCGTACTCCAATATTATTAAATCCTTTTGCTGCAATTATTCCACTTACCATTGTACCATGAGATCTATCTTCAAAATTTCCTTGTGATGCTGTTGGATCATTTGTTTGATAAATAGTATTATATGATTTATCACTTATATTTAGATCTGGATGTGTTTTTTGTACACCTGTATCTGTTACTTGTATTTTTATATTATTTCCATGATTATAACCCATAAAATACTTATTTACTTTTAAAATATTAAGATCATTTCCACTTTGTACAGTAAATAAATTATTATTTACAGTTTGACCAGTATTATTTAAATGCCATTGGTATTTAAATAATGTATCACCCTCTAGCCCATCTATAATTCCATTTGAATTTTCATCACTATTATTTGGATTTTTATTTAGAAGTATTTCAACACTATCTGGGATATTGTCATTATCACTATCTTTGTTTGATGTTATTATATTTGAGTATATAGATACTTTATCTTCAATAGTATTGGTAGTTTCAGTTTTTGGATCACTACTTTGTGTTCCACAAGCAGTTATAAAAAATGCTAAAAATAAAATAAAAAATAATTTTAAATAATTCTTCATACTATATTCTACCATAGTTTTATTTTATAGTTTAGTTTAAGAACGGTATTTGAAGTAGAAAATTTATTTGATATTTCTATATTATAGTTATTCGTACCAAATCCAAATAGTGCTATTTTATTTTCTAAAATATATGCTAATTTAAAATTAAAAATAGAGTATTTTTGAGTTATAAATAATTCATTTGTATAAAAGTTTTTATAAATATCAAATAAGTCACCTATATAGGTATTTTGTGATAGTTTATAGTTAAGTTTTGTTTTTATAAATGGTGATATTTTTTGTGTATATTTTTGATTATATTTATAATACCCTACACCAAAAGCTCTATTGTGTTTATATCCATCATCACCTATATAAACTGTATTACTGTTAAATGTATAATGCATAAAAGCTACATCTTTCCAATAAATATATGAATAAAGGTTATAAATATTAAGATCAAATATAAAATTATTTTTAAGGTACTTATAGTTTATATCTATACTATGTCCATAAGCATAACTATCTTCTAAATTATCATTTTTTGTAATTAAATTTTTTTTTGAATAAAAAGTATCAATATCTAATAAAAATTCTTCATTTGAATTTGATCCACTTACTTTTATAAATTCTAAATCTGTAGCTCTTAAAAGATTTAATCTAATAGATAATATATGATTATGTATTGAATATTTTTTTTTAATATATAATCCACTAGCAAGATAATAATTTATATCCCCTTTTATATTTACATAATCAATATCATCACCTATATTATTTTTTAATAATAGAGTTTTAAAGTCATTGTTTGCATTTGCCCATGTTTGAATAAAACCATCATTGATATAAAGTTCTAGTTCTCTTTTATTGAATAAACCTATTTGAATATCTTTAGTAGTAAAGTATAAATCATAATACAATTTACCATTTATATAATTGTCTTCTTTATGATCAGGTATACTCTCCCACTTATTATCAAAAGTATTTAGAGATAATTTATTTGATTTTATATCAACTAGACCACTAGAGTATATTGAATAGTTATTGTCATACGAATAGTTTATAGCAAATAAACCACTAGTATAAAATAAAAAAAGAAGAGATAGTAAATATCTCTTCTTTTTTATGTGTGTTAAATAATAAGTTTTAGAATAATGTTTCAGAAGAATTATCATTATAATTGATCAATCCGTTAGAATCATCTATTTCACCTAAAGTAGTATTATCTTTATTTAATACTTTGAAGTAATCTAAATCACCATTAACTTTAGTTTGAGCATCTAAAATTACATTGTTGCTATCTACACCCATAAGTTTCATAAAGTCATTATGAGCATTTATCATTAATGCTAGTTTATATTCATTTGAATTTCCACTATTTCTAGTAAGAATCATATTTACAAATCCAGCTTCATTTATATCATTTGCCATAAATTCAGATTTTAGATTAAATGGAGCATATCCATTTGCTTCAATAGTAGCATCAATATTTCCAAAAATATTTGAATTATCTTCATCAAGATCTATTTTAGTTACACTAAAGTTACCATCAAAATTATGAACACTAGATCCACTTGTAATAGTATAACTACCATTATAAGTAAATGATTCATTATTATCAGTTTTATTAAATGTAATATCAGTATTTGTTACTAAACTACCATTATCATTTGCAATATTTAGTTTAAGACCTTTTAATTTAGCCATTGATATTTTTTTATCATCATTGTTTGAATTTTCATCTTCATAGGCACTTGTTACAATAGCTTCATTTATAGTAATACCATTTGTTCCTGATACTATTGCTACATCTTTTAAACCATAAGTCCATGTTTTATTAGAAACATTATTTGAAGCAAGTAGAGTTAAGCTTACATTATCATCATCATTTAAAATAGTTCCTTGGAAGCTATATGTATTATCACCTATATTTTCTAAAGATGCAACTTCTCTAATACTATAATTATTTACAAGAGATACATTTGTACCTTCTATTAGAGTATTTTGGAATATAATATTATCATATAGATCAAATCCACCAGACTCATTTGCTATAACATAAGATGTATTATTATTTTCATCTGCAATTTTAAAGAATAATCTTGAAATATTTTGATTATTATCCCATGTTTCTAATTGATCATTGTGTGCATTATCTTGATTTACTTCTAATATAGTATAGTTATTATCATTTACACTTAAAATATTAGCTCTATGGTAATCTTTATTATCAAATTTCATACCATTTGTACAGTATCTATTATTTGAATCATAATAATCATAATTACAAGAGAAATTAGTAATACCATCAATAGTTGAACCAGTTATACTATATCCATTATCATTATCCCAATTAGTTTTTATTGCATAAGACACTATATGAGTATCATTATTATCATCTGTTAGTATATAAGGGTCGATACCTTTTGTATGATTATCATCCCAATTTTGCACAATATCTAAAGCTAAATTTACATCTGTACTAGTTTGTGTTCCTAAAATATGATTTTTTACTAATTCATCTATAGTATTGTCATTATTTAATCTAAATTTTTTCCAATCATCTATTTGATTTGAGTGAGCATTTATCTCTAAATAAGATGTTTCTATATTTGTCTCATAATCATAATTGTATCTCATACGAATATAATCTGATTCAAATCTATTTTCATCTTTATCATTAAATGTCATAACGTATGATGATTCTTGATCATGATAATTTTCATGGTTATTGTTACCTAAAACTATAAGTTTATACTCGTTTCCTATACAAGTATTTGCATTTTGTCTTTCATCATAATATTGAATAAGAGTACAATTTATATCTTCATTATCTAATGTTCTCCCTGTATAGTTATATGTATAACCATTATTTAGTGGATTCTCTATAAAGTTAACATTATTTATTACTGTAAAGTTGCCATCTCTTTTATCAACTAATACAATTTTATCTTGATATCTAAATGAATCTTCATTAGAATTTGATAACTCATCAATTACTAAAGATGTAAGTGAAGTTTTAAATACACCTGATACTACAGTATTACCATCACTAGAGCTTAATTTACCACTTAGTACAGTAGGATTTGTACTGTTTACATAAATAAGCCCATCAAATAATGTACCATTTGAGGCTATTATATTTGCTGTAATATTAAGATCCATTTGAGACATTTTATCATTTACTTCATCATAAGTAGAATCTGCAACTATACTTAAGTTTGTACCTGCATTATTCAATCCATCTATTGTAGCTTCAAGATTAAGTGTAGCTACTTTTGTAGTTGCATTTAGATTTAAAGATTTGATTAATAGTTTTGAATCTCCATTTTCATCAAATTTTATTATACTATTATCATTGGCACTAAATATACCACTTTCATTATCCTCAAATATTAATTTTGTAGTAGTAAACACTACATTGGCACTATGAGCTGTATTGCTATTTAAAATAGAAAGTTTAAGATTATCACCATCTACTTCATATTTAATAGTATCGTTGTAATCATCATTTGTTGTTATTTCAAATGGATTAAATCCTTCAATATTAGAAATATTAGAATTAATAACTTCAGAAATAGATGTTAATCTACTTGCAAACTCTTCAACTGCTGGATTTAAAGTAGTATTTAAATCATTTGAGAACTCTTCAAACATACTACCAATAGTTTGTGCACTATTTTCTAAAGATGTTATAGTTGCATTTACTTCTGGTTGAATAGTTGTTTCAAAACTATTTTGAATACTTTCTCCAATTGCAGTTAAATTCTCATCAGAGAATTGGTATGTTAATTCTCTTAGCTCATTTACCATATTTTTTGCATTAGCTACATCAGCTACTTCTGAAGAAGATTTTAATGTAGCAATCTCTTGCTCTATTGCACTTAATGGTGCAAGAGTAAGATTGATAACTTTTGATTGACCATCTCCCCAAGAAGCTGTTAGACTAACTGTTTGAGGAGATGTTGTTCTAGTTACTATACCATCATTACTTAGAGCAGTAGTATTACTACTTGACCATGTAATCTCTTCAGAACCAACATATATAGGAAGAGTTAAGTTTGTATAAATATTATCAGCTGATATATTCATACCTAATAGTGCAGATTGAAGTTTTGATTCATCTAATACGGCACCATCAAGTAGATTAGTAACTTCTAAAGTTCCACTAATAGTTATATCATCCACAGTTATATTTGTTGCACTAAATGAAATATTATGAGTACCTTCTGTATTAGATATATTTTCTAATGAAGTTAAATCAACTACTAGATCATTATTGTTAAATGATAAAATATTTTCAATATTCTCACCATTTAATGTTGCAGTATAATTATTAATATTTATACTATCTTCATTTGGATAAATTCCTAAATTTTGGATTGAAAGTGAAATATTATCATCAATTTGTAAATTTATTGTACCATTATTTATATTACCAATATATTCTCTAAAGTTATTTAGAGTAATTTTAAAATCAAAATCTTTTACAAGAGTAATTGTTTCAAATTTATTACTAGATATATTAGAAACTTTATTTGCAATTGATACCTGCAGAGGTTTTGTATCTATCATTGTTGTAAAATAAGCTTTAATCTTATCATGAGCAGATTTATTAAACCAAACATTACTTTCAATTGAACCTGCTCTAGCAATATATCCTCTATGAACTGTACCATTTGAAACTTCAAAATATGTGTTATGCATATAATCAGGAGCATCTTCTAATGTTGTATTTAATAATAACTTACCATCAACAATATTAAATGTACCAGCATCAGTTCTATTATTATCATTATAAACAGCTTCTAGTGTACCATTTGCATCAGCTGAAGAGTAGTTTGTAAAGATTAAATGATAATCTTTAGTTCCTATATTTGCATCACCATTATTTATAAAATCTTCTAGTGTTTTAAATGTAGTATTTCCATCAATTTTAATCTCATCTTCTATTTTGTATTCAGTTACTAATTGTTTATAGAACATTACTTGTGCTATATCATTTGAATCAAATGTTACATTTATATCAAAATTAGATATTAATGTTTGTAGTTCTTGGTTATTTAATAGTTTTACAAATTTAATATTTGCTGCATCTATACCATTATTTACTAAAGTAATTACATTATTTGAATCTATTGTATAGTTAATATCTTCAGATTCAGTTTTATCTTCATCTCTAGTAGATACTTTTAATTGACTATATTTAACTATACCCATACTGCTATTTGACTCATTAGTAGTAAAACTAATATTTGAATCTCTTAACTCTTTTACTATAAATCCATTATCTGTATCAACTTTAAACTCTAATGAATACATAGGGTTAAATGCTACTGGACTACTAATTGCATCATCATATATACTTGAATTTATATCTAAATATAATTCAAATCTATTTTCTGATAGATTTGAGATATTAATATCATTATATGGATTAAAAGTATTATCTAATTCTTCTTGAGAATATTTACTTATTTTTATAGTAAAGTCTCTAGTATAAGCACTTCTTACTGTAGCAGATGGAGTATCTAAATATGCAGTAACTGTTAATGTTACAGTTTGATCATCTGTTGTACTTCTATGTACTATTGCTTGACCTTTTACAACTTCTAATGCAGATACATTAGATGAAGTCCAAATAAAGTTTACATCATCACTTACAGTTGGAAGAGCAAAGTTTGTTGTTACATTATTTTCATCAATATTTAATTCAATACTAGATAATGCACCATTTAGTTTACTCTCATCACTTTGTACAACTGTATAATTTTGAGTTCTTGTGATATTTGCATCATTTAAACTTAATACTAAGGTCATTGTTACATTTTGATCTTTATCACCTCTTGTTACAGTTCCATTATTATCAATAACATCTTCATTTGATGAAGACCAGTTAAATTCAACACCGTTATAACTTTGAGTATTTAAATATAAGTTATATTTTATATCATCAAATGAACTATTTGCTGTACCTAAAGTTGTATTGAAATCAAAGTTATTACTAACTTCAGTAACAACAGATAAATCACTTCTTATTACAACAACATTGTAATGTAAATTATCTAAACTTGAACCATCTTTACTTAATGAATAAGTTATAGTTACAGGAGTTGTTTTATCAGGTCTTATTACTTGTCCACCTGGTTCAACTATAGTTGTATCATTAATATCCCATGAAACTGTACAACCTTCATAACTAGTAGGAAATCTTAAATCGCTAGTAATATAATCACTTGAGTTATTGTCATTTAAGATATATTCTTTCAATGATATTGCAGCATCTCTAATATCTGAAAGTGGAGATTTAATAACTATAAGGTTAAATACTTTACTTGCACTTTGCCCATCTTTTGTAATTGTTGCAGTTAATTGTACATCGATATCTTCAAGCTCTTTTGATATATTTCCATCTGTATTTAATACAAATTCATTTGAACTAGACCATGTGATTGCATAACCATTTATACCTGTAATTAAATCTAAATTAGAAGTGATATTATCTTCACTACTATTTGAACCTTTAATCAAATCAAATGTAATATTATTAACTTGAGTAGTTAGTTCAGATAAAATACTTTTTTGAACAGTTACAATGAACTCTTCTTTAATATTTTCTAAACCTTTTATAATTGTAGCAGTAAGTGTAACATTTGTATCTTCTGCTTGTCTTGTTACTTTCCCATAGTCACTAATTACTTCTGGTTTATCACTACTCCATGAAATAAATGCACCAGTTTGAGTATCTACTGATGGTAGATCTATATCACCACTTACAATAGTTGGTATAGAAATACTATTTTTAACTTGATCTACTATAGCTTTATCACTAGGTAATACAGTTACTGTAAATCTTTTAGTTATTGATTCGTCCTTGTATGAAATATTTGCATCAAGAGAAACTACTTGAGCAGTTGTACTTGCATTGATATCTCCAGTATTAGATACTACATTTTGATTACTACTATTCCAAGAGATACTTACTCCATCTTTATAAATAGTTGTTACTAAATTTAATTTAGAATTTACTTCACTAGCATTTAAGTTATCTTGTAAAATAACTGGGTATGTTAATATTTTTGAAGCTAAATTAACAACTTCTATATCTGTAATAGCTCTTTTAACTAAGAAACCAAAACTTTTACTTGCTGTATCTACTACTTGTGAATTTGAAGCAGTTGCAGTTAATATTACGAATTGATCTTTAGAACCTCTTGTTACTTCACCAGTAGAGCTAAGTGTTTCATTATGATCACTTGACCAAGAGATTGTAATATTATTATCTCCTTGCATTAGAGATTTTACTAGAGTAATATTATTTTCTAAAGAGTATCTATTTTGATTATTTAAATCAAATAATTCTTTTTTAATAGCATCTTCTATTGCTGTTTTTATAGCTGTATTATCTTTTAAAATTACTAAATTAAAGATACGTGAAATATTTGCACTTCCTTTTGTTATTGTAGCAGTTAACTTAACAGGTATATTAGTTGTTGTATTTCTTGTAATATTTCCATATTCATCTAGTATATTACTATTATTACTATCCCAAGATATAGTTACTCCATTATATCCTGAATTATTTGCATAAATTGATCTTGGTAAGAATAATTTTTCAGTAATTTCATCTTCAGATCTATTTTGATTTTTAATTAAATCAAAACTTAAACTAGAGTTTGTATCTTCAACATATTGTTGATCAAGGTTTGGTTTTGCTTTTACTGTAACATTTATATCTTTTGCTTTTGTTTCTCCGTTATAAGATAAGTTGGCAGTTAATTTAACTGTTGTATCAACAGATGGTCTATTTACATATCCAAAACTATCTATAATATCACTATTATTACTATCCCAATTTACTCTTACATAGTTATATGTAGAACCATTTAGATAATATGGTAAGTATAAATTACTTGTTACATTATTTTCATTACTATTATTCATTTTAATATCATTAAAATCTAATTCATCAGCAGCAGTTATTAATATAGTAGCATTTTGATCTGTGATTTTTAATATTGTACTAGTAGGTATACTATTTTCACCAGTACTTGCAGTACAGGTAATATTATGATCACCTTCACTTAAACTTGCACCATTTATATATAATCTATAACCTCCTGTAGTAGATTGTATCTCTCCATCAATTTTCCATGAATATGATACATATCCACTAAGTGATCTAGCAAGTGCATATATATTTGTACTTGATTTTTTATCTAAGTCTATACTTGCTGGTAAAGTTCTATAAAAACTAATTGCTGTATCAATAGTTATATTTAAAGGTTTACTTACTGTTTTTTCACCATCAGAAATTGTAATAGTTAAATCTTTATTTCCAATAGATGAAGTGAAATCATTACCTTCATATGTATAGTAGGTATATACTTTGTTGTAGTAATCATAATTATTTTTTATATAATCATATTTTGGAGTCATTGCAAAAGTATTGTTTCCATCACTAATAGTTACATTTAACTCTTTATTAGTAAGTTCACTATCAATATCTCTTACAAGAGCAAATATCTCTGCATCACCATCAACTTTAACAATAGATTTTCTAGCGTAAACATAAGAAATCTCTGGTGCTTTATTTCCAATATCAAGGTCAAATATTTTATTTGATTCTTTTCCACTATCATCAATTGCTTTTACAATTAATTGGTATTTCCCATCTGTAGCGATATTTATAATATTTTCATTTATACTTACTTTTGAAGAATCATTTGTATCAAATGAAAGTGAATAGTCATCTCCATCTGGTTCATAAGCATAAATACTTAAAATATAATCTGTATTTGTTTTTAAAGCATCTTTATTTATAGATTTATTATTTGTATCAAATATTCTTAAGTTATTATAAATAATTGGTGCTCTATTTGTAACATATTTAAAGTTTGAAGTTCTCTCATTTGATACCATTCCACTATCATCTTTTACAGTAACACTTATAGTATGAATTGTATCTTTTTGAATATTTTGAAGATTTGTTAATTCAAGTGTTGTATATAAAGAACCATCTCTTTTAGTTTCTCTTAAAATAGTATAATCATTAGAAGTTAATACTACACCATCTAGTTTAATACTATCTATATCTAATGCATCTTTATTAATATCTCTTGCTGATATTATTACAGTATGTTTTTGACCCTCTTTAAATGTATAAGGAGTGATATATGCACTTACTGTAGGAGCTTGATTTAATTCTCTTAATTGAACATCACTAATTACACCATTATCAGAAGTTTCATCTGCACTTGTATTGTTGTCAACTTTAGCAGTTGCAGTTGCTCCTGTAGATGTTATATTATAAGTTACATTTGGTTTTACATCAAATACTGCTATACCATTTGTATCTGTTCTTTTACCTTTTGAATAGTAATTTCCATTTCTCCAATCATTATTATAAAGTCTTACATAGCTATTTGCTTTAATTTTTCCATCTTTATCAAATGATTGAACTTGTATTTTAGAATTAAATGGATTATTTATTTGAATATTTAGATCATAATCACATTTTTCATTAGTAGTGTTTGTAGTGATACTTGTACTATTTAATTCAATATTATTTACACCATATGGGTTATATGAATATTTATAAGAATAAGCACTAGCATCATTTGGATATACTAATTTAAGTGTAGCATTACCATCATAATTTGTATATGCATTAGCTCTTGCATTACTAGATCCTGTACCATTTGCACTTATTCTAACACCAGATAAACTATTTCCAAATTGATCTTTAGATACAACACAAATATTTTTTGGTCCATCTTGTTGTTCTGTTGCTATATATCTATTAAAGTAATCAAGATTAATATATGTTAAATCATCATTTTGTACACACACTTCAAGAATTTTGTTTGTACTTAAAGTTCCTTGTCCAACATAAACCCAGTTTCCAAATCTAGATATATATGACCACATAGGAACTTGATGACCAGTTTTATTATCATCCATATCTTCTTTTAACATAACTTTATCATATTGAGTTTGATTTAATCTTGTAAAGATAGTTCTAAAACATTTATCACTTGTAGCTGCAGTTTTAATAGATGAAGTTGGATTAATCGGATTACCATCTTGATCTTTTATCTCAATTCTTGCAAATGCAAAAGATTCTAAAGTTCCTTCAGATTGTCCGTAGTCTTCAGTGCTTTTTTTACTTGCACTTGGAGTTATCCCATCATTAAATCCAAAACCTTCAAATTTTCCTGGGAAAAACTCTAAGTCATCATCATTAGTAGAATCAAATGCCTTCATAGTAGCAGTCATAGAAGTGATTTTATCTTTATCTTTTATGTTTGCTGTATCAATAGTTACACTTAATTGTGCATCATTATCAGTTCCACTATTAGCCATAGCTCTTATTTTGTTTAAACTTGAACTTTTAATAGTAAATGCTTTTGTTTGACCATTTTCATCTTTTTTGATACCAAAAGTTACATATCTATCACTTTTAAAAGAGCTAGTACCAAAAGAAGTATTTGTATCATTAGATACTTTTACTGTTTGTGATACAGCAAGACCTTTAGTAAGATCTAAACTTTTAGATATAGTATCATTATTGTTAATATCTAATATCTCTTCATAAGAAGCAATACTATCTCCTGTAATTGTAAGTTTTACAGGAAGTGTTTCATTTGAAGATAGTGCAGAAACTTTTACATTAGAGAAATTAAATGCTCCATCTTTTACCACTTGAGTATATATATAATCGTAGTCATCAAACCCATTTCCATCTGCATCTACAATTATTTTTGCTATTGAATTATTATTTGAAGTTTCTCCTGTAACACCAGAGATTGTAAAAGTAGTATTAAGTGTACTCTTACCAGCAATTTTTGCTTCTAAAGTTGGAGATAATTTACCACTAAATGCAGGCATATTTGCAATAAATTTATTATAAGCATCATTTTTATCTTTTAAAGTTACATTTATCGAATTTGTTTGTAATTTTGTTTTAATTGTATTAAATACAGTAGTTACATTTGAATCATCTGAAAAATTAATAGCTGGTAAATCAATATCAGATAGATTTGATAAATCAATTTTATTATCAGAAGAATTTGTATCTAAACTTTGTACAATTTGAGCAAATCTTTTTGAATCTTCTTCATTAAATATATCTAAAGGCGTTAATACACCTTTTGTATCTTTTAACTTAGAAGCATCAATTGTAAATTTTAATTTAGAATCTGAATTACCAATTCTAAATGTTACATCTTTCCCCTCTTGGTATTTAAATGAACCATCAATAGAAGTAGACCCTGATAGATTACCAGACTCATAATAAACTCCAGCAATAGGTTCGTCGACAAGTTGTGCGGTTTTTGTGGTAGGTTCATCTGAAGTTGAACCACCACCTCCTCCACAACCACTCAAGACGATTGCTACTGTAGTAAAACTCAGTAACGATAATGTTTTTATATTTTTTTTAAACATCTTAACTCCTTGTTTTTTATATACTAAATTATAACTTAAAAAAATTAAATATATTATTAAGTGAAATAATACTTAATATATGGTTATTTTTTTTGATAAAATAATCTTAAAGTAATAAAATAGTATAATGCAAAATATAAAATAAACAAGGGATTTTATGGAATACTTAATAGTAAGTTTTACACATAAAAATACAAATATACAAACAAGAGAAAAATTAGCTTTTTCAAACGATTTAGAAAAAGAGATTTTTTTAAAAGATATTCTAAAAAGTGAAGCTATAAATGAAGCAATACTAGTATCTACATGTAATAGAGTAGAGTTTATACTAAGTGTTACTTGTCCTCATGGTTCACAAAAAGTTGTTTTAAGTAAACTAGCTAATAGAAGTAATATTCAATTAGAAGAGTTAGAAAAACTTGTTGATACATATAAAAATGAAGATGCAATCCATCATCTTTTTACAGTAGTATCTTCACTTGATTCTTTAGTAGTTGGTGAAACACAAATTGCAGGACAAGTAAAAGATGCTTTTAGATTTTCACTTTCAAAAGAGTTTGCAGCTGAGAAATTATCAAGAATAGTAAATTATGCATTTAAGTGTGCTGCAAAGGTAAGAAGAGCTACATCACTTGGAACAGGATCAGTTTCAGTTGCTTCAACTGCAGTTGCCAAAGCAAAAGAGATATACAAAGATATTAAAGATGTTAGTGCTGTAGTTATTGGTGCTGGTGAGATGAGTGAGATAGCTATTAAGCATCTTTTAAAAGCTGGTTTTTTTGTTATTATATGTAGTAGAAATATACAAAAAGCAAAAGTACTAGCAGATTCACTTGAAAGTGATAAGGTGAGTGTTGAGCCATACAGTAATCTAAAAATATTATTAAATAGTAAAAGATTACTTATAACTGCAACTTCTGCACCATATCCTATTATTACAAAAGATCTTGTAGAAGATTTCAATCAAGAGAGAAATTGGTTTGATATAGCAGTTCCAAGAGATATTGAGGATATGGATATAGATGGGATTAATATTTATAGTGTAGATGATCTTCAAGGAATTGTAGATGAAAATATTATTTTAAGAAATGATGCTGCAATAATTGCTTATAGAATAGTAAAAGAGACTACAAATGAGTTTTTTGTATGGCAAAAAACTTTAAGTGTAGAACCAACAATTAAAAAACTTCATACTTTAGCCAATGATATTATAGAAAAAAAGCTTCAAAGAGCGATTAAAAAATCTTTTATAAAAAAAGAGGATGAAGATAATATAAAAAAACTTTGTCAAACTATTATGAATGAGTTTTTACATAAACCTAGTAAAAATATAAGAGATGTTTCTACAACTATAGAGTGTGATAATACTCTAAATGTAGCACAAAAAATATTTTCAATAGAAGATGAAATAAAATAAATAAAATGGAGATATAAATTACAATGAAATTTACAAAATTTTTTATACAAACACAAAAAGATGCCCCAAGTGATGCAGTATTGCCATCGCATAAATACTTAGTAAAAGGTGGATTTGTATCACAAGAGGGTGCTGGATTATATAACTACTTACCTTTAGGTAAAATGGTACTTGATAATATTTCAAATATAGTAAAAGATGAACTAAATAAAGCTGGTGCAATAGAAGTTCAACTAAGCTTTGTAACCCCTCATGGTTTATGGGAAGAGAGTGGAAGATCTGAGACTATGGATAAAGAGATGTTAAGATTTAAAGATAGAAAAGATAACACTTTTGTACTTAGTCCAACAAATGAAGAAGCTATGGTTAATTTAGTAAGACAAAGGGTAAAATCATACAAAGATTTACCAGTAAATTTATATCAAGTAAATACAAAATTTAGAGATGAAGCAAGACCTAGATTTGGGATATTAAGAGGTAGAGAGTTTTTAATGAAAGATGGATATTCTTTTCATACAAATACTGAAGATATGATAAGAGAATTTAATCTTATGGAAGATACTTATAAAAAAATATTTACTAGATTAGGTTTAGAGTTTAGAGTGGTTCAAGCAGATAGTGGTGCTATTGGTGGAAGTGGAAGTAAAGAGTTTCATGTAATTGCAAATAGTGGAGAAGATACACTAGTAATTTGTAACTCTTGTGATTATGGAGCAAATATTGAAACTATATTTGAAAGTGAAGAAGAGATAGATGCACTAAATGAACTAAGTTATGAAGAGCTTCAAAATAAAAAAATAGAACAAAAATGTTCTTGTGGTAGTGAATTAGTATTTAAAAAAGGTATAGAAGTAGGGCATATTTTCCAATTAGGTGATAGATACTCTAGCCCACTAAAAGCTGAATTTTTAAATAAAGATCAGAAAAAAGAAAATATGCAAATGGCAACATTTGGTATTGGAGTTAGTAGATTAATTGCAGCTGTAATAGAACAAAATCATGATGAAAAAGGTTGTATTTGGACAAAATCTACAACACCATTTATGTGTGAAGTGATTGTATCAAATGCAAAAAAAGAAGATGAACTAAATGCTGCACTTAAAGTATATGAAGATCTACAATCTAATAATATCTCAACTTTAATCGATGATAGAATAAAAGAGAGATTTGGATTCAAAATGAAAGATTTTGAACTTTTAGGTTTCCCATATGCCATTATTATAGGTAAAAAACTTCAAGAGGGTATAGTTGAAGTAGTATGTAGAAGAAGTGGTGAGAAAACAGATGTTGCTATTGATGAGGTAGTTGCATTTATAAAAGATAAGTTAGCTTAATGTTATATGTAGTTTTATACCTATTTTCAGAAGTGATGGTAAGTACATACATATCATCACAACTTGGTGGATTTATGACATTTATTATGATCGTACTTAGTGCTGTTGTAGGTATATCACTTTTAAGAGTATTTAAGTACTCATTAGCTCTAAATATTCAAGAGCTAACATCAGGAAAAATATCACAAGAAGATTTTGTAAAAACAAATATGGCAAAAGCTTTAGGTGCAATACTGCTAATAGTACCAGGGTTTTTGACAGATATTATAGGGATATTATTGCAGTTTGGTTTTTTAACTATGGTATTTTCAAAAATATTTAAACTAAAAACAAAACCTACAGATTCAACAAATTTTAATAGTACATATAGTTCAAATAATTTTTATTATGAAAAAACTGTAAAAAAAGATGATGATATAATCGATGTTGAGATTATAGAAGATCATACAAAAATAGATAAATAGGATAAAAGATGGCAAAAAAAATAACAATAGCAACAAGAGCTAGTGATCTTGCACTTTGGCAAGCATATTTTGTAAGAGATGCTATAAATAAAGCATTTCCAGATGTAGAAGTTGAACTTAATAAAATAACTTCAAATGGAGATAAAATACTTGATAAACCACTTGCACTTATAGGTGGAAAAGGTCATTTTACAAAAGAGCTTGAAGATGAGATGTTAGCAGGTAATGCAAACTTAGCAGTGCATAGTTTAAAAGATGTACCTACATTTATGCCAGAAGGTTTAGAGTTAGTTAGTATCACAAAAAGAGCAGATCAAAGTGAT
Source organism: uncultured Helicobacter sp. (assembly GCA_964482285.1). Taxonomy (GTDB): domain Bacteria; phylum Campylobacterota; class Campylobacteria; order Campylobacterales; family Arcobacteraceae; genus CAIJNA01. The sequence goes on along the minus strand of CAYZWZ010000001.1, from coordinate 115,558 downwards.
CTATTTTTATCTCATACATATAATACACTTCAAGACTTACCACAAGGTGCAGTTGTAGGAACTACAAGTCTAAGAAGAAGAATGCAACTACTTAAACAAAGACCAGATTTAGTAGTAAAAGATCTAAGAGGAAATGTAAATACAAGACTTAGAAAACTAAAAGAGGGTCAATATGATGCAATTATTTTAGCTTATATTGGATTACATAGATTAGATTTAATTAAAGATATTCCATATACACAAAAACTACCACTAGAACTTATGATCCCACCAATGGGACAAGCAGCATTAGGTATTCAAATAGTTTCATCTGATAATTTTGCAAGAGAGGTTGCCAGTATATTAAATGATGAAGATACATATTTATGTACTAAAATTGAGCGAGAATTTATTAGTAAAATAGGAGCCGGATGTTCTGCTCCAGTTGCTTGTAATGCAACAATTAGTGATGGTAAAGTTACACTTACATCTATGATTGGTTATCCAGATGGTACAAATATAGTTCAAAAATCACTTACAAAATCTATAGATGATAGTTCAAATATGGGACAAGAGTTAGCAACAATAATGATAGAAGATGGAATACTAGATATACTTAGTAAAGCAGAAGCTATTGCATTTAAAGATACAAGACCACAAAGATTATAAAAATTGACAAAAAAAATGATTTTTGATAATTATTCCAATGTAAGGACTAATCACCCTTCTAACTTTTCATATAGAAACTCATACTAATATCATATAATTTTGCTATAATTTCAAATAACAAAATATAGGAAATATTATGAGTAATACAGAAAATTTATTTGAACAAGAATCTTTACAATACCATAAAGCTACAAGTGTATTTGATACAAACGGGAAAACAGGAACATTAGTAACAAAACAATGTAACACTACAAAAGAATTATCTATGGCATATTCTCCAGGTGTTGCATATCCATGTAAATCTATACATAAAGATACAAGTAAAGTTTATGACTATACAAACAAAGGAAATGTAGTAGCTGTTATTAGTGATGGAACAGCAGTGCTAGGTCTTGGAGATATTGGTCATCAAGCAAGTAAACCAGTAATGGAAGGTAAATGTGTACTTTTTAAAAAGTTTGCAAATATCGATGCTGTTGATATTGAACTAAATGTTCATAGTGTAGATGAGATTGTAAATACAGTTCACGCTATAAGTGATACTTTTGGTGGTATAAATTTAGAAGATATAAGTGCTCCTAGATGTTTTGAGATAGAAAAAGAACTAAAAGAAAAATGTTCAATTCCAGTATTTCACGATGATCAACATGGAACTGCAGTGATTACAACTGCTGGATTATTAAATGTATTAGATCTATATAATAAAAAAGCAAATGAACTAAAAGTGGTAGTAATAGGTGCAGGAGCAGCAGGAATTGCATGTGCTACTATGTATAAAAGTATTGGTATTACTCATATAGTACTAATAGATAGTAAAGGTGTGATACACTCCAAAAGAGATGATTTAAATAAATACAAACAAGAGTTTGCAATAGATACAAATGACAGAACCTTAGCAGATGCAATAAATGGAGCTGACATGGTTTTAGGTCTTAGTTCTGCTGATTTGATTACACCAGAAATGGTACAATCTATGAATGATAACCCAATAATATTTGCATGTGCAAACCCAAATCCAGAAATAACTCCAACTTTAGCAAAACAAGCAAGAACCGATGTAATAATAGGAACAGGAAGAAGTGATTATCCTAATCAAGTAAATAATGTATTAGGTTTTCCTGCTATATTTAGAGGTGCTTTAGATGTAAGAGCTATAAAAATTACAGAAAATATGAAACTAGCTGCATCAAAAGCACTTGCAAACTTAGCAAAACAAGAAGTACCAGAGTATGTAAAAAAAGCACATAATAGAGATGATATGAGTTTTGGTACAAATTATATTATCCCATCACCATTTGATAGACGAGTATTAGTATATGTAGCTTCTGCTGTTGCTAAAGCTGCTATTGAAGATAGCGTAGCAAATATTGAAGATTTTGATATTGATGATTATAAAGAGTATTTATATTCTATGATAGAAGATAAATAAACTTTTATATCAATATTAACTAAAAAGGCTCAAATATTTAAATATTTGGCCTTTTTTTATTTATATGTATAAATAGTAGTAATAAATAGAATATTTTAGATGAAGTATTTGAAAAAATAATAACTTAAATATGATTAAAACATATACACTAATTAAAATATAGCTTAAAATAACTACTACAGAGCATTAGTTTATCTATATTAAGTATACTTTAAGAATATTGCAGTAAAATTTACCTACAACAATGTGTTGTTTTAGAAATTTACAACACACTTGTTAAATTTCGAAATTTAGACAAAAAAAGGAAAAATATATGACTAAAATGATTAAAATGAGTTTAGTAGCTGCAGTTGCAGTTGCAGGATTTACAACAAGCGCGAGTGCGATGGATACATCTTATACAGGTAAAGTTTATGTAGAAAACCATGCAACATCTGTAAATGATGGACAAACAGTAACAGGATATGATATCGATTTTGATGTAAAAGCTACAACAAAAATCAACGATAACTTCTCTGCAGTAGTTGGTGTTCAAGCTGATGCTGATACTAAAGATAATGTTGCTGCAAGTGCTTCTGCTGTAACTATGGATAAAGCAAATATTAACTATGCTGGAAACGGTCTTACAGTTAAATTTGGTAGACAAGCTATTAATACTCCAACTACTGATGGTGAAACAGTTGAAGGTATTTTAGCTACTTATGGTGTTGCTAAAGGTATTACTTTAGCTGCTGCTCACTTTGGTAATCAAAGTATTGCAGAGGGAGCAGTTGCTGGTCAAGATGCTCATGCAGTTGCTGTATTAGGTTCTATGTCAGGTGTTAACTTCCAATTATGGAATGTTGGTGTTGCAGGTCATTCAGTAAATAATACTTTAGTTGTTGGTGCAAATGTTGCTGGTATTGCTTTAGGTGCTAGATATGCAACAACAGATTTTGAAGCTGGTACAGATAAAGATGGTTCTACAATGATCCTTTCTGCTGCTGGTAAAGCTGGTACAGTTGGTCTTTCTGCTGCATACTTAGTAAATGGTGAAGATAACGCTGCATTTACTTCTGATGCTTCTTCTGCTAATACAGCTGAATTAGTTGAATTTAATGCTCAAAATGCTGCTGATACTAAAGCATTTATCTTAGGTGTTTCTGCTCCAATGACAAGTACATTAAGTGCTTCAGTTAAATATGGTTCTGCAGATATTGGTGCAAATAATAGTATTAGTGAAGTTGTTTTACAACTTACAAATAAATTTGCTAAATCTTTAACTGGTACAGTTAGATATGCTGATTACACAGGTGTTACATCTGATACAGATCAAACACAATTAAGAGCGGATATGACTTACAAATTCTAATATAGAATTTTAACTCACTCTTAAATCAAAGCTTGAACTTCGGTTCAAGCTTTTTTTATATTTGAAATATATATTGACATTTGTATATATTTCAAATATAATATAAAAAACTAACAACTTCAAGGAAAACTATGAAACTATTAGCTTCAATATTAGCTTTAAATATATTTGCCTTTGCAAATACAACTATGTGTTATATAAATAATATCAAAGATATCTCAAAAGTAGAGAGTAAAAAGTTTGATGGTGGAGAGTGTAAAGGTAAATACTCTATAGATGATATGAAAGCAAAATCTTGGAGTGTAGATGATATAAAAATATCAAAAAAAGATAATGGATTTGATTTTATATATATATTAAAAAAAGATATAAAATCATCATCTAAAATAGACTATGATAAACTAAGTAAAGTGGTTGAAAAAAATAAAAAAGAGGATGAAAAAAAATTAATTTTTTCAAATGGAGAAAAAATATATAAAACTAAATGTCAATCTTGTCATGGATCTAAAGGTGAACTAACTCCTCAAAATGTATCTTTGGCTATTAATAAATATGATCTTGATACTTTACAAGATACTATGAGAGCATATACATGGAATGAGCAAGATAAAGGTTTTGCAATGGTTATGAAACCATATGCAGATATAGTAACACCTAAAGATATAAAAGGTATATATGAATATTTAAAAAGTATTAATAAATAATTTTTTTATGAAATAAAAAAAGGCTAAGCAGATTGCTTAGCCTTTTTTGTTTTAGAAATAATTTTTATAAAGATTCTAAAATCTTTATTTTTTCTATACTATCTTCTTGTCTTATATTTTCTAATACTTCAAAACTTTTTTCATCATTTACGTCAATATTTCCAAATACAGTATGACCACCATCTAAATGTGGACATGGAACAAAACATATAAAAAACTGACTTCCACCAGTATCTTTTCCTGCATGTGCCATTGATATACTTCCAGTTCTGTGTTGTTGTACACCTTTGTCAGTCTCACATGCAATAGAATAATCAGGTCCACCAGTACCTGTACCATTTGGACAACCACCTTGAGCCATAAAACCAGGGATCACTCTATGAAATTTTAAACCATCATAAAATCCTTCATTTGCAAGTGTTGCAAAATTTGCTACTGTATTTTTTGTAGTGTCAGGTGTTAGTTTTATAATGATATCACCTTTATTTGTAGTGATTTTTGCATAATTAAATTTTGCCATCTCTTCATCTGTATAGTTGTATTCTTTTAATTCTTTAGTTCTTCCAAACATATTAAATCCTTTAATTTTTTTGAAATTATATCTAAAAAAGATTAATTTGTATTTGGTTTTAAATAATCAAATTTTACCAAAGTATTTATAAGTTCTTTAAAAACAGGCACAGCAGAGTTTGAAGCATAATAATAGTACCAGTGTGGTCCAGTAGCTAATGGTTCATTTACACTTACTCCAATAGTATATTTGTGTCCATAATCATCATTTGCAAATCCAAAAAATGAAGATATATATTTTCTTTTATATCTTCCTCCTCTTGCTTTATTTGCGGTTCCTGTTTTACCACCTATTTCTAATCCATCTATTATAGTATTTTTACCAGTTCCTTCTTGTACAGTTTGAATAAGTAGTTTTTTTACAATATTTGCTGCTTTTTTACTAATCACTTTTGTGGGTTTATTTTTTAAAGTAGTATGTACGATTTGTGGTTTTACTATATATCCATCGTTATTAAATACACTATAAGCTTTTAATACCTGTATAAATGTAGCTCTCATACCCTGACCATAAGAAGAGGTAGCTTTGAATACATTGTCTTTACCTTTTCTTTCTCCAGCTCTTAGTTGATTGTATGAAGGAAGAGAGCCTACTTTTTCATAAGGAAGATCAATACCAGTTTTTTTAGTAAATCCAAAAGCATGAAATCCATCTAAAAACTCTCTAGCACTTAATCTTTGTGCAATTTGTAGTGTTCCAATATTACTTGAGTGTATTATTATCTCTTTTAAGTTTAAATAGTGTTTATCAAATTGATGATCATCACCAATTGTCCAACCATCTACTTTGATTTTCCCTTTTCTATATAAACCTTTTTTATTTGGTTTTGTAAAATTGTATGCAGAAAATAGTTCTGTTTGATTAACTTTATTTTTATCCAATGCAAGTGCTATTGTTATTGGTTTTATTACTGAACCTGGCTCAAATGATTGTTCAATTGCATTTACGTTTAGATGATTTATCTCATTTTGTTTTATAGAAGTTGGATTAAATCTATTAGATGAAGCAAAAGCGATTATATTTCCTGTTTTTGTCTCCATAATACAAGCTACTATCTCTTTTGCTTGGAGTTTTTTCTTATATTTATCTAATATTATCTCTATATTTTTTTGTAGTTTTAAAGGTATATTTAGCTTTAAAGTTTGTCCATTTTTAGTAAGGATTATTTTTGAATTTTTATTAAATATAATATTTGATCCAATATCTCTTTCACCTTTTAGTAATCCATTTTTTATATTGTTAAGTTCAAAATTATAATATTTTTCTAAACCTTTTTCACCATTAACACGCAGTTTTTTACTTTTGTTATTTTTCTTTCTTATATACCCAACCACAGGTGTTAGAGTATCTTTATATGAATATAATCTACTCTCACCTGTTTCTATTAGATCAAGTCCAAATACAAGTCTTGCACCATTTACTTTTATAGGTTTAAATACTTTTAATTGTATTAGTTTTCGTGCAAGAAATTTTAAGTTTTTTGCTGTTCTTGAAGATATCTCTTGAGAAAGTATTAGATAACCTCTTCTTTTTTTCATATCTTTTAAAATAAGAGATTTTAACTCTTTTTTATCCATATTACTATAAATAGAAAAAAGATTTACAAAAAGGTCTAATTTATTTGTGTCTAAAGATTTTGTATTTATACTTGCTGTATATATTTTTTTAGAAGTTGCAATTTTAAAATTATCAGCACTTAGAATATTTCCACGAACTGCAAGATCTAGCTTTGCAGTATTTAGTGATGGTATTCGTCTTTCATGAGTGATTGTTTTAGTTATTGAAAATATCAATATACTAAAAACAAAAACTATAGTTAAAAAAGTAAAAAGTATTTTATTTCTTCGTGCTTTTATATTTGGATTCATTTTTCTCTTTTTTGATTTAATTTGATAATTATTTGCTATAATACGGAATGAATTTTATCCAAAAACATATTAAACCTATTCTTAGTGATCAAAAACCTGACTATATATTGTTAATCCTTGCTAGTATATTATTTATTATTGGTATGATTTTTTCATATTCTTTATCTATTTTTACAGTTGATTATTTTGATTATAATCAGTTTCATTTTTTAATAAGACAAGCATTTGTAGGATTTATAGCTATATTTATAATGTTTTTCTTTGCACATATAAGACCAGAAATTTTATTTGATAAATATAAAATAGGATGGTTTTTATTTGGCTTTTTTATTATACTTATGTCAGTTATGCCATTTTTGCCAGCTTCTTTTGTAACACAATCAGGAGGAGCCAATAGATGGATAAGGCTTCCTGGATTTTCTTTATCACCTGTTGAGTTTTTTAAAATAGGATTTATATACTTTTTGGCTTTTTCATTTAATAGAAAATTTATAGGTATTAGTAAAGTTAGTTTTAAAGAGGAACTAAAAATGTTAGTTCCTTATTTTATAGTTTTTTCCATTGCTGTCTTTTTAATTGCAGTTTTACAAAAAGATTTAGGACAAGTAGTACTACTTGGAACTGTATTATTTGTGATGCTTATTTTTGCAAATAGAAGTGCTAAACTATTTGTGATGATAATATCATCAGCAATAATAGGGGTGATATCATTAATACTTTTAGCTCCACATAGAATAAATAGACTTCAATCTTGGTGGTCAAGTGTACAAGATAGTATACTTACAATATTTCCTGAATCAATAGCTACAGTTTTAAGGGTAAAAGATTTTCCAGAACCTTATCAAGTATCTAACTCATTAAATGCAATATATCATGGTGGTTGGTTTGGTGTTGATTTATCAAATGGAGCTATGAAACTTGGGTTTTTATCTGAAGTACATACAGACTTTGTGTTAGCTGGTATTACTGAAGAGATTGGATTAGTTGGATTATTTTTTATAGTTGTATTATTTGTAACTTTAGTTCTTAGAATTTTAAGAATAAGTAGACGAATTGAAAATTCAAAATATCATCTATTTACTTTGGGTATATCTATTATGCTTGTAGTTGCTTTTATAATTAATTCATATGGAATAGCTGGTATTATCCCTATAAAAGGTATTGCTGTTCCATTTTTATCTTATGGAGGTAGTTCTGTACTATCTTTAGGTATTGCACTTGGATTAGTTTTATCTATTAGTACAAAGATGAAAAAGGTATACTAAAATTATATACTTAAGATAATGGTAAAGTTATAATAAACTTTGCCCCTTTATAGTTGTTGTTATTGTAAGTATATTCATAATTTTGAACTTCTATATCACCATCAAGTGTGTTTTTAATAGTGTTGTATGTTATATTTAAGGCTAAACCTGTACCTTGTGATTTATGTTTTGTTGTAAAATATGCTTCAAAAATTTTATTTAAAATATTATTTGGTATACCATTTGCATTATCATATATCTCTATAATTACATTTTGTTTCTTTTTATAAGTATTTATAAATATAAATTTTTCGTTAGGATCTATTTTTTGAATTGCATCTATTGCATTATTTAAAATATTTGTAATAGATTGTATTAAAGCATTTGAATAAGTATTTAAGATAATAGTTTCATCTAAATTTTTGATTACTTTTATATTCATTTGTGTTATTATTGTTTCTTGAAGAGATAAACATTTATTTACAACATCTTTTAGTTTTATAGGTTCTTTATTTTCATCTATTGTAATTAGAACCTTAAAATCATCAATAGTTTTTGACATGTATTGAGCTTTATCATTTATTTTCTTTAGATTTTTTCTTAAATTTTCATCATCTAACATATTCATCTCTTGTTTCATAAGTAAACCAGTAGCTGTAGTTGTAATCACACTTAAAGGTTGTCTCCATTGATGAGAAATATTTGTAATAAGATCAGATATAGAAACCATTTTTTGAGTTTCATATAATTTTCTTTCTATTTTTCTAGCTTTTTTAATCTCTTCATCTATTGCTTTTTCTAAATTATTATTTATATTTATTAGAGCTTTTGTTTTTTCTTCTACAGCTAATTGTAATTTTTTATTTGCGTCTTTTAAAATACTTTGTCTATATAAAAATAAAGCTAATATAGCAATAAAAATAAAAATAAAATTATAAACTATAGAGTAATCTAATCCTTGCATATGTTCTTCTAGATTATATGTTTGAAATATTTCATCTTTTTCTTTAGCAGTTAATGAATTTAGAGCTTTAGCAAAAATAGATTTTAAAATTGGTTTTTGAATATTTGTAATAAGATAAATATCATTAGCTTCAAATGAATTTTGATATATACTTTTTACACCTATTATTAAATTACTTTTTATAAAATTTTCTACTATTATTTGTCCATCAATAATAGCATCAACTTTTCCTTCTAATAAAAGTTTAAATGATTGATTTAAATTTTTTGTTTGTATTATATTGATAGTTGGATATTTTTTATGAATTTTATCTATCATTATATAGCCTTTTATTATGGCTATTTTTTTATCTTCTAGATCATGAAAATTTTTAATAGTTGAATTTTCTTTTACATATAAGTATTCATTTAGTGTAAAAAGTTTTTTACTATAATTTCCATACTCTTCTCTTTGTTTTGAGTAATACAAAGCTGGTAAAACATCTAATTGGTGATCTTTAAATTTATTAAAAATCTTATCCCATGAATCTTGTTCAATTTTTAGTTTTATTTTAACTGGAAGATGAGCTAAAGATTTATTTATAATATCACCTATAATACCTTTTAGTTTATTATCCTCTTTATATACAATAGGTTTCCATACTTCAGTTCCTATAGTTATTGTATGTGTTTTTAAATAGTGTTCTTCAGCTTTAGTAAGTTTAATAATATCACTTGAGTAGATATTTGTTAATAGTAGTATTGTTATAAGTATATATTTTATCATTTAAAACTCTGTGCAAGGTTTCCTATAATTACAAACCATCCATCAATTACAATAAAAAAAACTAACTTAATAGGTAATGATATCATAACAGGTGGAAGCATCATCATACCTAAAGACATAAGGATAGATGCAACAATAATATCAATAACTAAAAAAGGTAAAAATATTAAAAAACCTATCTCAAATGCTGTTCTTAATTCACTTACAATAAATGCAGGCATAAGGATTACTATATCAACATCTTCAATATTTTTTGGATTAGGTTCTTTTTTTATACGATAAAACAGTGCAAGATCAGATTCTCTTGTATTTTTAATCATAAAATCTTTAAATGGAGCAACACTTTTTTCAATAGCTACATTGTAAGTTATAGTTTTATCCATATATGGTTGTATCCCATTTTCCCAAGCTTTATTTGCATAAGGTTGCATAATAAAGAAAGTCAAAATAAGTGATAATGATATAATAACCTGATTTGGAGGTGATTGTTGTAACCCTAAAGCTTGTCTTAATAAACCAAATACAATAATAAGTCTAGTAAAACTAGTAGCCATAAGTAAAAGTGTAGGAGCTAGTACAAATAAAGCTAATATAATAGCTATATTTATAGTTTTTACAAATTGTTCTGGTTGATCTACTTGAGCTACACTTAAGTTTATAAGTGGTGCTTCATTTGCTCCAAATAAAGAGATAGCAGATATGATAAGAATTAATAAAATTTTATTTGTCAAGCTTTGTTCCTAAATTTAACCTATGAGATAATTTTACACCATATAAATATACTATCCAAGATAAGTATATCCATAAAAATACAAATAACATAGCACTTAATGTTCCATATATTGTTGTATAAGTAGTGTTATATGCGATATAATACACAAATAATGCTTGTGTTAGTTTTAAAGCACTAACTGTTGTAAGTGATGATATAAATGCAGCTTTTGTATTTATAGTTTTATTTACAGAAATTTTAAATAAAAATGTAACTACTACTATAGAAAATATAAAATTTAGTATAGTTATTAATAAATTGTTAGTAAAATATGACATTATAAAAGTTGATATAGCTAATACTATAGGTATAAGAATTAAAAATGATAAATATAGCATAAACATTGCAAAAAAAGATCTTTGCTTTGTTTTGTGTATTTTACTAATAATATATTCATAATCTTTAAAAAACATTGTAAATATAAACAATAGATATATTAAACCTATATTTCCAAGGTTATTTATATTTTCTAAAGCATTTTGGATAGTATTTACAACCTGCATTGAATGTGTAGGATTTATAAAATCGTATAAATAGCTCATAAGAGTCGCTATTTGTGATTCAAAGTAACCAGTAGTTGACATCACTGCAATAAGAAGTGCTAAAATAGGAAGAAGTGAAAATATAGTAAAAAAACTTAAACTTGCAGCAAAATACATTGTATCATCGTTGAAAAATTCTATGATGTATTTTACTTTATTTTTCATCTTTTGCCTTTTGAAAATGATTATAAAAGAAACAAAAAGATATTATAAACCCATTTTGTTGGGATTTAATATGTTATTGGGATCAAAGGCTTTTTTAACAGCTCTAAATAATTCCATCTCAGCATCACTAAACGCAATATGCATAAATGGAGCTTTTGCAGTTCCTATTCCATGCTCTCCACTTAAAGTTCCACCCATATCTACAACCATTTGGAATATCTCTTCAATAGCTTTATGCCCATCTTCCATCTGTTTTTCATTGTTTTTATCTGGAACCATAACATTTACATGTATATTTCCATCTCCACTATGACCAAAACATGGAACTTTAAACCCATACTTTTCACCAATTGCATAGATATTTTCTAAAGCTTGTGGTAACATAGATCTAGGAACTGAAATATCTTCATTTAGTTTTTTAGTACCAAAAATAGTTACAGATGGACTTGCATTTCTCCTTGCAAACCATAACTCTTTTGCTTCTTCATCATTTTTAGCAATTCTAAATTCTTTACTTCCATTTTCTTTAAATGATTTTTCTAAAGTATCAAGTTGAAATTTAATCTCATCTTCTAAGTTTCCATCAACATCACCTATAAGAACGGCACCTGCCCAGCTTGGTAGATCAACATTTAGTTTCTCTTTTAAAGCTTGTATACATAAAGCATCTAAAAATTCCATAGCAACAGGACTAGCACCAGCACTAAGTGATTTAAATACTGCATTCATAGCAGAATTTACATCTGGAAATATCCCCATATATGTTTTTTTATGTTTTGGTTTAGGGATTAGTTTTAATGTGATTTCTGTAATAACAGCAAGTGTACCTTCACTACCTGTTAAAATTCCAGCTATATTAAATCCAGCTACATCTTTGATTGTTTTTTTACCAGCTTTTATTATTTCACCATTTGGTAAAACAGCTTCCATAGCCATAACATAGTCTTTTGTAATACCATATTTAGCAGCTCTCATACCACCAGCATTTTCACTTACATTTCCACCTAATGTTGAATACTCTTCACTAGCTGGATCTGGTGGATAAAATAATCCAACCTCCTCTACTGCTTTTTGTAAGTCCATATTTATAAGACCTGGTTGAACTACGGCTAACATATTATCCATATCAATCTCAAGAAGTTTATTCATATATCTTTCCATTGATATAAGTATTCCTCCACTAGCAGGCAATGCTCCACCAGTAAATCCACTTCCAGCACCTCTTGGTACTATTATTATTAAGTTATTATTACAATATTTTAATATTTTACTAACATCATGTTTATCTCTTGGAAATACAACTGCATCTGGTTCAAATCTTGTTCTTGTAGCATCATAAGAGTATGCAATCATATGTGCTTTGTCACTTTTTACATTTTCATCTCCAACTACACTTTGAAGATATTGTATATGTTTATTTTCTAGCATTATTTTATCCCTAATAGTTTTGAATAATATTTATTATAATCTTTGATTTTTTCATCACTTACCCAATCAAATAAAGAAGTTTTAATCTCTCCTATATTTGTATAAAATGGAACAGTTGTTTTTTGATTGTTAAGTTTTATATTTATTATTGATAATATTTTAAAACTTAGTGCATCTACTATATATAGTTTATCTTTAATCACCATATATAAAGTTCCTATATTGTTTTTTGCCATAAACTCTTGAAAATCTTCTTTTTTAGGTACTGGAGTATTATTTATTTTTAACTTAGCAGCAAATAGCTCGATATCTATAAAATTGTTTGATAAGTTTCTTCTAATACCTTCATATGCGTTAAAGTTTGGAGCTATTAGTAAAGATACATTGTATAGATGATTTAAAACAAAGTCATCACCATTTTTTGGTTTCAGATTTGTAGTAACTAGAGAATCTTGTTTTAATATATCACTAGGTACAAACTGAATTGTTGAGCTAGTTTTATTACTAGATATCACAACAGCTTTTGTTAAAATAATAGATTTTTTATTAGCAAAATTATGTACTATTATCCCACTTTGTCCAGGAGTTAATTTTCCTATATTTATAGTTGCTTTGTTATTGTTTACATTTTCAATTGTTAATATTTGCTCTTTTAGATTATTTGCATTGATAGTTGAAAAAACAAACATTAAAAATAATAGTATTTTACCCATTTTAGTCCTTTATAAAAAAGATATTTTATCGAAATATGCTTTATAAAATGGCAATGTTATTTTATTAAACTCATTTTTGTCTTTATAAAGGTTTATAAACCATTGAAAATCTATGTGCTTATTTTTTAAAAACTCTATATTTAGCATAGTTTCATTGATACTTCCTAACTGAGATGGTACAATTAGATAAGTTTGAGTAGGATTTATATCTTTTATTAAATTATACATAAAATAATCTTTTTTAATAGGTACATATAATCCTCCTGCCCCTTCAATTATCAAAGTATCACAAAATTGTAATAAATATGATATTTTATTTTTTATAAAATCTATATTAATATCAATGTTTTCTTCATTTGCCACAAAAGGAGCAGCAGGCAGTTTAAACTGATAAGGTACTATATCATTTATGGATAAGTTTATAAACTCTTTATTTAATGATTTTGTCAAATCAAACATAACTGTACCATCTAGTGGTTTATCAATTACACCTGTTTCTATTGGTTTGAAGTAGCCAACTCGTTTATTTACTAAAGCAAATTTTTTTAAAAATACTTCACTAGCTTTTGTTTTACCGACATTTGTATTAGTTGCTGTTATAAAATATATCTCTTTCATAAAATGATTATATCTAAATAAATTAAAATTTTAAAATTTAAGCTAAATTTAATTGACAATGAATCTATTTCAAGTTATAATACCGAACTTAAAAACTAGCTGACACTTTTTATATGGGTCCTTAGCTCAGCTGGTTAGAGCACTCGGCTCATAACCGAGTGGTCGAAGGTTCGAGTCCTTCAGGACCCACCACTTCAAAATCATTTACTTTTAATATTTTGAGAATTATTGTTGCTGGATTAGCTCAGTTGGTAGAGCAGCTGATTTGTAATCAGCAGGTCGTAGGTTCAAGTCCTATATCCAGCTCCACTTTTAAAAATCATAAATTATTTATCTTTTTAATCTAATAAAAAATAACTAAGCTATTAATTAATTTTTATATTAAAGCTTACTCAGTTATTCTTTTAAATTTACCATTTTTAATTTGCATCATAAAATATTTTCTATTAACATCACCATATTTATTAAATGTTATATCTCCTTGAAGACCATGATATGTTTTCTCTTTTAGTATTAAATCTTTTAGTTTTGATATATCTGTAGTCTTTTTTAAATTTTTAATTAAGATTTTTGCCATTTCATAACCTTGAAGGGAAAATACAGATGGCTCTTGATTATATTTAGCTTTAAATTTTTTAACAAAATCTAAATAAGCTTTCTCGTTTGAATATTTATAATAACCAGTACTTACTATTGCACCCTCTATTGACTTTCCACCAAATTCAATAAAATCATTTGTATTTGCCCAACCTGATATTAAAACAGGTTTATTTATATTTGCTATTCTTAAGTGTTGTATTAAATTTGCAGTATCAAAAGAGTTTGCTGCAATTAAAACCATATCAAAGTCAGTATTTTTTAATTTTTCAATATTCTTTTTATATCCATTTTTAATTGTATCTGTACCTACAAATTTCTCTCCACCTGTGTGAAGTAAAATATCTTGAAAAAACTCAAAATAGCCTTTTGTATAGTTTATATTATTATCATCAAATATATAGAATACTTTTTTAATATTATGTTTTTTAATATACTCTTTTAAAGCTCCATATCTTTTTTCATTATGTTCAACTTGGATACGTATAAAATTATCATCAATTTTAGAAAATTCACTAGCACTAGCAGTTACAGAAGCTAATAAAAAGTCATTTTTATCTTTTAATTCATTTAGAGTAATTCTAGTCATAGAACTAGTTGCATTTCCAACAATTAGCTTTACATCTTTTTTTATTAAATCTTGTGCTATTTGTTTAGCAACTTTAGGATCTTGTTTATCATCATTTTGTATGATATTTACTTTTACATCATTAATTGTATAGTTAATCTCATCAAATGCTAACATAAAGCCATCTCTTATATCTCTACCTAAACTGGAGTATTTACCAGTTAGCCCTGCAACAAAACCTATATTTAAAGTTTCTTTTGGTTTGTCTTGACACGAAATAAAAAATACCGATGTGATTAAAATTGCAATAAAATACCTATACATAATAATTCCTTATGGAAAAATATTAACAGCTCATTGCTTAAGTATAGGTTAATCTAACGCCTTGATCTAGCTTTTTTGTCAATTTTATGTAATTTTTTTTCATTAGAGCTATTATTTTTATCTCTTCTTGAATTTCTATTATTATTTTGATACTTTTTATTTCTGATACTATCTTTTAGTTTTAGTTTTAAGCTATCTTCACAATATTTATTTACTTTTACTCTCATTTTATTTGCATAATCAATATCTATAAAAACATCAGGAAGTTTATATGAAAGCCATAAATAAAGTGAAATTTTCTTTACTTCATCTTCAGCTTTTAACAGGTCATCACTATTTTTTGCTTTTTTATTTGTATTTACTAAAGATACATATTTAAACGGTTTATTATTTAAGACTGCATTTATATATCTAAAGTAGGCATCTTTTATAAGAGGAGATCTGGTATTTATTGGAGCTTGAGATAATATATATTTTTGTTCTAAACTTAAATTCTTTTTTTTATCAAGTATTTTTGATAAGTTAATCATATCACCAATATTAGAAGCGATAAAAGGACCTGAAAATTTCATATTTAAAGAGAAGAATTTTAATATCTTTTCTAATGATTTTGTCTGAAGATAAGTACTTAGCTGTTCAATTTGTTCTAAAGTTGCTTTTACTTTAAAAGGTGGTTTTATAGTTTTTATTGGAGTATGAAAAGCACTATTTATATGTTTTAGATGAGTATTATTCATAGCACCTAAAAAACCTTTTTCATGATGTCCATATCTTCCAGCACGACCAGCTATTTGTATAATCTCTTTTGGAAGGAGTTTCCTTTTGCTTATTCCATCAAACTTTGTATCTGTTGTAAATATTATAGTTTTAATAGGAAGATTTAATCCCATAGCAATTGCATCAGTTGCAATTAATATATCAGTTTGACCACTTCTAAATCTAGCTGCTTCTTGAGTTCTTACTTCTGGGCTTAGGTTTCCATATAAAACTGAAACATTAAAAAACTTTGAAAGTTTAGATTTTAATTTTAAAACATCATTTCTAGAAAAGGCAATAAGTGCAGTTCCTTTTTGAATATCTTTCATTGGTGTAGGTTTAGCCATAACCTCTAAAGGATTTTTTCTTTTAAATTTTTTTATTACTAACTCTTCACCTAAATAAGAGGCAATTTTTTTAATACTATCAATTGCACTTACTGATCCTGTCATTATAACTTTGTTTGATGGAGCACCTAATATTGCATTTACCCATGCCCAGCCTCTATCTTCATCTTCTAACATTTGTACTTCATCAATTACACATACATCAGTTTGTAATGAAAAATTTAACATCTCAATTGTACTACACATATGAAATGCATCTTCATTTAATCTTTGCTCTTCTCCTGTTATAAGTGAAGATGGAGTGTTATTATTGTTTAAATATTCATGGTTTTCTAAAGCAAGAAGTCTAAGTGGTGCTAAATAAGTTCCTGTATCTGCTTTGATTAGTTCTTGCATAGCAGAGTAAGTTTTTCCTGAATTTGTAGGTCCAACAAAAAAATAAAGTTTTCTTTTCATCTGTCTTGCTACTGGGTATAGTGATTTTATATCACAATTTAATATGGTGTTTAGTTGTTCATTAAAGCTTTTATTCATAAAGAAATTATAGCATAAATTATGAAATTTGGAACATAAACTTAAATTAAAATTAATTATTACTAAATAAAGCCCTAATTATAGGGATTTATATTGTTTAGTTTAAAATAGTATTAAGTTTTCTTTAGTTATAATTGCGTTAATATTTAAAACGAAAGGTCATATATTGTTTAGTACATTAACAAATTCTTTTAAAACAGTTGTAGGTAAAATAAGACATAAAGATGATGCAAAAGCACTTACTAAAGCTATTGGTGAACTTAAAAAATCACTATTAAAAGCAGATGTTCATCATAAAACTACAAAAGAATTAGTTAAAAATATTGAAATTCAAACTAAACAAAATGGTATAGGGCAAGATTCGTTTTTAAAAGCATTACAAAATAACCTTACAAATATTTTAACAGTTGAAGGTAACCAAGGTTTTGTATTTGCTTCAACACCACTTACAACTATTCTTATGACAGGTCTTCAAGGTAGTGGTAAAACAACAACTACTGGTAAATTAGCACTTTATTTAAAACAAAGAAAGAAAAAAGTTCTTATTTGTGCTGCGGATTTACAAAGACTAGCAGCTGTTGAACAACTAAAACAAATTGGTGCTCAAATTGAAGTTGATGTTTATTTTGATGATAATGAAACAGATCCTGTAAAAGTTGTAAAAAATGCAAAGAAAAAAGCAACAGATGAGCTATATGATGTTCTTTTAGTAGATACAGCTGGTCGATTATCAATTGATGAAGAGCTTATGAATCAGCTAAAAGAGATAAAAGAAGCTATAAATCCAGATGAGATTTTTTATGTAGCAGATGCCCTAACAGGACATGAAGCTACTAAAACAGCAGCATCTTTTAAAGATCAAATTGGAATAGATGGTGTAATTTTATCTAAATTTGATGGTGATACAAAAGGTGGGGTAGCTATATCTATTGCTCACCAAACAAATGTAGGGCTTAGATTTGTTGGTATGGGTGAAAAGATGGAAAATCTTGAAGTATTCATCCCTGATAGAATTGTATCAAGACTTATGGGTGCTGGAGATGTTGAAGGATTAGCTGAAAGAGCTAGTGCTGTAATTGATGAGAAAAAAGCAAAAGCAGTAACAAAAAAGATCAAAAAAGGTGAATTTAACTTTAATGACTTTTTAGAGCAACTTGAGATGATGAAAAAATTAGGATCTATGAAATCTATTATGGGTATGATTCCAGGTATGTCAGGAATGGCAAATAAACTAAAAGATGCAGATTTAGAAAACTCTGATGAGATCAAAAATATAAAAGCACTTATTTCATCTATGACTAAAAAAGAGAGAGAAACTCCATCTATAATAAATCCAAGCAGAAAGAAAAGAATGGCTAAAGGGTCTGGACTTAGTGAAGTACAAATCAATAAAATATTAAAGCAATTTAAAAATGCATCTAAAATGGCTAAAAAGTTAGCTGGAAAAGGTGGCATGAAAGATATGCAAAAGATGATGGCACAAATGGGTGGCAATGGTATGGGGCAAATACCAAGATAAATTAAAATCTTAAGTGTTAAGTGCTAAGGTGAAATCATTTCTCTTTAGCACTTAACATAAAGTAAAACAAAACAAAAGGATTAAACATGACAGTAATTAGATTAACAAGAATGGGAAGAAACAAAAAACCATTTTACAGAATCGTTGTAACAGATAGCAGAAAAAGAAGAGATTCAGGTTGGATTGAATCAATTGGTTACTACAACCCAGTAGTTGAGCCAAAAGTATTAAAATTTGATCAAGAAAGATTAGATTATTGGTTAAGCGTTGGTGCTCAACCTAGCGAAAAAGTTGCAAAACTTACAGGTGTTAAAAAGTAATTTAAATGATGAATAATTTTATAGAATCTTATTGTAAACTAATAGTAAACAATAAAGATGATATAAGTGTTCAATCAAAAATGATAGATGAATCATTTTGTGAAATTACTGTTTTTGCCAACGAAGAGGACATAGGTAAGCTTATTGGTAAAAATGGTAATATGATAAATTCATTAAGGACTATCCTTAATGGATGTAAATCAAAAGATAATATATCATATAAAATACAAATAGAAAAAAAGTAAAGCTTATGGCTTTACTTTTTTTTTATTAAAAAATATAGGAAAATAAAATGGATAAAATATATATTGCAAAATTAGGTAAAACTGTTGGTTTAAAAGGTTTTTTGAAAATCCATATTGATTCAGATTTTCCAGAACAATTTAAAAATAATGCTACTTTTACTACAAATAAAAATAAAACACTTACAATAGAATCTATAAATATGTCAAATAAAACAGTAAAATTTGTAGGTATAGATACAATTGAAGATGCAAAAAAGTATATTAATTCACAACTTTTCACAAGTATAGAACAAACAAAAAAAGATTGTAATTTACAAGAGAAACAATATTTTTGGTTTGATTTAGAAAATTGTAAAATATATGAAAACGATGAATTCTTAGGTGAAATAGTAGATATTCATAGATATCCAAGTGATGATTACTTTGAGATAAAAACTTCAGAAGATCTTTTAAATGATGATTTTAAAGTTAAAACTTTTTTACTACCATATAATGATAATTATATTATAGATGTAGATATAGAAAATAAAAAGATCACTACTAAAAATAGTAAAGATATATTAGAAAATAGCTAATATTTTATTTTAATTTATTATAAGATATGCGATTAAAAATCACACATCTTATCAAACTCTTTTCTTTTTATTCTTATTAGCTTAGCATCTTTTTTACCAACTTTTTTTATTATATTATTAATAAGTGTATTTATATAAAGTGGTCCTATATATACATATGTTTTATCTTCTTTATTTTTACACATAGATATTGCTGTAGATTTTGTTTTTTCTTTATTTATTGCTTTTGTATATCTATTGTAAATAAGGGCATCTATTTGTATAAGAGTTATTATTTCATTATCTTTTTTATACTGTATAGATGAGCTATTAGTTTCATTATTATCAAATCTATTTTTGATTTGTTTATTTTTTATAAGATCATTTTTAAATATTGATTCCTCTTTATTTTTTAAGGCAAACTCTTCTAAACTTTGCATTTTTAGTTTATATAGTCTCTCTTTTTCAAGTCTTTTATACTCTTCTAAAATATCTTCTTCTAAAATCTCATATTTAGTTAGTAATGCAAGTCTTTTATTTAATTTTTTAACATCAATCATATCTGAACTATAAGTTATTTGTTTATTTTTGATATTAGCTAATACTAAATCTTGAGGGCTTGGTTTAGGTTTTTCTTTTTTCTGTACTATAGGAGCTGGATCAAAGAAACCAGTAAAATATAATGTTCCAAATGTTATTAGTATAAGTACTAGTATAGAAGCAACAGCTATTATAGCTATTTTTATCTTTTTATTTTTTTTTGCTTCCTGTTCATCTTCTTCATCTATTGCTAAATTATCATCTTCATTTTTAAGCTCTTCTTTTGTAGTATCATTTTCATTTTTTTCTTCATCAACTTCTATCTGTTCAGATTTTTCTTGAGCTTCTTCTTTTTTATCTACTTCAATTTGTTCATCAGATTTATTCTCTTTATTTTCTACTTCTATTTGCTCTGATTCTTGATCATTGTTTTCTAAAGGAGCTATTTCTAATATTTTTAAATCTTTATTTAAAAACTCTTCTATATAAGAGGAAATTTCATCATCAAAATTTAAAAAAAGTTCAAACTCTTTTTCGTTTGTCTTAAAATTTATAAGAATTAAGTTAACAACATCTGCAAAGTTGTCTCCCTTATCAATCTTAACCTCACCAGCACTATATTTACAAGTACCTAAAGTATTATCATCAACACTATTAATTGCTGTTTCTAAACTACCAGATATTTGTGCTGCTACTTCTTTTAATGCATCTGCAATTTCATCATCAATCTCTCCTGATGGTTCAGCTTCTTCCATCATCATAGTATTAAATGTATAAGAGGCAAAATAAGCAGGGAAAATGAACTCTATGCTTGTAGTTAAACTTTCAAATGTAAAGGAAGAGGATATAGATACAATATTTTTGCCATTTAGACAGTCTTGATTACATGTATATATACCTAGCTCTTCAATAGGTGTACTTAATGTTATTTCAAGTGTTGAATATATAGTCTCTTTTATAATACTAGATAAGTCAGTTGCCATTAATTTTCTCTTTATTTTTCAATCTATTTTCTTTTTGTCGAGCTAGTATTTTTTCTTTATTTTTTTCATAATATTCTTTACGATATTTTTTTAGATCTTCTTTCTTTTTTTGTCTATATTCTTTATCGTATTGAAGTCTTTTTTCTTTATTTTTTTCATAATACTCTTGTTTTTTTTGTTTATAATCAGCAACTCTTTGCATAATAATATCTTCACGATTAGTAATATGAGCTTTTTGCTTTTTTATAATATCTTTTATCTTAAGATTAAAATCTTCTATTGAACCAGAGAATAATTCATTATCAAAATCAATTAAAGATTTCTTTTTTGCTTTTATCTCTTTATCTTGATTTTGAAGTTTCTTTTTTAAATAATAAGCTTTCTTTTTTTGCTTATGTTTTAATATATTCTCTTCTCGTCGTCTTTTTAATTCCTCTAAATTCATATTAATTTAGCTTATCTTTTTAATTGATTCACTTGTTGTAACATTTGATCTGTTGTTGTAAGAGCTTTAGAGTTTGCTTCATATGCTCTTTGAGCTGTTATTAGATCTACCATTGCATTTACTAGTTTAACATTTGATGATTCTAACATACCTTGTTGAAGCGAACCAAAAGCTTCAGTTCCTGCATTTCCCTCTATAGCATCACCTGATGTTGATGTTGCACTATATAGTCCATTTCCTTTTGGAGCAAGACCAGCAGGATTGACAAAATCAACAAGTGTAATTTGTCCAAGTTGTGTTATAACCCCATCTGCTGGATTCATAGCAGAAACAGTTCCATCTTGAGCAATTGATACATTTGTAAGATTAGAAGGTATCACAATTTCAGGATTTAGTTTAAATCCTTGAGCTGTAACTAAAGCACCATCAACATCTTTTTTAAAAGATCCATTTCTAGAATAAGATGTTTCTCCATCTGGAGTTGTAATTTGAAAAAAACCTTTTCCTTGAATAGCAATATCTAAGTCATTTCCAGTTTGTTTTAAACTACCTTGAATAAAACTTTTTTGAATACCAGATATTCTAACACCAAGTCCTACATCAATCCCTGTTGGGTTATTAGTATTTTCACTAGTTGCATTTGCAGTATAATTTAAGGATTGATACATAAGGTCAGCAAATTCTGCTCTATCTTTTTTAAATGCAGTTGTATTTACATTTGAAATATTATTTGAAGTAACATCAATATTGTTTTGCTGAACATTCATCCCTGCAGCTGCTGTATATAATCCTCTTACCATGAAAAATCCTTCTAATTAACTTATAATTACTTTATTTTAGCAAAATTACTTTTAAATAAAACTTTTTACTTACTAAATATAACTAATAATATAAATTACAAAAATATTATAGATAATTTAATGTAAAATTAAATATAATATTAAAATAAAATATTTATAAGGAATGTAGTATGAAAATTTTAATTGTAGATGATAGTTCAACAATGAGAAGGATTATAGGAAATGTAGTTCAACAATTAGGTGTAAAAAAAGAAGATTTCGATGAAGCTGAAGATGGTGTTGTAGCTTGGGATTTATGTCAAAAAAATAAATATGATGTTATCTTAACAGATTGGAATATGCCTAATATGAATGGTTTAGAACTAGTTAAACATATAAGAAGTGAAGGTAGTCAACATAAAAAGACTCCTACATTAATGATTACTACAGAAGGTGGAAAAAGCGAAGTTATTACAGCACTAAAAGCAGGTGTAAATAATTATATTGTTAAACCTTTTAATGCTCCAACATTAAAAGAAAAGTTAGCACCTTTTTTTAAAAAATAAGGATCTATTATGAGTATGACTCAAGAAGAGATCGAAGCTCTTATGAACGATACAGCAGTAGATGCTGAAGAAAACAATGTAGATGATATATTAGCTGATATTGACGGAATAGTAGACGATTCAGATGATGAAACAAACGATGAAAGTGAATTAAATGTAGATGATATATTAGCAGGTATTGATGGAATAGTAGATGATTCAGATGAAGAAGAAACTGAAGACAATACTACTGAAGTAAATATGGATGATATATTAGCAGGCATTGATGGAATAGTAGATGATGAACCTGAAACTTCATCTGAGCTTGATTCTCAAACTACAACAGAAGAAGCTATACTTCCACCTTCAACTTCAAAAGAGCACAAGATTGTTAATCAATTAAATGAAGTAGCAGAAGATACAGAAGAGAAAGCTAGTCAAATTTTTGATGTATTGAGTTATATTCTTGATGAAAATGAAAAAGTTATAAAATCAAATGATGTATCAAGAGAATTTATAGATTCACAAATAGAACTACTTGAAAAATTATCTAGTAAGTTTCCAAATATTGATATATTTCAAGAAAATATTAAAAAAGCAAATGAAGCAAAAGAATTAACTATCCAAACTACTGATATTGTAAATGAAGAAAATAATAAAATATTTGAAGCTATGGAGATAATGCAATATCATGATATAAATAGACAAAAAATCGAAAGAGTTATGTCTGTAATTAAAAAACTTACTCAATATCTAAATGGTATATTTGAGGATGGAAGCAATAAACCAGAAGTACAAGTCGCAAAACATATTTCAGGAGATGGTTCTGAAACAGTAAATGAAGAAGATATAGATAATCTTATTTCAGAATTTAACATAGGAAATTAGTTATGAATCAAGGTGTATACTCTTTAGCTGCTACAATGGTAAATCAACTAAATAGAGTTGATGTCCTTTCAAATAACCTTGCAAATGCAAATACTACAGGATTCAAGCAAGATAATTTAACAGAAGGATCATTTAATTACTATTTGGATAAAAGTAAAAATGAAAATACACAAACAACTAAACTAAATATAGTAAATAATACTGTACCTAAAATTGATGGTGATTATATAAGTTCAATTTATGGTGCAATTGTAACAACTGGAAATGAACTTGATTTTTCAATAAATGAAAGAGATGTTTTTTTCAAAGTTGAAGGTTTAAATAATGAAGTTCTACTTACAAAAGATGGAGCATTTAAAAATAAAGATGGCTTTTTAGTAAATCATAATGGTGCATATGTTTTAAATAATGAAAATGAAAGAATCAATATTGAAGATGGCTTTGAAAATCAAATAGCATTAATAAAAACACCTTATGAAAATATAGATAAAGTTGGAAATAATAATTATAAAATAAATGATAAGCAACAAGTTAATGAGATAATAGATAATACTCCGTATCTATTACAAGGTAGTATTGAAAAATCAAATGTAAATGCCATTAGTACAATGGTTTCACTTATTGATTCTCAAAGAAGATTAGAACAAGCTCAAAAAGCAAGTACTGGTATTGATGAACTAAATCAAAAGCTAATAGATAAATTAACAAGGTAGTGACATATGACAGCTAGTAATGTAACAGATCTATTATTTGATCAATTAAGTTTTAGAAGCAATAGACAAAAAGTAATATCGAGTAATATTGCAAACTTAAACACACCAAACTATAAAACAAAAGATATTAGTTTTGAGTCAACATTACAAAATAAGCAAAAAGAGAATGATCTAAAAATGACAATAACAAATAGAAATCATATTCAAGCAATGGAAAATTTACCAACTAATGGAGATATAAAAACATTTGAAGTAGATGGACTGGAAGTACAAAATGATGGAAATAATGTAAATTTAGACCAACAAATAAGTCAGATGGCACAAAATAAAGTTATACACGGTGCAATAACAAACTCAATAAAAAAAGATGCAACATGGTTTAAGCTAGTTGTAGATGCATCTTCAAAAAATTAGGAATAATAATATATGGATCAAATTTTTAAGTTTATAAATGGATTAAATAGCGCACAAAGATCTGTAATAATTGGTGGTTTTTCTATATTATTTTTATTTTTAATTGGTTTATTAATATATTCAAGCGTAAAAGCTAATGATGCAAAACTAAACTATACAATAGCATCAAACCTTACTAAAAATCAAATTATGTTAGCTTCAAATGAACTTGAAGCTGCAGGAATTCCATTTACAATTATTGGTAATGGAAATTCACTTACACTAAAAACAAGTAAAGCAAATGTAAATATTGCAAAAATAAAACTTGTAACTAGTGAAGCAATAGTAAGTAAACATACAGGTTGGGAGATATTTGATAAAAGTTCACTTGGAACTACAAATTTTGAAAATAATGTAAAGCTTTTAAGAGCAACAGAGGGTGAACTAGGACGTTCTTTAGAAGCTTTAAATGGTATATTAAGTGCTACAGTTAAAATTGCAATACCAAAAGAATCAGTATTTACTCAAAGAAAATCTGAACCAACAGCATCTGCAATATTAACTTTAAGAGATGGTGCAACATTAACTGGTAAGCAAATAGCAGGAATTAAAAATTTTATCGCTTCTGCTATTCCAAAATTAAAAGCTTCAAATATTAAGCTTATTAATCAAAATGGCTCTTTATTGGAAGATACACAAATAAATCTTGATAATCAAAAGTATTTAGCACATGCTAGATATAAATCAAAGATTGAAAAATCGTATGAAGAGAAAATTATAAATCTTCTTGAACCATTTATAGGTGTAGGAAAAGTAGTAGCTAGAGTATCTGTTACTATGGATTATACAAATCAACAAATAGAACAAGAGATATTTCAACCAGAAGGTACAATAAGAAGTCAACAAACAACTGAATCAACTTCTACATCTGAAGATAAAAAGCCAAAAGTTGGTGGAGTTCCTGGAGTACAAAGTAATATTCAAAATCCAGATGAAAAAGATGGAGAGATAAAATCAAAAACAAGTAATGAAAAAGCTAAAAATATTACTAACTATGAGATATCAAAAAAAATAATTCATCAAAAAGATAATTCTGTAGCAAGGATAAAAAGGATAACAGCAGCAGTTACATTTGATTCAACAGCTATGGAAAAAGTTGATAAAAAAGATGAATTTATATCTAGTATAGAATCTATTGTAGAAGAGTCAATTGGAGTTGATGTAAAAAGGGGTGATACAGTAACTATAAAATCATTTAAGTTTATTGGTAGTGATTCAAATACAACAGCAATAGCAACAGATGATATAGCGATGACTACAGCAGTTACAAAAACAGCCTTAAGTGAATATAGTGAGTATATACAATATTTAATATCTGCAATACTATTATTGGTATTTTATAAAAAATTTATTTCAAACAATGAAGTTAATTTAACAGTTGAAGGAAGTGTAGCCTCACAAGCAAAAAAAGAAAAAGTGGGTGTAGCAGATGAAGATTTTGAGTATGAAGATTTTAATCCTATGGTATCAAAAAATAGACTAAAAAATAAAATAAGAACTCAGTTATTATCAAATGTAGAAGGTTTAGATCCAGAAACTTTAGCTAAATATGAGGTGTTATTAGAAGAGATTGAAACACAAGTTAATAATCAACCAGAAGCAATCGCTGGGATGATAGAGATGTTACTAAGCGAAGGTGATAGTAAACTAAAAGCACATAAAAAAGGTTAAATATGGCAGAATTAGTAGATCATGAAGTTTTAAAATCGATACCAATGTTACAAAGAGTAGCAATGTTTTGTGTACTAATTGGTGAGGAATCAACTGTAAAAATATTTCAAAGTTTACCCGTAGAATTAGTTGAACAAATATCAACTGCTATTACACAATTAACCTCAATTGATAAAGATGTATCTTTAGCAATTCTTGATGAATTTCATGTATTTGCACAATCTAGTGCGTATATAAGTTCAGGTGGATTTGATTATGCAAAGGATCTACTATATAAATCTTTAGGAAAAGCAGAAGCTGATGCTGTTTTAGCAAAGCTAACAAGAATGCAACAAGCACAAGAATCATTTTCTTATTTAGAAAATATTGAACCAAAACAACTTGCAAACTTTATAAAAGATGAATCAGAGCAAACAATTGCAGTTATTTTATCACATATGGATCCAGCAAGTGCTGCAGAAGTTTTAAGTACACTAGATGATGATATAAGAGTAAAAGTAACTATGCAAATGGCAACAATAAAAGATGTAAGTCCTGAAATTGTAAGAACTATGTCTACAGTATTGGAGAAAAAACTTGAATCACTTGTATCTTCTATATCTCAAGTTGGTGGTGTTAAAGTTGTTGCTGATATGTTAAATAGAATGGGACCAAAATCAGCTGATATATTAGAAAATATTAATGGATTAAATGTAAAACTAGCAAAAGATATTCAAGATAATATGTTTGTATTTGAAGATCTTATTGCCCTTGAACCGTCAGACCTTATGAAAGTTTTAGCAGAGATTGATGTTGGTGAAGTTGCTGTAGCATTAAAAGGTGCACCAGAAGAATATACAGAAGCAATAATGGCTGCTATGAGTACAAGAGCAAAAGAAAGATATATGGAAGAAGCTGAAATGCTTGGAAAAGTAAAATTAAAAGATGTAGAAGCAGCTCAAAGAAAGATGTTAGATATTACACAAAAATTTATAGAATCTGGTGAAATAGAAAGAGATATGGATGAATAATACTAATGTTAATTCAAAAGCTAAAATAATATCAAATAATGAAACTCAAGAGTTTAAATTTGGTAATTTTGTAACTCATGATACACCATCAACACAAATACAACAGGTTGCAAATAGTGCAGTTGAAGAGATATCAGCTACTACACTTAATAATGATCCTATCTTAAATGCAATTAGTGATTTAACAGCTAAAATTAACAATATAGAACATAAAGTTTCAGATATTCAAAATGGAACTTTAGAATCTAAAAAACTTGATGATCAATTAGTAACAGCATTAAAAGATTTAAAAAATTATGCTCAATTTTTTGAGCAAGCTACATTTCAATTGGAGAGTAAAATCTTAAAAACTTCAATGAATATTGCTCAAAAAATAATAAATATAGAATTATCAGAACAATCAGAGATGATAGCGATGCAAACAATAAATCAAATATTATCAAAAATAAAAACAGCATCTTCAATTACAATTCATTTAAATCCTAAAGATTATTTACTACTAAAAGATGAATTAAAATTAGAATCATATATTAAATTACAAGAAGATCCAAATGTAACAGCTGGTGGAGTAGTAATTGCAAGTGA
Organism: uncultured Helicobacter sp.; assembly: GCA_964482285.1. GTDB lineage: Bacteria > Campylobacterota > Campylobacteria > Campylobacterales > Arcobacteraceae > CAIJNA01. The sequence continues at coordinate 87,400 of CAYZWZ010000001.1, read as the reverse complement.
TCTTGGAAATTTTGATGGAAATGTTGAGTCAAAAGTTCAAACAATATTAGAATCACTTGATATTGTTAGCTAAAAATAAATTCTTACATAAAAAATAAAAATAATAATACTTAATTATATATTATATTTATAAATATTTTGTTATACTAAAGCAAATAAATATTTATATATTACAAGTAGGTACGCAATGGAAATAACAGAACAAGACTATAGTAGTTTAGTAGATGCTCAAATTTCAGTTGATGTATTGTTTGGAAGTACTGATATATCTTTAAAACAATTTTTGAGTTTAAATGAAGGTGATGTAATTGCACTAGATAAACCAGCAGGTGCTGGTGGAGATATCTATGTAAACTCAAGAATTATTGGTACAGGTGATATTATAGTAATTGATGAGAAATTAGCAGTTAGAATACAAGATGCAATGGATGCAGATAATGTTGTTGGTTACTTCTTCAATGAACAAGTTCTATAAAGGATAAAAAATGGCAGTAGATAATGTAGTAGTAAATTCAAGTGTAGGTGTAGATGGAAATTCATACACTACATCAATTTCAAATGATAAATTAACAAATGATGACTTTTTAAAATTACTTTTAGAAGAGATGAAGATGCAAGATCCGACAGAACCTATGGATTCAAATGCATTAATGGATTCTCAACTTCAAATGTCACAAATTGAAGCAAATAATGATATGTCTAAAGCTATGCAAGAGTTAAGTTTAGCCTATAAATCAAGTAATCTTGCAACTTCTGCTAGTATGATTAATCATGTAATAGAAGATGGACAAATAGATGATACAGGAGCTACTAAGTCATATAAAGTAGCTTCAGTTAAACAAGAAGATGGGGAAGTTTATTTAATGGCTAATAAAATTACAGGTTATGATGAGCAAACAGAAACATTTACTTATGAGGAGGAATTTACTCAAATTCCTATGCTTAATATTACAAAGATATTTTAGGAACTTATTATGATAGATGCACTATATAATGGAATTTCAGGTTTAAATGTTAATCAAAATGCTTTAGATACTGAAACAAATAATATCTCAAATGTGAATACAGTAGGGTATAAATCAGATAAAATATCTTTTGCTGATTTAATGTATCAAAATTCTATAGGAAAAGGTGCGGGAGTTGCTAGTGTTAGTAAAGATTTTACTCAAGGTAATCTAAAACAAACTAATAATTCTCTTGATATGGCAATAGAAGGTAATGGTTATTTTATTGTTCAAGGTGATAGTCAAGAGTTAAATTATACAAGATCTGGTAACTTTACTATGGCAGCAGATGGTACATTACAAATGCCAAATGGTTATAATGTAAAAGGTTTTACATCAACAGATAAAAATTTAAAATCTTCAGATCCTTTAGCAACTAGTTTTACAAGTGAATATGATACTTTTATAGGTTCAAAAGTTTCACAAAGTATTGATGGTCAAATTGCTGAGACTATAAATGCAAAAGCAACAAATTATAATTTAAGTGCAAAAGATGATCCAATTACTAATTTGGGTAATAATTATAAAACAAAAGATGCAAAAATAGTTGATATTGAAAATATATTATCTAAATATAGAAATGAATTAAGCACTCATAGTATAAATGATAATACTGCAAGTGTAGCACCAACTTATCAAAATTCAACTGTAAGCTTTGATAAATCATTATTAATAAATGAGTTTAGTTCAATAAATATTACAATAGGTGATACAAAAATAGAACAATATTTTACAGAAGATGCAGATGAAACAATAAATAAATTTTCAGATAAAATATCACAACTAAAAGGTATGACTGCAAGTGTAGATACAAATGGAACATTAACAATACAATCATTGATACCAGGTGAAAGTGTAGTCATATCAGATGCAAGCAATAAGCAAAATTCACAAGTTGTACAAAATCAAGTTATAAACACTACAGCTGCAATTGAAGGTTCTGGACAGGCAAAATTAGATGCACTAGAAGATCAATTGGAAAATTTATTAACAAGAGCTGATGCTAAGTATTTAAGAGTTACAAATACAGTTGATGCTTCAAATCCTCAAACAAAAACATTAGAAGATATACAATTAAATCTAAAAGAACTAAACTTGTCAGATAGTGAATTTGGTGAAGTAGAAGTTGATAATGGGACAGTTTTTGTAAAGCAAGGCGATACAAGATTTGCAGTTGGAAAAATAATGACAAGTTCATTTGTGAGTCAGGAGGGATTAATACCTATAGGTAGTAATATTTACTCAGCTTCAGCACAATCAGGTGATCCTATTTATGCAAATGATATTAGTAAAGTTAACAATAAAATGTTAGAACTTAGCAATTCAGATTTAGCAACAGGATTAGTTGATCTTATGGTATATCAAAGAGCATTTGAAGCAAATAGTAAATCAATAACAACAAGTGATGATTTTCTAAAAACAGCAATACAACTTAAAAAATAAGAATTAAGAATTAAGAATATACTTATTGTATATTCTTACTTTTTAATTTAATATTTAAAAATATTATTTTAATACATTGAGTTTATTTATAAATTCAAATTCTTAATAAAGGAATTATTATGATCGGAGCACTTTGGACAGGTATATCAGGACTTGCATCACAACAAAAAGCCTTAGATAATGAATCACACAATATAGCAAATGTAAATACAGTGGGGTATAAAGCCTCAAGAATATCTTTTGCAGATCAAATGTATCAAAATAAAATAGGAAAGGGTTCTCAAGTACAAGATGCAGAAAAAATGTACACTCAAGGGAACTTAAAAGTAACAGGGGTAAATTATGATATGGCACTATCTGGAGATGGATTTTTTGCTGTATCAAATGCAAACTCCGGAGGAACAAGTGAAGTTTACTATACTCGTGCAGGTAACTTCAGGATGGGAGATTCTGGAACACTACAAGATACTATAGGAAATGATGTTCAAGGTTGGGCTATGTCTTCTCAACCAGAAATAGAATCATCAAATCCAAATGTAGATAGATTTACAAATGATTATAATAAAATGCTTTCATCTAAGATTGTAAAATATTCAACAGCAGTAGAAACTGTAACTGCAAAAGCTACAGATTATAATGCAACTGTAGTTGGAGATAATCCAATAGTATTTACAGGAGCTGGACTTAAAACTCAAGGTGGTAAAGTATCTGATATTGAAGAGCTTATAAAAGCTTATACTACAAAATTGCAAGATTTAAAAGATAATCCAAATAGTCCAATATCTAGTGCAACAACACAAAAAAATCATCTTGAGTTACCTGCAAATGGAGATCAATCAGCAGTTAGTCAAGATGGAGATGAAGTATATGTATATATAGGTGGAAATAGAATATCTCAACCATATATTACTGGAACTGGTGATACTGATGCCCAAAAGCAAGCTGATGGCTATAGAAAAACTATGAAAGCTTTTGCAGATAAAATATCTGAAATACCAGGAATAAAAGCATATGTTGCAAATGATGATCCATCATATACTCCAAGTACTGCAGATGCAGATGTAACAAAAGGGTTTATAAAAATAGAATCTATTATTCCTGGAAACCAGTTTACAATTTCAAGTACTGGTATGGTTCATGCAGGTGTTGATAAACCAGCAGTTTCTAAAATTGATGCAAAAGCTGAACCAGGGGAAGGACTTGGAGCTTATGAGAGTGTAAGAGATGCACTAAATGAAGCGATTACTGGTAAACAAAGAGATGTATATACAGATGCAGATTTACAAGTATTAGATGATGATAATGAGTTTGAATATAGTATTACAATATATGATAAAGCTTCTGGTAAAAATATAGTAGTTCCAGATACAAATGCAGATGGACTAGCAGATCCTATTACTATAACTAAAGATAGTGGTGCAAATGATGATGATACTGCAGTATTAAGTATAGATGACTTTGTAAGAAGTATAAATGAAAATGTAGATTTAAATAAATATATAAAAGCAGAAAATATAAATGGTAATTTAATAATAAAAACACTTGATTCAAATTTTGATGTTGAATTTTCAGGAGATATGAAACAAACTGTAGATGATGCAGGTGCAGCAATTGCTACACCTTTAGAGATAAAAAGAAATGCAGATTATTCAGGACGTGAAGGTGCTGGTGCTGAGTTTATGGAGATAAGAACTCGAATAGATCAAACAGCATCTAAAGGCTCTTTACAACTAAGACTTGATAGTTTAAACATTAGTGATAGTGCATTTGGTGATTTTAGAGTTGATAGTACAGGACTTATTACTATGGATCAAGATGGTGCTAGTTATGCTGTTGGTCAAGTTGCTATTGCTAAGTTTATTACAAATAGAGGTTTAGAGCCAGTTGGAAATAATTTACTTAAAAAAACATTAGCAAGTGGTGATCCTATATATAATTTAAATAATAATAAAACAGCAGATATTCAATCTAATACATTAGAGTTAAGTACTGCAGATTTAAGTGAAAGTTTAGTAAATCTTATGGTATTCCAAAGAGCTTTTGAAGCAAATGCAAAATCAATTACAACGGCTGATACTATATTAAATACATTAATTCAATTAAAAAGATAAATAGGTAATATATTGGATAATGTATTACTAGTTGCTATTTTTGGTATTTTAGCACTTTATTTTTTCTCTAATATGACTGTATATAAGTCAATGTACAAAAAAATTAAAGAGGAAAAGGATTTAGCAAATCAAGCTAAAGAAACAAGAGATGCTGAGATACTGAAATATGAAAATAGATTAAAAAGTGCTATTGAAACTATAAAAGATACAGAAGATAGTTTAACAAAAGCAAGAGATGAGATACAAAAGTTAAAACAACAAAACTCTGAATTAAAAAGAAAAAATGATCTACTACAAGAGAGAGTTGATGAACTTTATTCGTCTGTAGGAATGATATAGTGAAGTTTATATTTTTTGTATATATATTATTATTTAGTAATATATATGCAGCAAAAATAATTGAGTATGAATCTCAACCAAATATATTAAAAGAGAATAAATATATAAAAAAACAACTCTCTTTATATGAGTCAAAAACTCAATTTAACATTGCAGTTTTATATCTTGAACAAGAAAAATATCTAAAAGCTATAAGTATATTTAAAAAAACTGCAAATAAATTAAAAGTTGAATCTTTTTTAAATATTGGTATTGCATATTATAAATTAAAATCACAAAATAATGCATACTTATATCTTAAGAAATTGTATAATCTAAAAAACCTAAATAAACAAAATATATATGCTTATATCAGTACTTGCTATTATTTATATTTAATAACAAATGATAGAAAATATCTTAGTGATATACTTGGGGTATTAAAAGATAAATCAATTAGAAAACAAGATGAAAATACAAGACTTTTACTTGTAAATACATATATAATATTAAAACAATATAAAAAAGCAATTAGAGTTTTAAGAACATTAAATGAATATAATTATCTGAAACTTGCATTATTGTACATAAAAGTAAAAGAGTATGATAATGCAGAAGTTTATTTACAAAAAGCTTTAAATCAAACAAAAGATGAAAAGAGTACAAATGATATAATTTGGTTTACAATTTATAATGATCTTAAAACTAATAGTATTTCTAAACTTAAAGATCATATTGATTTAGTTGATGATAGGCTTGATGAGTTTAGACAATATCCAAGAATGGATCTTAGAATATATTTTAATAAAGATAAATATAGTTCAAAAGATTATTTTAATATGGTAAATAATTTTTCAATACAAAGAAAAATTGATATGTTATTTTATTTTACACCATTTATATTCGCTGATAATAAAGAGTTGAAACAAGATTCAATTTATGCATTTATATTAAAAGATATAAATGGTATTGAAGCATTAAATAATATGATTGAATATAATAAAAATTTCACGAATATTGTAAAAAAAGATCCTATAATTAGAGCAAATGAACTACAAAAGCAAATAGATAAAAAAGAGAAAATAAAATCTTACGAATACTATAATTTAGCATTAAGTTATGCACAGATTTTTGATTATAAAAATGCATATAAAAATTTTTATAAAGCATATCTATTAAAAAAATCAAATAAACTTTATAGTTCACTAGTATTAGTTAGTGCATTAAGAGCAAATATAAAATTAAATAAAAAAGAAAAAACACAAATCAAAGATAATTTAGTTAATTTTAAAGGGCAATATGTATATTTTGGTCACTATATATATAAAATATTTTTTAGTAAAAATTATAAAATAGAAGATGAAAAGATATCTTTAAAATATAAAAATTCAGTATTTTATAGAGCATTACATTTTATAGATAATAAAAATGAAAAAGATTCAACACTTCAAGAGCCATTATTATTAAATGATGGAAAAGATCCTTTGGTATTTTTATTTAGAACAATTGTTAAAAAAGAGAATGAAAGTGAGTATACTTATGTTGCAAGATTACAAGATTATTTACCAAAACACTATAACGATTATTTTTTAAAAGGACCATTAATTATTACAGAATATTATATTGATATATTAAAAGCTGTAGGTATTTTTAATAAAGTTAATTTTAATATTCCAAATGATAATACTCCAACATATTTAAGAACAAAAGCTTTGATTAATTTATATGATGGATATCCTATACAAAGTATAAAAATATTAGAAGATATAAAAAGTAAATATAATCTAAATGATAAATATACATATAATTTATTAGTAGCATCATACCTAAGTGCAGGAGATTATGTTAATGCATCTGCAACATTGACAATGATGGAGTTTGAATTAAAAGATGATAACGCAAGATTTTTAAATGGTATTCAACTTCTACAAGATCTAAAATTAAATAGTGCAAAATCTTCATTTAGAAAACCATACACAGGAAGATTAATAGATTTCCAGCTAAAAGGTTTTGATAAATATTTAGAAGATTTGTAAGTTTATGCAATATTTGATATAATAGTCTTATTGTGTTAGAAATTTAATATTTCTAAGAGATTATTACTAGGAGGACAATATGCAACTTGGAAGACTAGAAGAGATGGATCAATCTCGTGTAAATAATATAGAAAAAATAAGTAAAGTTCAAAATATTGGGGAAGAAGAGCGAGTCAACCCTGATGAACAATATAAAAACATACAAGAAAGTCCAAATAAAGTTGTCTCAAATGAAGTTATTTTAGACAATGTAAAATTTGGTTTTAATACTAAAACAAAAGATTTCTTTGTGAGAGTTTCAAAAGATGGATTGGAATACCAATTTCCTACAGAACAGATTATGAGACTAAAAGAGCATTTAAAAGAAGACTTAGAAAAAAATAAATAATAATTAGGGATAATAATTGGCATCAGATATATCAAGTATAATTCAAAGTGAACTAGTAAATACATTTGAAAGTTTACTTTCTTTAGAAGCAAAAGTTAATGATGTTGTTAAGATTGGTACATCTGATCTTGATGATAATCAACATCTAAAAATAGATATTAGTTTATCTTTTAGTGGAAATACATCTTCACTTAGTATATATCTACCAACACTTATTGCAACTAAATTTGAATACTTTATGCTAGGTGGAATTGGTGATATTAAAGCTAGTATTGATGATGAGATCATTGATGCTTGTAAAGAGATCATAGCTACTATTGGTGGTGGATTAAGTACTACAATAAATGCACAAGATTATGATGATATTACTTCGTTTTCTTTTAATATAAATGATAGTTCATTAATTGATGTTAGTGATATAAGTGATGATACAAATTTATATAAATTTAATATCTCATTTAATGATGAAGAAGTAAGCTTATTGATGAAGTTTGATGATGTTTTACTACCATTTATAAATAGTATTGCAAGTGGTGGGAAGATTGAAGATATAGATGAACCTACAACAAATGAAGTTTTAGAACAAAATGCAAGTAATTTAGATCCAGTATTAGCAATGTTAGGTGAACATTCAAGTGATAATTTAAAATTACTTTTTGATGTAAAACTAAAATTTTCTGTAAGATTAGGTACAAAAACATTTCTTTTAAAAGATATTGTAAACTGGGATGTTGGTGAGATTATTGAACTTGATCAAATGGTGAATGAACCTTTAGATATTTTGGTTAATAATATCAAAGTTGGTGAAGGTGAAGCAGTTATCGTTGAAAATAAATTTGGTATAAAAATCAAATATATTGGCGAAATAAATGTTTAAAGTAAGGGATTAACATGGATAAAACGACCGCAGGTGGATTTGCTGGAGTCTGGGGACTTGTAGCCTTAGCTATTGTACTAGGTGGTGCAGGTTTTGGTGCATATATCGATATCCCTTCAGTTATTATTGTATTTGGTGGAACTGCTGCTGTTACTATTGGTCAATTTGAAGGTGCTGCATTAAAACAAGTAACAAAATCTGCAGGTGCAGCTTTTAATGAAGTAAAAGTTGAATCAACTCCTGAACTTGTTGAAAAAATAATACATTATGCAACAGAGATCAAAAAAAATGGTGTAATGAGTGTTGAGCAAAAAATTATGGATGAGGGTAATCCATTTTTTAAAGAAGCATTTGCATTGTTAGTTGATAATACAAAACCAGATGTACTAGAAGCTTTAATGGATACAAAATTAGAGCATATGGAAAATAGACATAAAACACAAATTGCAATTTATGGAAATATAGGTGGAAGTGCTGGAGCTATGGGTATGATTGGTACACTTGTTGGTCTTGTTGCTATGCTTGCGAATCTATCCGATCCAAGTGCCGTTGGTCCAGCTATGGCTGTTGCCTTACTTACAACTATGTATGGTGCTTTAATTGGTACAGGAATTGCAGGTGTTATTGAAGCAAAATTAGAGCAAAAACATAATGTAGAGATGATAGCACATCAAATAACTCTTCAAGGTGCTATGATGATAGCAGCTGGAGAATCTATAGGTAATATTAAAATGAAACTTCAAGCAGTATTACCTCCAGAAGCTGAATAAAATTGAAAAAAAGGGTAAATATTGGCAAAAGATAAATGTCCAGAATGTCCTAAGTGTTTACCAGGTTGGCTAGTACAATTTGGTGACCTTATGTCATTACTTCTTTGTTTTTTTATTTTACTTTTATCAATGGCTACAATGGATAAGAAAAAAGTTGAAGAGTACTTTGAGATTATGAGAAGATCAATGGGCTTTTTAGAAGGTGCTGAAGATACATCAGCAGCAGAAAAAATGAAGTTATCAAAAGAGCATATTAATGCTAGTGAATCAGGGAACCAAGGTGATATGGGTGGTGGAAATGATAATGGAGAGATGATAGTTGAACTCCAAGAGATAGCTAGAGAATATAACTATACAACAGAATCAGAAAATGATGATGAGATAACAGTAAATGAAAAAAATAACAATGAGTTTACAATGGAAATTCCATCATCATTAATGTTCCAAGAGGGTGAATATACACTTAAAAATAAACAAGCAAAAAGGTTTATTGTAAAGATGTCTAGAATTATTAGAACAATGTCTGATGGTTTAGATATTGAAGTATCTGGTTATACAAGTAGTACTGAAGTTTTTCAAAACGATGAGATACCAAGAGATTCATGGGATCTATCAGCACTTAGATCAATATCTTTGGTAAAAGAGCTTATTAAAAATAGAATTGATCCAGAGAGACTAAAAGTATCTGCATATGGATCATATAGACCAAAAAGTACAAATGAAAATGAAAATAGAAGAGTTGAGTTAAAGTTTATATCAAATAAACTAAAAGGTGAAACAGGTTTAGAAGATGAAAATTTCTTCGATAGAATTAAATAAAGGTAGATAAATATGCAAGCATTAAATAATATTGAAACATCAATGATAAATCAAACTAGTAACGATTTACAAAAAAACTTAAATAATCTTTCAAAATCTTCAAAAGATGAACAATTAAAAACAGTTTGTGATGATTTTGAATCTTTTTTTATGCAACAAATTCTTGATGTATCTTTAAAAAATTCTACAATAGCTGGTGAGGGTACTGGATCTGAGATTATAAAAAGTATGTATACTCAAAGTTTAGCTCAAAAAAGTGCAGGATCTTTAGGTATAAGTAATATGCTATTTCAATTTTTAAGTGAGAAAAAATGATACAACAAACAGTAATAAAAATGATAGAACAAGCTTTACAATTAAAAGCAGATATAAATGAAGATATAAAAGATATTATGAATGCTGAGCATGAAAAGCTATTAAATAGAAATGATAATAAATTACAACTTATGAGGCAGATATCTCAAGCACATAAAGATCTAAATGATCAACTAGCAAATGCTATTAATAATGGGGTAGATATAGATATTTATAGAGATATTGTAGATGAACTAGAAGAGCATTTAACTGAAGTTTATGCACTAAATGGAAGATTAGCTGCAATTGTACTACCAATAAAACAGATGTATACAGAAATTGTAAATGATATTAGTTCTTCAAATGGTGGAAATTTAGTAGAGGTAAGTGGATAGTGAAAAACTTATTTATTATATTTATTATACTATTAAATATAAATGCTACTGAAGTTTTAGTATCAAAAGTTAATATAAACTATAAAAATATATTAGATGCAAACAATTTGTATATTAAAAATATAAATAAAGATCTAAGGTGTACAACTTTTGATAAAGAATTATTAAAAAAATCAAAATATCAAGCAAAAAGATATATCATAAAAGGGACACCTATTTGTTATAAAGATGTTCAAAAAGTAGTGATTGATCAAGTTAAATTTGATTTTGGAAATATTGAGATACAAAGAGTTGGAAAAGTTATATCAGAAAATAAAGATTATGTAAAAATAAAAAACTATGATGGTAAAATCATAAAAATATATAAAAATGGACAAAAGTAATGAAGATGTTATCATTTTTAGGTGAAACACCTACAGAGGCTTTAAGAAATGCACAAAAAGAGTGTGGTGAAGATGCAATAGTTATTTCTACAAAAAAGATATCATCAAAGACTAGAACAACAAAAAGTATGTATGAAATATTAGTTGCAACTGAAGATGATTATGACTCAAATTTAAATAAAAATAATGATATATTACCAAAAATAGAAACAAAAACTACAAGTAACAATGATTATAGTATGAAATCTGATATTTTACAAATTCATAATGATTTAAGAAAAGTTCAAAAAACACTTTGGGAACCTAAAAGTAAACTATATGATTTGGTAATACCAACAGAATTTATAGATATCTATTCTTTATTTGAGCAAAATGAGTTTGATGAAGAGATGACATATACGATATTGAAAAAAACAATTACACAACTTCCTTTATCTATGAAAAGTGATGAACAAAAAATTAATAACTTTTTTAAACTTATTTTAAAAAGGATTATACCTATAAAATATGAAGTTCCAGCTAGAATACATCAAAGAAAAATTATGATGTTTGTAGGGCCAACAGGAGTTGGTAAAACAACAACAATAGCAAAATTAGCTGCTAGATATGCTTATAAAATGGGTATGGATTATAAAGTTGGTATTATCACCCTTGACTCTTTTAGAGTAGGTGCAGTAGAACAATTAAAAGCATATACAAATATTATGAGATTACCTTTAGAAGTTGTAAATAAACCAGAAGATTTAGTTGAAGCACTTTTAAGGTTAAAAGATTGTAATTATATTTTAATAGATACAGCAGGATCAAGTCAATACGATATTGATAAAATTGAGCATATAAATAAATATCAAAATAGATTAAAAGATGTAAGCATTGAAAAATTACTAGTATTACCAGCAAATATAAAAAAATCTGATCTTCATGAGATATATAATAGCTATTCAATATTGGGTATTAATAATCTTATATATACAAAATTAGATGAAACAAGAAGTTTTGGAAATATTATATCTTTTGCATATAAGATTAAAAAATCTATATGTTATTTATCGGTTGGACAAAATGTTCCAGATGATCTAAAGTGTGTAGATGATAAGTATTTAATCGATTGTTTTATGAATAGAAGTATACCAAAAAAATAATATGTTTAATCAAATATCAACACAAGCTAGTAAGCTTATAAATTTAACAAAAAAACAGCATAGATCTTCAAAAACAAAAGTGATAGCAATAACATCTGGAAAAGGTGGAGTTGGAAAATCTACTTTTACAGCAAATCTATCTTATATATTTTCTACATTAAATAAAAAAATTTTAGTAATAGATGCAGATATAGGATTAGCAAATATGCAAATACTTTTTGATCTTAAACCTCAATATACAATCAATGATTATTTAAATAATAATATCGCTTTAGATAATATACTATTACAAACAAAATATAAAAATATATCTTTAGTTGCTGGTAAAAGTGGACATAATTATTTGTTAGAGAACTCACAAAATCAATTTTCAAGAGTTATTAACGAGATAAAAGATACAGAAAAGTTTGATTATATATTTATAGATACAGGAGCAGGGCTTAGTTCTCATGTACAAGAGTTTTTAGATGTATCAGATGAAATAGTAGCAGTAACTACAACTGATCCTAGTGCATTAACAGATGTTTATGCACTAATAAAGATGCTTAGTTTAAGTAAAAAAAGATTGTTTATGGTATTTAATCATACAAAAACTTACAAAATTGGAGAGACAATTACCCAATCTTTAATTAATTTAGCATCAAAAAATAAACTTAACAAGAATTTTATGGTAAAATATTTAGGAAATATAATTGTGGATTTAAATATAGCAACTACAGGTAGGTTAAGAAAGCTATATACTAAAGAGTTAGCTTATAGTGATAGTACTTTATCTATCCAAGCTATATGTAAAAATCTAATTAAAGAGATATCTTAATATAAAGGAGATGAGAAGTTTATGAATGTAGAAAAATTTTCAAATAGACTAATTAGTAGTAATATTACAAATACTTATGTAGCTACTGCTTTTTTTGCAACTTTGATATATTTTACAATAAATTCAAATCTTTATACTCCACTTGAAATACTTTTAGGGGTTATTTTAAGTACTATATTTTTCAAAGGTATTGCAAATTTAATGTTTTCTTTGGTTATTGCATTATTTAACTTAAAAAGTCAAGAAGAAGAGTTGGCTTTTGATAAGCTTTCAACAAAGGTTGATGGATTGTTAAATGATTTATCGTTGCAAGAATCAAAATTAAAAACTATGAATTCTAATTAAAGGGGTGATCTATGAAAATTGGAGAAATAGCAAACCAAATACAAGGGTTAAGTACAGATAAATTATTTTCAAAGCCTGAAGAGAAAGATGATAAATCATTTTCTGAAATATTAAATAAATCATTGGGTGAACTTAATGAATCACAAGTTCAAGCATATAATGCAATGGAAGGTATCGCAACAGGAAAAGTAGAAAATCTACAAAAAGCAGTACAAAAGATAGAAGAAGCTGAGCTATCTTTAAAACTTGCACTTGAAGTGAAAAATAAAGCATTATCAGCATATAAAGATGTAATGAGAATGCAAATTTAGTTTACCTATTTTCTTTAGTAAATTAAATTAAAAAATAGTATAATAAAATAAAAAGGAGATGAGATGGGATTTTTTGATGGTTATAACATAGCAACATCAGGTATGGCAGCACAAAGAACAAGAATCAATGTAGTAAGTGCAAATATAGCAAATGCTCAAACTACACATACAATAGATGGTGGACCATACAAAAAACAAAATGTTGTCTTTGAAGAGGTTTTATTAGATCAACAAAAAAAGGCTCAAAGTGATGAGTTTGATCAAACAAAAGTAGATACTAAACATCAAAATGTAGGTGTAAAAATACAAAAAGTAGTTGAATCTGATTTGGAAAATATAATGAGATTTGAACCTAATCATCCAGATGCTAATAAAGATGGATATGTAGCTTATCCAAATATAAATCCAGTTATAGAGATGACAGATTTAATAGAAGCTATGCGTTCTTATGAAGCAAACTTATCTGCATTTCAAACACAAAAAACGATGGATGATAAAACAATAGATTTACTAAAAGCATAGAATATGGCAGCAGATATAGTTCAAGTTAATGTAGAATCAAAAGTAAAATCAAAATCTACTAATGTTAAGTCAGAAAATAAAGAAAAAAAGGATAAACCCTCTTTATTTGATCAAATGATTAGTAAAAATAAATCTTCACAAAAAAATACTACTGATCTAAAAACAAAAACTGTAAATAAAAATAAAGAATCGATAATATCAACAACTAATAAAGCAAAAACCTCTTTATTTGATAAATTAAAAAACAATACTAAACAAACAACTAGTAAAACTGATACTAATAAAAAAGTATCTCTTTTTGATAAATTAAAAAATAACACAAAAGAAAATTTAACAATAAAAGATAAAAAAGATATAGAAAAATCTATCAATATATTAAAATCTAATTCAAAAGATATAAAAAAAGAATCAATTGATCTAAGTAAAAAAATAAAAACACAAGAGAGTGTTGTAAAAGTAAGTCAAAAAACTACTATTATAGAAAATAAAGAGCTAGAAAAGGTAGATAGTTCTTTATTTGATAATATAAAGCAAACTATTATAAGTGATGATTTAATCAATAAAGAAAAAAATAGTAACTCTAAAAAAGATATATCAAGAAACAAAATTCAAAAAGATACTAAAAAAACTTCTTTGATGGATAATATTGTTAATAATATTAAAACTAAAAAAAATACACCATCTATAGAAAAAGAAAATAGCAATGATCTTACAAAAGATAAACTAAACGCAAAAACTTTTTTAAGTAATCAACAAACAAAAGCTACAATAGTTTCAAAACATAATCTTGAGCAATCAAAAAAAATACTTTTAGATGATAGTATAAAAGATGCTAAAACTAAAATACAAAAAAGTGCAAAAACACTGGAGTTGGGTGAGAGCAAAGTTGAAATAATTAGTGAAGAAAAAACTACATCTGAAGTTAAAGTTGTAAGTAAAATAGATGCTAAAGTACAAGAACAAACAACATTTTTAAATAAAGTATTATTTAAACAAGCTTTAAATAATCAAGATATTATTAAAACTCAACAAAATAAAGTATTAAAAGAAACTTCAGAGCTTGAAGCAAATACAAAAGAGATAAAATCTGAAGAGATTCAATTAAAAGAAAGTACAAATCAAACAGCTATTCAAAATATAACAAATAAAATTATCTCTGCTAGACAAAATATGAAGTCGTTTATGTCTGATATGGCTAGAAAAATGTATGAAAACTATAAACCTCCTGTAACTGCGTTTAAGATCAATCTAAATCCAGCAAATCTTGGAAGTATCTCTATTGTTATGAAAAGTGAAAAATCAACAAACAGTGTATCTATATCTTTAAGTACAACAAATAGTTCAACATTAGAAGTTTTAGAAGGTGCAAAAGGTTTATTACAAAACTCATTACAAAAAACATTTGATAATCAAAGTAATTTTTCTTTAGATTTTTCTCAACAAGATAATCAATCAAATACTCAAGATGATAGCAATAATAAAAAAAGAAAAGAAGATACAAATAGTAAAAATGAAGAATCTCAAGAGATTGTTGAAAATGATATTTCAATAGATGATGGTTATATGTAGAAGTATATGCAAGATATAGTAGAGTTATTAAATCAGGATTTAATTTATAATTTTTTACTATTATTTGCAAGAATCTTAGCTTTTATGGCATTTATGCCTGTATTTGGACATAAAAGTGTTAATGTAACAGTAAGAGTTGCCCTAACATTTTATTTTACAATATTTTTATACCCACTTGTAGATACAAATACTTTTGTTTATACAACAGATGGTGATTTTATTTTAGCATTAATTAGTGAATTAACACTTGGATTAGTTGCTTCAGTTCTTGTTCAGATGATATTCTCTGCTATACAAATTATTGGAGATTTAATTGGTTTTGCAACTTCTTTATCTATGGCAAATATGTTTGATCCAGCAAGTGGTACACAACAAGGTATAGTTGCAAGATTTTTATATATGATTGTACTTGTATTATATTTTGAAACAGGGATGTATGAAGTTACTCTTTATATGCTTTCAAATAGTATAGGTTTAATCCATCTTGGTGAATTTAATCTTTATGATTATGATGGTATAAAAATAGCTATTAACGAGATTAATAATATGTTTTTATTTGCTTTTTCATTTTCATTTCCTTTATTTTTTATAGGATTTATTCTTGATATATTTTATTCATATGGCACAAAATCTATGCCAGCATTTTCTCCATTTGTATTAACATTTCAAATAAAATTTGTGTTAATATTTTTATTTTTAATGTATGGGCTTGATATTTTTGTCCATTCATTTGAAACATATTTTATAAATAAATTTCAATAGGAGCTTGAGTTATGGCTGATGATCAAGAAAAAACAGAAGAACCCACCTCCAAAAAAATTGAAGATGCAAAAAAAGAGGGAAATGTTCCAAAGTCAACGGAAGTTCCAGGAGCAGCAATTTTGTTTTTCTGTTCAATATATCTATTATTTTTTGCAGGACCAGCCTTTGATGATATAAGAAAAATGATGTTATATGTGATCTCTTTTATAGGTACAGATTTTGATGCTAGTGTTTATTATACAATAACCTATACAGTTACAATGACAATGCTTAATGCTTTGATGCCATTATTTATAATGGTAGTTATATTTGCAATAGCATTTAATGTAATGCAGTTTGGATTTATTACTGTCCCTTTAGCAATAAAGCTTGAAAAGATTGATCCAGTTAGTGGTATCAAAAATGTTTTTTCAATGAAAAAAATATTAGAAGCTATTAAACTAACAGCAAAATTAATAATAATATTTTTAGTTATGCTTGTTATATTTGTAATTATAAAAGATGATATATTAGCAATGATGGATACTCAAGTTATAGGATCAGTAGCGGTTTTAATTAAACTTACTGCATACTTCTTAGCTTCTATTTTGTTAATTATAATCATTTTTGCTATAATGGATTACTTCTTTACTAGATATTATTATTTTAAACAATTAAAGATGTCAAAACAAGAGATAAAAGAGGAACATAAGCAAATGGAGGGGGATCCTTTAGTAAAAGGTAGAATTAGACAGATTCAGATGAAAATGTCTAGACAAAGAATGCTTAAAGATGTAAGTGAAGCAGATGTTGTAATTACAAATCCAACACATTATGCAGTTGCTTTAAAATATCAAAAAGAGCAATCAAATGCCCCAATAGTTGTTGCAAAAGGTATAGATTTTCTTGCACTAAAAATAAAAGATATAGCAAGAGAAAATAAAATACCTATTATAGAAAATCCAAGTATGGCAAGGGCATTACATGATCAAATAGAAGTTGAGCAAGAGATACCAAAAGAGTTCTATGAAGCAGTTGCTGAAATATTTACATATATTTATGAATTAAATAAAAAAGGAAAATAGTGAAATACATATTAATAACAATCTTTATATTTACAATAACTTATGCAAAAAAAGATTTTTATTATTCATATATTGATAATAATAAAGAACAATTTTCCCAAAGTACAAAAGATAAAATAAGAGATGAAAATTCAAAGATAATATATATAAATAAACTATTAAAAGATAATCAAATAGATGACGCATATAAACAAATAGTATTATTAAGAGGTCAAAATAAACAAGATGTACTAAAAAGCAGTATAGAATTACTTTATGCAAAAATTTTATATCAAAAAAGAGCAAAAAAGCACTCAGTAAAAGCAGATAAAATTTTATTAAAAGCTATCAATGAAGGGGTTATAAATCAAAATGATCTCTTAGATGCACTAATTTTAATGGTAGATATAAATTTAAAAATAAATAAAGCAATAGTAGCAAGAAAATATGCAAAATATATAAAAGAGACATTTAAAGATCCATTATCTTTAGCATACTCAGATATATCTTATGCCAAAATCAATATTAAAAAAAGAAGATACAAAAGAGCTATAAAAACTTTATATAATATTTTAATTAAGACAAATAACTTAAAAATAGCAACAATTGTATCTGATGAATTATATGATGCTTATATATTAGATAAACAAAATAAAAAAGCATATGACTTAACTGTAAAAGTATTGAATAAAAATATAGATTATTATGCAAATAATCCAACTATTGCAATGATAAAAATAAGAAAACTAAAAAAAGCAAAAATGCCACATCTTGCAATTAGAATTTTAAAAGCTTTATTAAAAAAATCAAAAAAACAAAAACAAATTAATGAATTTAAATATATATTAGCAAATACATATATGAGTATAAATTCAAAAGAGTTAACATATCTTTTAAAAGCAAAAGAGCTATATAAAGATCTAATAAGACAAAGAAAAGATAACCCTTATAAAAAATTAGCAAAGATGTATCTTGATGAGATACTTATGAGAGAAGGTATATTAACTCCTCAAATTGTTGCTAGTAAATATCCTATGTCTGATGTTATGTATCATAGAACACTTCTTCAAGAGCTATTAAATAATGCAAAAGAGAAAAAATATGATCTTATTAATAAACTAAAAAATGTTTATTTAAAAGTACCAGATGCAACTGCTAAAAGATTTGGATATAAAGACTTAAAAGAGATATTTGATGATATTAATCTTAAAATGATTAATGAATATTTACAAGAAGGGAAATGTAATAAGTTTGATGAAGTTATTCAAACTATGCCAACTACAACAATTAAAAAGATAATAAAAAATAATACTACAACAGATAAAATGTTTAATTGTATGTTAGAATATCCAAATAAAATAACATTTAAAATTGCAAATAAAGTATTTCTTGCTAGTAATGATGCAAATGTTTATTTAAATTTAGAAAAAATAGCTATTAAATTAGATCTAATTGATGATGCCTTGGATATATCAAAAAGGATTGATGGATTAAAAAATGAAAAAATAAAATCTCAAGAATTTTTATATAGATTTTTAATATATGCAAAACAAAATAATACATATAGTATGGATAAATTTTTTACTTATACACAAAAACATAAATATTTTATATTCCAAAATCAAGATAATCCAATGATTATAGATTTTTATTATCAGTATTATTTATATTTAATAAAAAATAAAAATGAAGATGAAGCAAATAAAATACTAACAAAATTATATTATAAGCAAAATGAGATGGATGCACATATATATTCACCTTTTGTTGAGATGCAAATTGCTTCAAATTATATTCTTGATGATGATTATAAAAATGGTTTAAAATACTACAAAGAAGCATTAAAGAACCCAAGAAAAATAGGTGATAATGAGTTGGTACAAATATACTATGAGATGGCAAAGATATATAAAAAATTAAATAAAGAAAATAGATATAAAGATAGTGTAAATAAATGTAACGCAGTAAAAAATGCAAAATCTCTATATAAATCTATGTGTGAAAAATTATGATAAATATTGATGAGGTTTTAAATAATATTTCAAATGAAAATTTAGTTATTCCATTTGGAAGAATTAGTAAAATATCTGCAACAACAATAACAGCAACTGGACTTATTGTTGCTATTGGAGATGTAGTAAGGATAGAATCTCAAAAACATATTTATAGTGTTCTTGGAATGGTTGCTTCAATTCATGATAAATATTTTGATATAGTACCTTTTTCATTTATTGATGGATTTAGAATAGATGATAAAGTATTTTTACAAAAAGATGGACTTAGTATTAAATGTGGGTATGGACTTCTAGGACGAGTAGTAAATGCTCTTGGTGAACCAATAGATGAAAAAGGACCAATTAAAGATATAGAAGAAAATTCTGCAATTAATAAAGAGTCAATTTCACCACTAAAAAGGGGAATAATAGATCAAAAGTTTTCAACAGGTGTAAAAGCTATAGATGCAATGTTAACTTGTGGAAAAGGTCAAAAAGTTGGTATTTTTGCAGGTAGTGGGGTTGGTAAATCAACACTTATGGGTATGATTGTAAAAGGTAGTCAAGCTCAAATAAAAGTTATAGCACTAATTGGAGAAAGGGGAAGAGAGATCCCTGAATTTATACACTATAATCTTGGAAATAACCTTGAAAATACAGTAATAGTAACAGCAACAAGTGATGAGTCATCGTTAATGAGAAAATATGGAGCATTTACAGCTATGGCTATTGCAGAGTTTTTTAGAGATAAAGGGCATGATGTATTACTAATGATGGATAGTGTAACTAGATTTGCAATGGCTCAAAGAGAGATAGGTTTAAGTACAGGTGAACCACCAGGTCGTGGTGGATATCCACCTAGTGTTTTTGCACTTTTACCACAACTTATGGAGAGAGCTGGAGCAACACCAAATGGTACAATCACAGCATTTTTTACAGTTTTAGTTGATGGAGATGATATGAATGATCCAATTGCAGATCAAAGTAGATCTATTCTTGATGGACATATTGTTCTTACAAGAGCATTAACAGAGCAAGGCTTTTATCCACCTATTGATCTACTACAAAGTGCATCAAGAGTTATAGATAAAGTTGTATCAAAAGAACAGTATAATAACTTTTTAAAGTTAAAAAGGGTATTATCTTTAATAAAAGAGAATGAAGTTTTAATAAGAGTTGGTGCTTATACAAAAGGGATGGATAAAGAGTTAGATAAAGCTTTATCCAAAAAAGACAAAATAAGAGACTTTTTAGTCCAAGATACTAGTAGCACATACACTTATGAAGAGATAATAAACCAACTACAAGGAGTTGTAAATGATTGATTTAACAAACCAAATGTCATATAGAATTGCTAACTTAGATGTTGAAAATCAAAGAATATCTTACCAAATGTCAACTGGTAAAAAGATTGAAAATGGTAGTGATGATGCAGTATTATATGGAAAAGTAATAAATATAGAAAGTAATCTAAGAACATATGAAGGATTACAAACTCAAATAGAAAGAACAACTGCACAAAATGAAGTAGCAGACTCAACAATAAATGAAGTGAAAAATACACTAGATGCTATTAAAGTTGATCTATTAAAATCACTAAACTCAGGTATGACAAGACCAGATAGAATAGCAGTTGCAAAAAATATGGAGGGTATGAGAGATAATTTATACTCACTAATGAATACTCAAATTGATGATGAATTTATATTTGCTGGATCAAATACTACAATAAAATCATATGAAAAAGATCAAGATTTTAAAATTAATGGTCAAATAGATTTTAAAGGAAATGGACACTTAAGAAATATTGCAGTTGAACCAAATACATATAGAGAAAGAGGTGTTAGTGCATATGATGTTCTTATGTATAACACTGATACTAGTGAAGTTGATGGAACAATTTCATTTACACAGCATGAAACAGTACTTGATGAATATGGAAATACATGGAAATTAAATGCAGCAAAAGATAGACTTGAAAAATATAATGAAGATGGAACAAAAAGTCAATTTGTAGATGCTAGTGGTAATTTACAAGATGAATACTTAACAGTTACAAGTGATGGCTCAACTCCTGCAAAATATACAAGTGAAACTTTAGATGATGCACTAGCAAATGGGCATATATCTAGTAGAACAGGTTCTGGATTATTACTAGAAACAAAGCATAATACTTTTGATGATTTAAATATAATGATAAATGCACTTTATGGATACAGTACAAAACAAACTGATGATTCTACAAATGGGCAAAAAGATCAAATTATTAATGATGAAGAGGTAAGAGCAATACTAGCAGATGATTTAGAAAGAATGTCAGAACAATTTGATGCAACAAATGTAGGTCATGCGGAATTAGGTGGAAGAAATAGAATATTTGATACGGCTTTAGAATCTATAAATTCAAAAGTTACACATTATAATATTTTAATGCAAAAAACAAATGGTGCAGATATGGGTAAACTAGCAATGGAATCAAAAGCATTAGAGCTTACATACAATGCACTTTATTCAACAGTATCAAAAATGAATCAATTGTCATTGGTTAATTTTTTAAAGTAATAAAACTAATATATGAACATAAAAGAGATATTTTTAAGAAAAGAATATGTATTAATTGCATTTATCTTTTCTATGTTGGCGATTATTATTGTACCGTTACCAAAAGGTATTTTAGACTTTTTTTTAATAGTCTCTTTAACATCGTCAATCCTTATTTTACTTATCTCTTTATTTGTTCAAAAACCAACTGATCTATCCACTTTTCCTACACTATTACTTATTTTAGTACTTTTTAGGCTATCTTTAAATATTGCAACAACCAGATCAATACTTAACGATGGACATAATGGTCCAGAAGCTGTTAGTTCTATAATAGCTTCTTTTGGAGAGTTTGTTGTTGGTGGAAATATGGTAATTGGTATTATTATATTTATTATACTTGTACTTATTAACTTTATGGTTGTAACAAAGGGTGCAGGAAGAGTAGCTGAAGTACAAGCTAGATTCTCACTTGACTCATTACCTGGTAAACAAATGGCTATTGATGCAGACTTAAATGCTGGATTTATAGATGATCAACAAGCTAAAAAAAGAAGAGAAGAACTTGCAAGTGAAGTTAGTTTTTATGGTACTATGGATGGTTCAGCAAAGTTTGTAAAAGGTGATGCGGTTGCTGGTATTATTATTACAGTAGTAAATCTAATTGGTGGACTTATGATTGGTATGTTCCAACATAATATGACAGCAGGTGAAAGTGCTGAAATATATACTATACTTACTATTGGTGATGGGTTAGTTGCTCAAATACCTGCACTTATTATCTCAACTGCAACTGCTATTATAATTACAAGATCAAATACAGATGAAGAGAAATTTGCAAGTGGTACTATATCTCAGTTAGTAAAAGATAGTAAAGCATTAGTTATAACAGGACTTGCACTTGTATTATTTGCAACAGTTCCAGGTTTCCCTTCTGGAATACTTCTTATTATGGGAACATTACTAATGGGTATTGGGTATTTAATTTATATGATTGAATCTGATCAAAATAATGCTTTTGTAAACTTCTTTAAACCACAAGCTGAAGTAAAAGGTAGTGTTAAAACTCCTGATGATATTAATAAAATTAAGCAGAAGAAAAAAGAGAAACAAACTCTTAATGAAGAACAAACTTTAGATAAAACTATGAAAATGGAAATTTTAGAGCTTAAATTAGGTCCTAGGCTATTATCTTTAATTCAAGGTGATAGTGAACTTCTTGATAAGATAAAAGGTATAAGAAACTCTATTGCTGCTGAGCTTGGATTTGTAATACCACAAATTAGAATCACAGATGCAACCGATTTAAAAATGAATGAATACTCTTTATATCTTAAAAGAATACCACTTATAAGTGGAGAGGTTGAACTAAATCAACTTCTTGCTATGGGTGGAGTTGGAAATGCAACTTTATCTGGTAAACATGTAAAGGAACCAGTATTTGGACTTGATGCTATTTGGATAAATGAAGATAAAAAAGATGAAGCACTAAGTAAAGGATTTACAGTAGTTGATGCTCCAACTATTATATCAACTCATATATCTGAAACAATCAAGAAACACGCAGAAGATATAATCACAAGACAAGATATAGTTAATATTATAGATAGGTTAAAAGAGAACTTCCCTGTTGTAGTTGAAGAGGCTATGAAAATAACAACTTATGGTACAGTTCTTAGAATTTGTAAAGATCTTTTACATGAAAAAATACCTATTATAGATATGATCACTATTTTAGAAGCTTTAGCTGATATTGGTGAAGTTACAAAATCACCTGAAATATTACTAGAGCATGTAAGAAGTAAATTATTTAGACTTATTACAAATAAATTCAAAGGTGAAGATGGAGTTCTTAGAATTATTACAATTAAGCCTGAACTTGAACAAGATTTTATATCTAAACTTCAAGAACAACATGGTGTATCTCATTTATTATTAAGTATATCTGAGATAAATTCACTTGTAACAAAAACAAAAGAGCTTGTAGAATCAATTGAAGCTAGAGGAGTATCTAATGTTTCAATGGTAGTGGATCCAGTTCTTAGAAAAAGAATATCAGAAATATTTGAAAAATTTGGCTTTGAAATTGCAGTTTTATCTCATGCAGAACTTGATACAAAAGCTGAATTCTCTATTGAAGGAACAGTTGAGTTTTAGACTCATTTAGAAATTAACTAAAAATTAGATATAATCGCATAATATAAGGAAATATTTTGGTAGATTTAATAATTGAAAAACAGTGTGGATGTATAAAAAAATTATCATATAATATAGTTCAAAGTTTTAATTCAAAGCAAGAAGCTATAAAAGAAGCAAAAATCATGTGTGAAGATATGAACAAAAACTTTTGTTTAAAACATAAATTTCATTATGAAGAAGATCAAAATAATATTACAATAAAAATGGAAATAAATAAATGATAGATATAAAATTATTACAAAAAGATTTTGATGCAGTTGCAAATGCTTTAACAAAAAAGAAAGTTTCAAAAGAGTTACTTGATAGTTTAAAAGAGGATATCCTTACTACAAAAGTAAAAAGACAAAGTATGGAAGCTATTCAAGCTGAACAAAATGCTTTATCATCTCAGTTTGGTACATACAAAAAAGAGGGTAAGGATATAAGTGAATTACAAAAATCTATTGGTGAATTAAAAAAGAAAAAACAAGCCTTAGAGGAAGAAGTAAGAGCTAGTGAAGAAAAAATAAATAATATACTTGCAGGAATTCCAAACTTACCACATGATGATGTTCCACTTGGAGAGAGTGAAGATGATAATATTGTAATTGAAAAAATAGGTACACCAAAAGAGTTTAACTTTACACCAAAAGAGCATTGGGATATTGGACAAAGTACTGGTATTATTGATTTTGAAAGAGGTGTAAAATTAGCTAAAAGTAGATTTGCAGCTCTTAGTGGATTAGGTGCAAGATTAGAAAGAGCATTAACAAATTACTTTTTAGATTTTAATAGAAGTAGAGGATTTGATGAATGGTATGTACCATTTATGGCAAATTCTAACACATTAAAAGGTACAGGACAGTTACCAAAATTTGAAGATGATCTATTTAAAATAGAGGGTGAAGATCTGTATCTTATACCAACTGCAGAGGTTCAACTAACAAATCTTTACAATGATGAAATTGTTGATGAAAAAGAGTTACCTTTATTACTTACATCATATACACCATGTTTTAGAAAAGAAGCAGGAAGTGCAGGAAGAGATACAAGAGGGATGATAAGACAACACCAATTTGATAAAGTTGAACTTGTAGCAATTACAAAACCTGAACAATCAAAAGAGATCTTTGATAAAATGGTTCAATGTGCAAGTGATATACTTACATCACTAGAACTTCCTCACCAAAAAGTACAACTTTGTACTGGTGATTTAGGATTTAGTGCATCTTATACTACAGATTTAGAAGTATGGTTACCAGGACAAGGTAAATATAGAGAGATATCATCTATTTCAAATACACTTGATTTCCAAAGTAGACGAGCAAAAATAAGATATAAAGATGGCAAAAAAAATGTACTTTGTCATACTTTAAATGGTTCATCTTTGGCTGTTGGAAGAACACTTGTGGCTATTATAGAAAATCATCAAAATGAAGATGGTACTATTAATATACCTAAAGTACTACAAAAATATCTATAAGATTTAACTTGAAAAAATTATTATATATATATATATTTATTTTTGTTAGTATATTAAAAGCTTCAAGTATAGATGATACTTTTACTAGCTATAATGATGACTTAAAGATACTTCAAGAGCTTGATCTAAAAAGCTCTTATATTACCAATGAAGAATTTCAAGATTATTATAATACTTTTAATAAAAGGTATGCAAGAACTTATACAAAAAAACTTCAAAATGCTCAAGTATTTATACCATTAATTAAAAAAACATTAGTTCAAAATAATATACCAGCATCTTTTATGTATATGGCAATGGCTGAATCAAATTTTCAATTAAAAGCAAAATCATATATGAAAGCAGTTGGTATTTGGCAATTTATGCCAGTAACTGCAAAAAAATATGGTCTTAAAATGGATTATTACATTGATGAGAGAATGGATATAGTAAAATCAACTAATGCTGCAGCAAAATATTTAAATACTTTACATAGAATGTTAGGTAAATGGTATCTAGCAGCTTTAGCATATAATTGTGGAGAGGCTAGAGTAATTGAAGGATTAACAAGAGCATCTTTAGATATGTATTGTAAAGATAATGGTAATTGTAAAAAAGATCCAAAAATAAGAGAATATAGACATACAATTAAATTATACCAAGAACGAAGAGTTGGATACCAATCTTTACACAAGGTATATAAAAAAACTCTAACTTGGAACTATGAACCAAATATTAATCAACTATTAATAGTGCAAGATAACTTAGATAGACAATATATACCAAAAGAGAGTAGAAACTATATTAAAAAAATAATCTCTTTAGCTATGATGGGAAATAGTAATGAACTTAGTAAAAATAAAAATCATCATCTTTCAAATACTGGATATAGTTCATCAATAGTTGATGTAAAAACAAAAGGTGGATTGTTACTTAAAACTATAGCTAAGGCTATAGATATGCCTAAAAAAGATTTAATATATTTAAATCCACATATTTTAAGAACTATTATCCCATTAAAAAAAGAAAAAACTACTATATATATACCTTATGAAAAACTTTCATTATTCAAATCTAAAATTAAAGGTTTAAAGAGAAATGAATTTTTAACTCATAAAGTAAAATCTGGTGATACACTTA
Source organism: uncultured Helicobacter sp. (assembly GCA_964482285.1). Taxonomy (GTDB): domain Bacteria; phylum Campylobacterota; class Campylobacteria; order Campylobacterales; family Arcobacteraceae; genus CAIJNA01. The sequence continues at coordinate 60,736 of CAYZWZ010000001.1, read as the reverse complement.
GTCATATTGCTGCATTATATGGAACAAGAGTTAAAATTATTAAAGATTTTAATAATCTAAAATCAAATAGATTAAGAATAAGACAAAGATTATTAATACCTGTTGATCCAGATACATATAAAAAACCAAAAGTTTATATTGTAAAAGCAGGGGATAGTTTATATAAAATAGCAAGAAAGTTTAAAGTACCGCTAAAGAAGTTAAAAAAATATAATACAAATAAATATTTACATGTGGGAGATAAAATAGTTGTTAGTTTTAAATAAAATAATTATTATTTCATTTGCATTATTTTTATTAGTAGGATGTTCTTCTAAAAAAAATAACCATCCTACATATAAGAAAAAATATAATAAAATATATCCTATAAAATATAAAAATATTAAAAAAGAAAAAATAAGAAATTCAAAAGCTATGCATAGAGCCACTATGAGATCTTATTATGTTTTGGGTAAAAGATATTATCCACAAGCAACTTACATAGGTGAGCAATTTGAAGGTAGAGCATCTTGGTATGGTCCAGATTTTCATGCTAAAAAAACATCAAATGGTGAAACATACAATATGTATGCTCAAACAGCAGCTTCAAAAACACTACCTATGAATACAATGGTAAAAGTATATAATAAAGATAATGGATTATCAACAATAGTTAGAATAAACGATAGAGGTCCTTTTGTAAAAGGAAGAATTATAGATCTCTCAAACAAAGCTGCTCACGATATAGATATGGTAGGAAATGGAACTGCTAATGTACTATTAACTGTTGTTGGAAAAGATGGTAAGATTTTAACTAAAGAAGAAGATAGTAAAATTCAAAAACATAAAAATTTACAAATTGAAAATAATTATTTATTACAAGTTGGTGCATATGGAAATAAAAATAGTGCATTTACACAAAAAGAAAATTATGATATTATATTAGGTATACCTTATAAAGCAAAAGTACAACAAAGTATATCAAATGGCAAGCAAATATATAAAGTTTTAATTACAGGTTTTAAATCTGAAATTGAAGCAGATAAATTTAGAAATAACAATGATATTAAAGATGCTATAATCATAGCTCAATAGATATGGAGATAAACAATGACTGAAATAATTAGAGATACAAAAGAAACACAAATAAAATGTACTATTGATTTAGATAAAACTATCCAAACAAAAATTGATACGGGAGTTGGTTTTTTAGATCATATGTTAGATGCATTATCAAAACATAGTGGAATTGCTATTGATATAACTTGTAATGGAGATACTCATATAGATGATCACCATAGTGTTGAAGATTGTGGTATTGTAATAGGACAAGCTCTTAAAAAAGAGATATTTCCAATAAAAGAGGTAGAGCGTTATGGTAATGCAACTGTAGTAATGGATGAAGCTTCTACAACTTGTGCATTAGATTTATCAAACCGTCCATATTTAGTATATGAATTTAATATATTTGGAAAAGTTGGAAACTTTGATGTTGAACTTGTAGAAGAGTTTTTCCATGCTTTAACATTAAATGCAGGAATCACTTGTCATTTAATATATGATAGAGGAACAAATAAACACCATATAATTGAAGCAACATTTAAAGCTTTTGCAGTAGCTTTAAGACGAGCATTAGTTCAAAATAAAAAAATAGGAATACCAAGTACAAAAGGTATTTTATAATGATAGAGCTATTAATATTTGATGTTGATGGTACCTTAACATCTGGTGCTATTACTTATGATGCTAATTCAGTTGAAACAAAATCATTTGATGTAAAAGATGGAATGGCAATTGCTTCTTGGACAAAAAAATTTAATAAACAAGTAGCAATTATAACAGGAAGAACAAGTAATATTGTAAAAAAAAGAGCAGATGAATTAGGGATACAACATCTACATCAAGGTATCCATAATAAAGATGAAGTAATAGAACAAATATTAAAAGAATTAAATATCACATGGTCAAATGTAGCTTGTATTGGTGATGATTTAAATGATTATAAGATGTTAAAAAAAGCAAAATTATCATTTTGTCCAAGTGATGCAGTAGATGATATTAAAGATATATCAAATATTATTTGCACATCAAAAGGTGGAAAAGGTGCTGCACGAGAGATGATAGAATATATACTTAAATATAATGATATGGATGATCTTAAAAGCTTATGGGTATAAATTCTTTTGTATTGATCTTAATAATTGCATCGATATTTATAACAAATATTAATCAAGAAGTTGTTATAAAAAAAATAGAACATAAAAATATACCACTTGTAACATTTAACGATTCTACATTTTACCTACTTGATAATAAAGAGGTAAAAAAAATGGTAAAGTCATCTCAAATGAAAAATTACAAAAATAAAGATGAACTTTATGATGCAACAGTTTTAATAAAAAATAAGTATAATAATACTGATATTATGAGTGCGCAATATATTTTAAAAGAAAATGATATTTACAAATTATATTCAAATGTTGATATAAAGATTAATACAAAAAATAAAGTCTCATTACGTAGTGATTTTATAAAGTATGATAAAGCTTCAAGTATATTATCAAATAACAAACCATTTGAATTAAAATATAATAATAATACAATATTAGGGAATGATCTATTTTATGATAATAGATATAATATCATCAAAGCAAAAAAAGTTCATATGAACATAAAAAGGGAAATATAATGAAATATATATTATTAAGTATAATTATTGCTTGTACTGTTTTTTCAAAAACAGTTGATGTTGATATTCAAGCACAATCATTTCACTCAGATGAGGCTAAAAATATTGTATTTTTTAAGGGTAATGTATCTATGATAAAAGGAAAAGATACACTATACTGTGATGAAATTACAATAAAAACAGCAAAAAATAAAAAAACAAACAATACTGATATAGTATCATATAAAGCAATTGGAAATGTAAAATTTACATTTAAAAACAAAGATGGATATTTTATAGGTAGAGGTGATATTGTTAAATTTGATCTAAATAAAGATTTATATCAAATAACAGGAAATGGGTATCTTGAAGATAAGATAAACAAAAAAATTATACAAGGTGAAGATATATATTTTGATGGTAAAAATGGATTTACTAAAATAGATGGAACAAAAGAGAAACCTGTAAAATTTAAATTTACAATACAAAGTAAGGAATAGGTTAGTTAAATGATAATAGTAGAAGCAAAATTTTTAACATCAGCACAAAGTATAGAGGACTCACCAAGTCCAGATGTAGCAGAGATAGCCTTTTTAGGACGAAGTAATGTAGGTAAATCATCTTTATTAAACTCTCTTACAAAAAGAAAATCATTAGCAAAGTCATCTTCAACACCAGGTAAAACTCAACTTATAAACTATTTTGATATAAGATTTAAAAGTAAAGAGGAAGATCAAGAAGATAGATTTGCAAGATTTGTGGATCTGCCTGGTTTTGGATATGCAAAAGTATCAAAATCATTAAAAAAAGAGTGGCATAGAAACTTAACAGAGTTTTTAGAAAAAAGACCATCTTTACAAATTTTTGTACATTTAATTGATGCTAGACATCCAAACCTTGATATAGATAAAAGTGTTGATGATTTTTTACAGCATATAAAAAGAGGTGATCAAATCATAATAAATGCTTTTACAAAAACAGATAAACTAAAACAAGCAGATTTAGCAAAACTTAGACGTGCAAACCCTGATGGTATTTTTATATCAAATTTAAAAAATAGAGGTATAAATAATCTTGAAAAAGCAATAAGTGATTATATCTTTTCAGAGCCTGTAATACCAGATGACTTAGAGGCATTATGTTAAACTATTTTAAACCTACACTTAAACACATAAAGCAGATGCAAGAGCTTGTATTACAAGATGTAGAAAATGGAAATATATTAGTAAGAAATGAATCGGAGATGGCTACAACTATTAGATCATATACTGTTGTATATGATGGCGATTTATTAGTTGGTTTTGTTGCATTACATATTCATTCTATAACTTTAGCAGAGATTAGATCACTGGTTGTAAGAGATAGTTATAGAGGTAAAGGAATAGGTAAAAAACTTATTCAAAACTGTATAGATGAAGGTAAAAATTTAGAACTTCAAGAGTTACTAGTACTTACATATAAGCAAGCTTTATTTGAAAAATTTGGTTTTGAAGTTATAGAAAAAGCTAGTATCCCAGATACAAAAATATGGGCAGATTGTATTAAGTGTAAGCATTTTCCTATATGTGATGAGATATCACTTACTCTTAAAATATAAAATAAAAATATTATTCAGTTAATATTTTTATTTTATTATTTATTATTTCAACAAAAAGTTCTTTTTTACCTACATATTTATAAGTAGTAGTTTTATAATATTCATCCATAGTTATTTGATATATATTTTTATTTAGATCATTTGGATATGGTATAATATTTATATTGCTAAACCTAATAATCTTTTTCTCTTTTTTATCAAAAAGTCTTTTTTTATGAGCTAAAAATTTATCTAAAGTAGATCTATTTTTTCTTTTAAACTCTTTTGAATAAAAAGATGAATAAGTTTTAAAATCACTATATTTCCATGAATCTCTCCATTTATAAATACTACTTAAGATAATAGCAATATCACTTTTAGTAGTTTTTAAATTGTCTTTTTCACTAATTATTAAAATAGAATCTTTTATTTTTATAGATGAGTCAAGTTTTTTTAAATTTTTATTATCTAAAGCTATACAACCTTTTGTATATGGATCTCTTTTTTCATTATAAGGTACACCATGTATCCAAATACCATGTCCAGTTTTATTTAAAGATCTATCAAAATTATTTGGATAATCACTCTCTAATGCAAATGGCCCATAAAAAGGATCAAGTTTATCAAGTTTTTCTATAAGTTTGTATACTCCAATTGGAGTTTTTAAATCTCCCTCTTTTATTTTATTTCCAGAGTTTTTACCAATAATTACTTTTGATGAATACAAAAGTTTATTATTTTTAGTATTATATACTTTGATATCTTTATTATTTTTATTACATAGTACTACATAATTTAGAGATTCATAATAACCATTTTGGATATTTTTATCTTTTAATATTTGTTCCCAATATTTTTTATTTGTAAGTTTATTATTTATTATTTTTTCAACTTCATTAATACCATATTCTCTGTATGTATCAATTAAATTTACATTAGCAAAAGTAAAGCTAACTAATAGAAAAAAAGAAAATATTATTTTATTCATTTTATTACTTCTTTATATTAATTTTAGTACCATTATAGCTTAAAAATTTAATATAAAGATGAAGATTTGAAAATATTACTAGCTTTTATTGTTTTATGTACATTAGCATTTTCAAAAGAGATCAAAACTCTTAAATGGCCAAATGGAATCTCATTTATATCTTTTTTGGGTCAACATAGTATCTCAAAAGATATATACTTTAATCTATCAAAAACTGACAAAGAATTATGTAGCGAATTAAAAGCAGGTCAAGAATATACTGAAGCTTATAATAATGGAGTATTAGAAGATATTTTAATACCTATTAGTGAAGATATTCAAATACATATATATAAAACAAAACAGAAATATGAATTAGAAATTGTAGCTATTAAATATAAAGAGTTTACTGATGTTTTAGCTGTAAAGATTGCAACATCACCATATAATGATATTGTTCATTATACTCATAATCATGCTTTAGCAAAAGAGTTTGTAAGAAACTTTAATAAAATATTTGATTTCAGAAGATTACACAAAAATGATGAGTTATATATAAAATATGTTCAAAAAGTTAGATTTGGAAACTATTATGGTGTTCCAGATATTTTAGCTGCAGGTATAAAAAAAGGTAAACATTACAAACTAATATATAAAAATCCAAAAGATGGAAGATATTATGATAAAGAGGGTAAAAGTTTAAGTAGTGTATTTTTTAAAGTACCACTTAGATATACAAGAATATCAAGTTATTTTACATATAAAAGATGGCATCCAATTTTACATAAATATAGAGCACATTTAGGTGTTGATTATGCAGCTCCAACTGGACGAGCAATCAAAGCAACAGCAGATGGTATTATAACATTTAGAGGTAGAAAAGGTGGATATGGTAACACTATTGAGATTAAACATAAAGGTGGATACAAATCACTTTATGCACATCAATCAAGATTTAAAGGTGGATTGAAAAGAGGCTCTAGAGTTAGACAAGGTCAATTAATAGGATATGTAGGAACTTCAGGAAGAAGTACTGGACCACACTTACATTTTGGTTTATATAAAAATGGAAGAGCTGTAAATCCAAGAAGAGTAATAACATATGCAAAAGATACACTAAAAGGTAAAACAAAAAAAGAGTTCTTAAAATATTCAAAAAACTTAAAAGAACAATTTATAAAAGTTGCTAAAAGTGGTAAATTACCAAAAGATATAAAAAATAAAGAGTTATACTCTAAAGTAAAAATAAAAACAAAAGAAAACTTCGATTACACAGTTAAAGCTATATAAGAATAAATTTAATATTATTTAGGTATAATTGCGAACTTTTTAGAAATTTATATTCTAAAATAAAACCTGTAGTAATTCTTTAAAGCTTGCAAGACTTACCTCTTGTGAATGACTATAGAAGTGGATTAATCCAAAACAAAGCTAAATTTAAAACATAAGCCAAACGGCTAGAAGAAGGAAATATTATGGTTACAATGAAAGACCTATTAGAGTGTGGAGTTCACTTCGGACACCAAACAAGAAGATGGAATCCAAAAATGAAAAAATTCATTTTCGGTGTTAGAAAAAATATTTATATTATTGATTTACAAAAAACTTTAAGATACTTCAGATACACATATAATGTTGTAAGAGATGAAGCTGCTAAAGGTAAAACAATGATTTTTGTTGGTACTAAAAAACAAGCTAGCGAAGCTGTTAAAAAAGCTGCTATTGATTGTGGTATGCCATATGTAAACCACAGATGGTTAGGTGGAATGTTAACAAACTACCCAACAATGAAAAAATCAATCAGAAAACTTGAAATCATCAAAAAAATGAGAGAAGAAGGTCAAATGGATCTTTTAACTAAGAAAGAACAATTAATGCTTTCTAGAAAAGAAGTTAAACTTGAAAACTACCTTGGTGGAATCAAAGAGATGAAACAACTTCCAGATATGATGTTTGTTCTTGATGCTGTTAAAGAAAAAATTGCTATCTTAGAGGCTAGAAGATTAGGAATTACTGTTGTAGCTCCTCTTGATACTAACTGTGATCCTGATTTAGTAGATTTCCCAATCCCTGGAAATGATGATGCAATTAGATCTATTCAATTATTCTGTAACGAAATGGCTGCAGCAATGAATGAAGGTAAAGCTGAATTTAATGGTGATGCTGGTGAAGCTGAGCAAGTAGCTGAAGTATCTGCTGATGAGCAAGCTGAAGTTGTTGCTGAAGCTGTATCTGAAGAAGGTAAATAATCATGGCAGGTGCTACTCCAAAACTTATTAAAGAGTTAAGAGAATTAACTGGTGCTGGTCTTTTAGATTGTAAAAAAGCATTAAATGAATGTGAAGGTGATATTGATAAATCTGTTTCTTATTTAAGAGAAGCTGGTTTATCTAAAGCTGCTAAAAAATCTGGAAATGTAGCTGCTGAAGGTTTAGTTTCTGTTTTAGTAAATGAAGACAACACAAAAGCAACAATGGCTGAGATCAACTCTCAAACAGATTTTGTTGCTAAAAATGATGACTTTATCGCTTTAAAAAATGAAATAACTGAGCATATCCAAAAAACTGGAGCATCTACAACTGAAGAGTTAAATGCTACGCAAATCAATGGTGAAAACTTTGAAACATTCTTAAATGGTAGAATTGCTATTATTGGTGAAAATATTGTTGCTAGAAGAATGGTTACAATTGAAGATGACGTTGTAAACGGTTATGTTCATACAAATGGTAGAGTTGGTGTTATTTTAGGTGCTACTTGTGCTCCTGAAGCAAAAGAAAAAACAGTTGCTTTACTTAAATCTTTAGGTATGCATGCAGCTGCAATGAAACCAACAGTTATCTCTTATGCTGATTTAGATGCTGAATTTGTTGAGTCTGAAAACAAAGCAATTATTGCTGATATCGAAAAAGAAAATATTGAGTTACATAGACTTGGTAAACCTGAAAAAAACATACCTGAGTATGTTTCTATGTGTCAATTAACTCCTGAAGCTATTAAAGCAGCAGAAGAAAAAATGGCAGAAGAATTAAAAGCTGAAGGTAAACCAGAAAAAATTATACCAAATATTTTAAAAGGTAAAATTGCAAGATGGATTGAGGATAATACTCAATTAGATAAAGCAAATGCTTTATTATCTCAATCTTATGTAATGGATGATTCTAAAACAGTTGAAGAAGCAATTGCGCAAGTTGATCCTTCAATTAAACTTACTACATACATCAGATATGAATTAGGTGATGGAATTGAGAAAAAAGAAGAAGATTTTGCAGCTGAAGTAGCAGCACAAATGGCAAAATAGTTTTCGCTTTTGCTTATGGAAAATAATAATAAAATAAGCAAAACCCTAAATCCTGTTCTACTAAATGTAGAACAGGTAAGTCATAAGTTCGATTATGAACTTTTTGACAATATAAACTTACAATTAAAACAACAAGAAAGTATTGCAATAATTGGTATTAGTGGTACTGGAAAATCAACTCTATTAAACATATTTTGTTCACTTTTAAACCCAAACTCTGGAAAAGTTTTTTTTCAAAATAAAGATATATACTCTTTAGATGATGAAGAACTAACAAAGTTAAGAAGATATGATTTTGGAATAATTTTTCAAGCACACTATTTATTTAGAGGCTTTAATGCAATACAAAACTTAGAGATATCAAAACTATTATCAAATAAGCAAATTGATATTGATCTATTAAAATTATTAAAAATAGATCATATATTAAATCAAGGTGTAGGTGAGCTAAGTGGTGGCCAACAACAAAGATTATCAATAGCTAGAATATTATCTAAAAAGCCAAAAATAATATTTGCAGATGAACCAACAGGAAACCTAGATAAAGATACAGCATTTGATGTAATTGATGCTTTATTTGATTATACTTTTAAGAATAATGCTGGTATGATTTTAGTTACACATGAGAGAGAATTAGCATTTAGATGTGATAATGTTTATGAACTTAAAAATAAAAAATTAGAAAAATTAAAATAGCTAAAAGGATAAACTTGATTTATAAAAATATAACACTTATTACTAACACGCAGATAATAAAACAAATATTTACATTGGTTTGTAATAAGTTATCAATAAATCTTGAAATATATTCTGATGATAGCAATATTAGTAAAACTGATATATTAATATATGAAGATATAGATTATAAAAAAGAAGATGTGATAAGATATAAATCTATGTGTACAGTATTAGCTGTAATTGCTAAATATAAAGCGTATGAGTTTGAAAGTGCATATTTAATTAAAAAACCTTTTTTACCATCTCAATTAGTAACTTATATATCTGAGCTTGTAGATCAAGTAAGTACATTTGAACAATTATCAAAAGTACCTAAAATTGAAAAAGAAAATATATCAAATACAAATGAATTTGATGAATTTTCATTTGAATTAAAAGATGACAACTTAGATATCCAAACAGATATGAGTAATGAAGTAGATGATTTAGTAGATTTTATAGATACTATGGAAGAAGCTAAAGATATAGAATTAGATGATTCAGAAGATATAATAATAAAAAAAAGTGATTTAGGTCATGGTGGTGTTTTAGATCAAAAAGAGTTAAGTAATTTACATAATATTATAAATGACAGTGAAATTACAGGTAGTAGTATTGATGAAGTAGTGGATGAATTACCAAATAATGAAGATGATGATTGGTTAGAATTAAATGATATTATAGATGATGTAATAGAAGATATATCTCAAGAGCCTGAAGTAAATAAAAATGATGATATATTATTAGTTTTAAATAAATTTACTATGGATGAATTAGCACCACTATTAAATAAACTAGATCAAGATATTATAGATAAAATATCTGCTGGTGAAGATGTTGGTATAAAATTAAGGTTGGAGAGATAAAATGAAAGATGTTCTAAATAGAGGTTCAATTTTAATACTATCTGGACCTAGTGGATGTGGTAAAAGTTCATTATTAAAAGAGTTATATAAACAAATTGATGATTATTATTTCTCAATATCTACAACTACAAGAGATCCAAGAGTTGGTGAAAAAGATGGAGTTGATTACTATTTTGTAAGTAAAGATGAATTTGAAGATGGTATTGATAATCATGAGTTTCTTGAGTATGCATTAGTTCATCATAACTTTTATGGAACATCTTTAAAACCTATTAATAAAGCTTTAGATGAAGGTAAATTAGTTATTTTTGATATAGATGTTCAAGGGCATGATTTAGTAAGAAATAAATTAAATGATATCACTACTTCAGTATTTATAACAACTCCAACTTTAGAAGAACTAGAAAAAAGATTAAATTCTAGAAATACTGATGATAAAGATGTTATTAAAAGAAGACTTGAAAACGCAAAAGAGGAGATAGAGTATCTTGATAAATATGATTATGTTTTAGTAAATGATGATTTAGAAAAAGCTGCTAAAAAATTGATATCTATTGCAAATGCTTCAAGATGTAAATCTTCATTATTTAATAAAAAAGATATAATCTCTAAGTGGTATAATAAATAATCTAATTAAATAGAAAAGATAGTTACTCTATCTCTTCTATTGGTACAGGTTGTGCAAAATAATAACCTTGAGCATGAGATATACCAAGTTCTGTTATTTTATTAAATATATCTTCACTACTAACAAATTCAGCAATTGTAGATAGATTTGTTTTATGTGTATATTGTGATATTGTATTAACAATAAGCTCTTGATTCTCATTTGTACTTATCTCTTTAATAAGTGAACCATCTATTTTTACAAAATCAACTTGCAGTTCATTTAACATATTAAAGTTTGAATATCCAGCACCAAAATCATCAACACCAACTTTACATCCATATGATTTTACATCAGCTATAAATTTTTTTGCTAAAGTGAAATCTTCAATCTCTTCAGTTTCAAGTAGTTCAAAATGAAGCATTTTAGCTTCATTAGGATTATTTTTTAAAGTATCAATTATATAATTATATGTAGATATTGTTCTTATATCTTCAAATGAAACATTAACTGATACAATTTTATTTTTCTCTTTTATAAAGTTAATACATTCATTTATCATTAGTTTTATAATCCCAGAGAATAGTTTTGCTTTTTTAGCAATTGGTAGGAAGTGAAATGGTGATATAACAGTTCCATCTTTTTCAATATATCTAATAAGAGCCTCATATTTATAAACTTCTTTTGTTTTAGAATCAATAATAGCTTGATAAAAAGCTTTAAAACTACCATCTTCAAGACCAGTTTTTAATTTTTGGATCCATTTTCTATTTTCTATATAGTTATTTTTTAATGAGTGTTTATATTCATCATATTTTATTAGTTTTATATAATGCTCTTTAGCATGAGATAAAGCTCTTAATGCATTTGTATAAGCACTTGTATTATCTCCAGTAGATAATGCAACAGTTATATCAAATCTTATAATTTCAGAATCTACAACTATTCCATCTTTTTCAAGCAGATCTATAAACTCTTCACAAGCTTCTTCTAAATCGGAAATCGATATATCTTTTTCTTTACAAAGAAGGGCAAACTTATCATCTCCAACTCTATAAATTGTATTATCAAATTTATTTAGATTATTTTTTATAAATTCTGAAAACTCTATTAAAATTTTATCACCAATCTCATCACCATAAAGTTCATTTATATTTGAAAATTGATCAATATCTAATATTGCTAAAAGTTGATTTTTTTTATATTTAATCTCTTTTATTAATGCATTTCTATTACCAATATGTGTTAAGTTATCTAAATATAGATCTTGTAATTCGTGATAAAGAAGTGATTTAGCTATTTTCTCAAAAAGTTTTTTAATATCAATTGGTTTTAATACATATTGATCAATACCAAGATTTATAGCATCTAATAAATATGAAGAGTTAGAAAAAGCAGTAGTAACAATAATAGGGATATTATCATTTATCTCTTTTATTTGTCTTACCATATCTAGTCCACCAAGTTCAGGCATATTTATATCTGTGATTATTAGATCTATCTCATCTTTTTTCTCTTTGAATGTATTTAAACCTATTAGACCATTTTCACATGAATATACTTTTTTTGTATATTGTGTAAGGATATCTGTTGTTACATCTCTTAAATCAAATTCATCTTCACAATAAAGTATTGTGATATCTTTTAATTTATTATAATTAAATCCCATAGTTAAACTTCTTTCACTAAATATTTTTGATACAATATATTAACATAAAAATTTAAAAGGTAGTTTAAATGTTTAAAAATATATTAATTTTAAATACTGGTGGTACATTTAATAAAACTTACAGCCAAATAAAAGGTAAATTAGAAGTTCCAACTCACTCAAATGTATTAAATACGATACTTAAAGATATTTATAAAACGAATAAAATACCAAATATTAAAACAATTATTTCAAAAGATAGCCTAGATATTACTAAAAAAGACAGAGAAGTATTATTAGAAAATATTATATTTTCTAATGAAGAAAATATTATAATAATTCATGGTACAGATACTATGAATAAAACTGCTAAATTTTTAAATAAAAGAGTTAAAAATAAAACTATAATATTAACAGGATCTATGCAACCTTTTAGTATTAATAAAATAGAACCAACAGGAAATTTATTAATGGCATTAGGATTTATACAAAATATAAATAAAAGTGGTGTATATATATCTATGAATGGACTAGTAGATAAGTTTACAAAGATAAAAAAAGATTATAAAAAAGCAGTATTTAAAAAAAGAAGTAAAATAGATGAGTAATATAGAGTGTACACACTGTAATTTATCATTTCCTAGTGAAGTAATGATAAATGAAGAACCAAACTTACATTTTTGTTGTAAAGGTTGTCAAGGTGTTTATCATCTTCTAAAAGATGATGGACTAGATAGTTTTTATGAAAAAAAAGGGAAAGAGAAACTATCACAACCATTAGCTGTCGATGAAGATGCCAGCAATTTTGATCTTGAAAGCTTTAGACAAATATATATAAAAACAACTCCAGAAGGATTTTCTTCAGTTGATTTAGTAATAGAAGGGATACATTGTAGTGCTTGTATATGGTTAAATGAAAAGATATTAAATGATGAAGATGGAATACTTGAAGCAAATATAAACTTCTCAAATCACAAAGCAAAAATTGTTTGGGATGATGATATTATAAAACTATCTTCAATTATTCAAAGAATAAGAGCAATAGGTTACAACGCATATCCATATAAAACAGGTGTAAAAAATAGTGCAAATGTAAATAAAAAAAGGGATTATTTTTCTAAATTAAGTGTTGCTATTTTTGCATCTATGAATATCATGATGATAGATGTTGCTAAATATACTGGTTATTTAACATCTATGAGTGATGATGCTAAGTTTATGATCCATGTTGCTGAGTTTATTTTTGCAAGTCCTGTTTTATTTTATAGTGGAATTATATTTTTCAAAGGTGCATATTTTGGATTGAAAAATAAAATAATAAATATGGATTTTTTAATAGCATTTGGTGCAGTTTTAACTTATATTTACTCTTTATATGTACTATATAGTGGAAATGGACATAGTTATTTTGATAGTGTTGCTATGATTATCACCTTTGTACTTGTAGGAAAATACCTCGAAGTAATAGGTAAAAAGAATGCAAATGATACAATAGATACAATCAAATCTTCAATTCCTTATGAAGCAACAAGGATAAAAGATAATGAAAAAGAGATTATTGGTGTTGATGCTATACAAATAGGTGATATTATAGAAATTAAAAATGGACAAAAAGCTTGTGTCGATGGAAAACTTATAAGTGAGTATGCTTCATTTGATCAAAGTAGTATTAGTGGAGAAAGTATTGATGTTGTAAAACAAAAAGGTGATACAATATATAGTAGTACAATCAATACAAGCGATGTAGTAGTATATGAAGCTACTAGTACTTATGCTAATAGTACATTTAATTCTATAATTGAATTACTGGATAACTCTTTAAATACAAAACCAAAGATTCAAGATATAACAAATGAACTATCAAAAAACTTCTCACTTATAATATTACTTTTAAGTATAGCTACATTTACTGGATGGTATATATACAATGGTGATTTTGAAAATGCACTTGTAGTTTCTATTAGTGTTATTGTTATTGCTTGTCCTTGTGCTTTAGCACTTGCAACTCCTATTGCATCACTTATTGGAATATCTTGGATGAGTCAAAAAGGTGTACTTTTAAAAGATGCAAAACTCATTGAGATCTTTAATGAAATTGATACAATAGTTTTAGATAAAACAGGAACAATAACAAAAGCACAATTAGAAGTTGTAAATATATCAAATAAAGATTTAACAAAAGAGCAGTTAAATATACTTTATACTTTAACAGATAGTTCAACACATCTTGTAAGTATGGCTATAAAAAAATATCTTAGTTCAAACTATGATAACTTAGAGTTTATTAAACTAGAAGATATAAAACAAATAGCAGGTGTTGGAATAGATGCAAAATATAACAATCAGCTAATTTATGGTGGAAAATCACAAGATATAAATAGTAAATATACAAGCTTTGAGTTTAAAATTGATAATAGATCTATAGTAAAGTTTGATCTACAAGATAGTATAAAAGAAGATGCTTTACAGATGGTTGAGTTTTTTAATAAACAAAATATTGATGTGATAATATGTAGTGGAGATAATGAAGAGGTTGTAAAAGATGTAGCAAATAAACTAGGTATAAAAAACTATAAAGCAAATATGAAACCACAAGATAAATATGATTTTGTAAATGAACTAAAAGAGCAAAATAAAAAAGTAGCAATGGTTGGTGATGGTGTAAATGATACTTTAGCTTTAAGCAAAGCCGATATATCTATATCTATGGCAAGTGGAAGTGATATAAGTATAAATGTAAGTGATGTTGTTATTTTAAACAATTCATTAAAATCACTTATTAATAGTTTTTATATATCAAAAAGAACATATAAGTTTATAAAACAAAACTTAGCTATATCATTAGTATATAATGCTATTACTATTCCAATAGCAATGGCTGGATATGTAGTACCATTATTTGCAGCACTTTCTATGAGTTTATCTTCACTTTTAGTTGTAGGTAATAGTTTTAGAATAAAAAAAGATATAAAATAAAAAAGGTTTAAGATGACAGATATATTATGGTTAGAGTTAGTTGTAGGGCTTATTATTAGTTTTTCACTTTTAGGATTACTACTTTGGGCAGTTAAAGGTGGACAATTTGATGATGGTAAAAAGCAGATGAATGGATTATTATTTGATTCAACAGAAGATCTAAATGATGCTATAAATAAAGAGAAAAAGATAAAAGAGTTAAAAGCAAATAAAGAAAAAAATAATTTAGATTAAAAATTAGATATAAAAAAAGCCTAAGCAAAAATGCTTAGGCTTTTTTAGTGAATGAGGTAAAAATTATTTACCAAGTCCAGTAGCTTTTAAATCAGCTTCGCTATATCTAGCAACTTGACCTTTCATAACACCTTTCATTGGTCCACCATATGTACCATTTTTGTATCCAACTAATGCAGCAGATACTTCATCTTTAGTCATTTCCGAAACAACTTTAGATTTTCCTAAAGCGTGTTTTTCAAAGTTTGCACCATGACAACCTTTACAAGCTCCTAAGTTTACTGCTGCAAATGCTGCAACACCACATACTAATGTTCCTAATATAATCTTTTTCATATTATTCTCCTAATTATTGAATAAGGTATCTTATCATTGATAAGCTTTTATATTTCTTATAAAACAATATTATAATGGAATTTTATAATTATTATTACTACTATTATGAAGCATAGATGGAAATATTATATTTTTTTAGATAAAATCTAAAAAATATAATATAAAGATGAAATAATGATAAAAACAAAAGCCTTAGTATTATTAAATATGGGTGCAGCTAGAAGTAAAGATGAGTTGAAAACTTTTTTATTAAATATGTTTAATGATGAGAATATATTAAGTATAAAAAATACTACACTTAGATCTATGCTTGCCTCTTTTATAGTTATGTTACGACATGATAAAGCTTGGGAAAACTATGAACAAATTGGTGGAGCTTCACCACTACATGAATTAACAGAACAACTTATAAAAAAACTACAGATAGCTTTACCACAATATTATATAACTACAGCTATGAGATATACATCTCAATTTGCACAAACAGCAATTGCAAAAATAAAAGAAAATAATATTAATGAAGTAGTTCTTCTTCCACTATATCCACAATACTCTACAACTACAACTAAGTCTAGTCTTGATGACTTTATAAATAAAGCTGGTGATGCTTTTAATGTTAAAATAATAGAGCCATTTTATAAAAATAGGTTTTATAATCAAGCAATAATAAATAATATAAAAAAGTCATCTAATAATATAGAAAATAGACATTTAATATTTTCAGCTCATGGTTTACCACAAAAAGTGATAAATAAAGGTGATGTATATCAGCAACATATTGAGCAAAATGTAAAAATATTAAGTGATATGTTACAAGAAGAAAATATAAATTTCGCTTCTATATCTTTGGCATACCAATCAAAAGTTGGACCTATGAAATGGCTAGAGCCTAGTTTAGATACTAAATTACAAGAGTATAAAGGAAAAGATGTTTTGATATATCCTATTTCATTTATAATTGATAACAGTGAAACAGTTTTTGAACTTGATATTGAATATAAAGAGATAGCTAAAGATTTAGGTGTTGGTGGCTATAAAGTAGTAAAATGTTTAAATGATGATGATATGTTTATAGAAGCTATAAAAGATATTATATGATATTTTAAAAATAACTAAAGGAATTATTAATTGGAAGATATAAAAAATGAAATTATTCATGAGATTCAAAATAAGACTGTTGATTTACATACAGTATATAATAATCTAGATTCTTATGTAGATATAGATGAGTGTATTGATGCTTTATCCCATAACTATACTGATTATTTAGGTAGAACGATAATACATATTTTAGTAAATATTAATAATTCAAAATTACTTAAAAATTTAATTGATAATAATTCATTAAATTTAGATCTTAATATACAAGATACTCATGGATGTACAGCTTTACATTATGCTTATTTAATGGGAGTTGATGACTGTATTAATATACTTGAGAATAATAGTTTAGTAGATACAAAAATAACAGATAATAATAATCTTACAGCTAAAGATTATAACAATAAAGAAAATATTGATAAATTTACAAATATAATTGTAAGATCACCTATAATTGATAAGTATATAACTGATACTAAAACAGGTGATAGATTTGACTTTTTTATATTAGATTCACAAGAAACATTTATAACATTAATAGCACAAAATCTTGAGTTGGAAAAAGAATGGACACAATTAAATCATATATTTCAACATTTTAAATTTGATGTATCTCAGCAAAATAAGTATGGATCAACTATATTACATATATTAGCATCACATAGTAATAAATTTAAAATATTGTTTGATAATAATGTAATACGACCATCTTATTCTGTATATAATAATGAAAAAAATGAATTATATAAAATTAAATCTGTTAATACTTTTAACAATCATGAAGAGATTAGTTTTGAGAATAGAAACTTACAACTTATAAAATTTCCAATAAGTAGATTGATTGAGTTAATATTTGATAATCAAGATATATCATTAAATAAGCTTAATACAAAAGATAAAAATGGAAATAGTGCATTAGATATTGCAATTAAAACACAAAATATTATCTTTATAGAAACTTTAATAAAGAAAAAATTACTTAAACTTGATGATCAGTTTATTAAGAAATTATACAATCTTGAATTACATAATTTAATTGCTGATTTATTTAATAAAAATTTAATTACATTAGATGAAATTAAAGATAAAACTATCTATATGGATATTTATCTTAGTTTGATTTCTTTAAATAATATAGATATATTTGTTAAGATATTTAATAGTAAAGATAAATTATCATATTTTGATAATAATTTAAAAATGTCATTAATAAATCAAATGATTAATGTTATTCCTAAATATATATCTGAAAAATTTGTTGAAGATATGGATTTAGATTACAATGATGAACAAAAAGCTAAAATTAAAGAAATTATTAGCAATAATGAAATAAAAGAAGAAGAACGTAAAAAAAATGATTTTAATTCAGTATTTTTAATTATTATAATTGCAGTTATTATTTATTATTTTTCTTAGTTAATACAAATTAAAATAGGAGCATATATTATGAAGTTTAAAATTATTTCATTACTTATAATTAGTATGATACTTATTGGGGTATTTTATATCTTAACATCACCATATCGTATGGATAGGGTTAAAAATTGGTTTAATAATACTGAAGTAGTAGAGTATAATAATTTAAGATGAAATTAATATACTCCTATTTATTATCTTTTAACCAATCCTCTAGACATACTAACTCTTCAATTGGTTTTGGATCTTCTTTTAAAATAGTAGCCATACTTTTAACTCCCATTGATAATAGATATTGTAAATTATCATCAAAAGAAGCCTCAGTGATTATAAATATATGACTTTTATGTACTTCAAATAAATATCCACCATTTGGAATTGGTGTTTGAGATAAAGTTATTGTATAGTGATCTTTGATTATACTCTCATCTTGACTATACATAAGTCCTATATTGTAGCCCTCTTGAGCAAAACCTTTAATAGCAACTACTAAAACTTTATTTTCTCCATCTTTTGAAGAGTTAAATATCCCTATAATATCTTTAATAGTTGAATATCCTGGTATTTTAGATAAGATACTCTCCATAAAAGCACCAAGTCGTGTTTGTACAAAGTGTCCTAAAATATATAAAAATAAAACTAAAATAAATAAAACTAATGTAAACCAAATCCACTCATGACTAATAGGTGTAAACCCAACTACTTTAAATACCCAATTTACAAATTGATCAATTTTATTAAATAGCCACAATACTAGTAATACAATAGCAACTATTGGTAGTAACCAAAAAAGTCCTTGTATTGTTCTTTCTGTGAACCTTTTAAATAATTTTTTTATCAAATTAACATCCTATCTTTTTTTCTCTTGTTTTTGTTTTTCTCTTCTTTGACGATCTAGCATAGCTTTATTTCTTCTGTTTTTTTTGTAATCAACAAACCCTTTTTTCTCTCTTAGAGATTTTTTCTTTGCTTGTCTTTGTCTTGGTTGTCTATCTGTTAGTTCAAAGCCTTTATAGATCTCTCTTTTTATACTAAGTTTTAGTTGAACTTCTATTTTTGTAAAGAAGTTATAATCGTTTACTGTAAGTAGTGAGATAACTTTACCACTTTTCCCTGCTCGTCCAGTTCTTCCACTTCTATGTGTAAATTCATCTGTATTTTCAGGTAAAGAGTAATTTATAACTAAAGGTAACTCTTTTATATCAATACCTCTTGCACTAATATCAGTTGTTACTAAAACTTGTACTTTTTTATTTCTAAATGATGTAAAAGCTTTTAATCTATCGTTTTTCTTTATATCACTATGAACAACAGCTGCTCTTATACTTTTAGAGAATAAGTAAGAGTTTACTTCATTTGCTTCATCTTTATTACTTACAAATACCATTGCTTGATCGTTACCAATTGATTTTAGTATTTTTGCAAGAAGTTCATTTTTTCTTTTCTTATCAACTTTATAAGATTTATGATTGATTGTATTTACAACATCTCTTCTTTGAGACACCTCTACAGTTATTGGTTCATACATAAACTCTTTTGCAAGTTTTTTGATATTTTGAGATACTGTTGCACTAAACATCATCATTTGTCGTTTTGTTGAACATTGTTTTGTAAGGTAAGTGATTTGTTCTAAAAATCCACCATCTAACATAGCATCAACTTCATCTAATATAATAGTATTTACACTACTTAGATCTACATGACCATCTTTGTGTAGATCTATTAATCTTCCAGGAGTAGCAACAATTATCTCTACACCTTCATTTAAAATACCAATTTGTTTATTTTTAGGAACACCACCTAAAATTAGAGTATTTGTAATATCAAGATATTTACTATATTGTTCAATATTAAAAGATATTTGACTAGCAAGTTCACTTGTAGGTGCTACTATTAATGCTCTTAATATTCTATTTTGGGGATTTGATTGTTTTGATACTTTTTGTAAAGTTGGTAGTACAAAAGCAGCAGTTTTTCCAGTACCTGATTTACTACCTCCTATTAGGTCAAAACCTTTTAAAGCTAAAGGGATAAGCTTTTTTTGAATAGCCGTAGGATTTTTATATTCTAAATCTTCTATAGCTTTTAGTAGTTCATCTTTTAAACCTAATCTTTTAAATGTTTCAAGCACAAATATCTCCAATTTTTTTAATGAAATTATAACATAAGTCTAGTTACTTTAGTGAAATAAATTCTTAGATTTCTATTTTTTATTTTATTTAATATTTTTCTATAAATAATAGCTGGTTTTATAGCGTTTATATTGTCAATATTATTAAATAGCTCTATACTATTTTTAACACCAATCTCATAAGCTAAAACAGTTAAATATAGTTTTGTTTTTTCATCTTTTATATCTTTTAATTTTTTGTTATATAGTATATTTAAATAAGTTGAGCCTATTTTTATATTGTTATGCAGATTAAATAAATATGCAGCATCTAAAATTCTTCTATCTTTATAAAGTTCATAATAAGCTTGAAGTCCAATAGTTTTACTGTTTATTAACATAGCTCCAAATCTTGCATCAGATGTTAGTGCATATGGATTAAATGATGTTTTAACTTTTATCATAGAAAATATTAGATTATTAGGTAAATTATATATATTTTGATATTTATCTATAACTTTTTTATTGATCTTTATTAGGCTTTCTTTTACACTTTTAGGTAGTTTATATATTGAAAAATAAAATCTATTATTTTTAAATACTTTCTCTTTATACTCTTCAAGTAATGATATTTGAATAATTTTATCTTTAAAATGTGAGTCTAAATAATCACCAATTAAAAGCTCATCATCTAAAGGTGTATCATAAATAACAGCTAATTTTCTATATGTATTTCTTAAAACCAACTCATCTCTAAATGCTTTTTGATTTGATAATAAAAAAAGATCTTTGTATCTTTTATTTATTATTTGTTGTGCAATTTTTATATTTTTTGCTATTGTTTGAACACTAATAGTCTCTTTTTTATAATCTATTATTGTTCTTTGTTTAAAGTTATTTGAGTATTTTACATATAGATGTTCATTTGTAATTAGTGGAACTTTCCAGTACTTTGATATATTTTTGATATATTCATCTATTGAAGATTTATAAGCTTTTATAAATCTTTCATACTGCTCTTTAGTATTTTTATTATAAGCTTCATGTTTTTTATAATACTGCATTAAATAGTTTACTTTATCATTAGCAAAACTATTTGAATAAATAATAAATAATAAAATAAAAACTTTAATCATCTATTTTTGTTTATTTAACTCTTCATCAAGTTCTTTATATGCTTTATTTACCTTATGCATATCTATTTTTTTCATTTTTACCGGTTGTTGTTTTATCTGTTTTTTTGAAGAACAAGCTTGAAAAAGTAGTGAGGTAAAAATAGTAAAAGTTATTAAAATTAGTATATTTTTCATAGTTTAGTACCTTTTATATAATTTATAGATAATTATTTTATCATAAATTTGGTTAAGTAGTTAAATATCAATGTATAATAAATTAATTTTATCTTATAATAAGGGTATAATTACTATAAGTTAAAATAAGGAAATATTATGAAACTTTACGCACCGTGGGAAAAGGCATTTAACAAAATCTCAACACCATTTGAGCATTTTATACATGCACAAACAACAACAGGTATGATACTAATGTTTATGACAGTAATTGCATTAGTATTAGCAAATACGCCACTTACAGAATCGTATGCACACTTTTTTCATACAAAAGTAGATCTGTCAATTGGTTCATGGACATTATCAAATAATATCCACCATTGGATAAATGATGGATTGATGGCAATATTCTTTTTTATTATCGGATTAGAGATAAAAAGAGAAATATTAGTTGGTGAGTTGTCAAATATAAAAGTTGCAATACTACCAATATTAGCTGCAGTTGGTGGTATGGTATTTCCTGCACTTATTTATTTAGCAATAAATAATGGAACTGCAGGTGCAAATGGTTGGGGAATACCAATGGCAACTGATATTGCATTTGCTATTAGTGCTTTAGTATTATTGGGAAAAAGAGTTCCAACTGCACTAGTAACATTTTTAGTTGCTTTAGCAATTGTGGATGATTTAGGTGCAGTTTTAGTTATTGCAATATTTTATACAGACCAAATTCACTTCTTACAACTAGTACTTGCTGGTGGTATGTTTGTAGTTATGGTTATATTTAATAGAATAGGAATAAGAGCAATATTACCATATTTTATTGTTGGATTGTTTATGTGGTTCTTTATGTTAGAATCAGGTGTTCATGCAACAATAGCAGGTGTAATAGCAGCACTTACAATACCATCTAAACCTAGACTTACTGCAAAAGATTTTGCATCTAAAACTCAAGAGTTATTAAAAGAGTATAGTAAGTATGAACAAAAAGAGGATTATATGATGGATGAAAATCAAAAAGCTATTTTAATTAATATTAAAGATAGAATTGATGCAGTAGGAACTCCAGCTGCTAGATTAGAACATGATCTACATCTACCTGTTTCATTGATTATTATTCCATTGTTTGCTTTAGCAAATGCAGGTATTAGTATAGATTTCACTTCTATTAGTACTACAATTGTTCAGCCAGTATCTTTAGGTATTATAGCTGGACTTATTTTAGGAAAAGCAATAGGTATCTTTGGTATTTCATATATAGCAATAAAAACAAAAATAGCAACACTTCCAAAAGGAAGTACTATGTCTCAGCTATTTGGTGTAGCATTTTTAGGAGGAATTGGATTTACTATGTCTATTTTTGTAACTGATTTAGCATTTATTGGTAATGCAGATTTAATCTTCCAAGCTAAAGTAGGTATTATATTTGCATCACTATTTGCAGGATTATTTGGATACTTTTGGTTAAAGATGGTTAGTAATAATAAGTAGATAGAATAATAATTATAATTTTAAATTAATCAATAATTAAACAATTTATGTTAATATTGCAAAAAA
This sequence comes from uncultured Helicobacter sp., assembly GCA_964482285.1. Taxonomy (GTDB): domain Bacteria; phylum Campylobacterota; class Campylobacteria; order Campylobacterales; family Arcobacteraceae; genus CAIJNA01. The sequence continues at coordinate 37,391 of CAYZWZ010000001.1, read as the reverse complement.
ATTAAGGAAAAATTATGAAAAAAACTATAATTTCAACATTAGCAATAGTTGCTCTTAGTGCAACTGTATTAAGTGCAAATACAAATAAAGAGATCAAAATGGAAGCAAAATCTGCTATCATGAAGATGGGAAAAACTCTTAAAATGAATATGAAAAAGAGTATGAAAGAGGGTGGCGTAGCAGGAGCTGCTGAGTTTTGTACAAACAAAGCATCTGTTTTAGCTGCAAAAGTTAATAACTCATACCCAAAAGGAACATCTGTAAAAAGAGTTACTTTAAAACCTAGAAACCCATCAAACATGGCAAAAGCTGAAGATAAAAAAGTATTAGAACAATTTGCTTCAATGGCAGCAAAAGGTGAGCAATTACCAAAAATGAAAGTAGTAGAACTATCAAAAGGTCATTATAAAGTTTATAAACCATTTTCTATGGGTAAAGCTTGTGTAAAATGTCATGGTGATATAGCTAAAATGGATAAAAAAGCTTACTCTATTATTTCTAAAAGATACCCACAAGATAAAGCAACTGGATATAAAGTTGGTGATTTCAGAGGTGCATTTGTAGCTGAAATAATTAAAAAATAAATAACAATATAGTTAAAAATATAACTATAAAAAGATCAAATCGTATTTGAAAGCTAAGTGCTTTTAAAATATGGTTTGAACTAATCTTTTTAATACCATCTCCAAAATATGGTTTTGGTTTTAAAACTCCATTATAAGCAGTATCACCACCTAAACTTACATCACAAATACCAGCAATTGCACTTATTGGATAACCTGCGTTTATACTCTCATGTAGTGAAGCGTATTTAAAAATATTGAAAAAAGCTTTTTTACTAAACATAAGTATTGCTATTAAAAATGCTGTAATTCTTGAAGGGATATAGTTTAACATATCATCTAACCTAGCTGAAAACTTACCAAATTTTTCATACTTTTTAGTTCTATAACCAACCATAGAATCAAGTGTATTTACACCTTTATATATAAATAATCCTAAAATTCCAAAAAACAATAGATAAAATAATGGTGCAACAACTCCATCACTAAAGTTTTCACCATACGTTTCAATTGCAGCTTTATTTATATCACTACTACTAAGATCTTTTGTATCACGACTTACTAGGTATTTTATATTTTTAGGATTTGAGATGATATCTTTTACACTGTTGTACAACATATTTGATGCAATCCCCATTGATGCAATAATAGCTTGTATATACCAAGGTAAAAAAGTAAGAGGGTAAACAACAATAGTAATAAGAATCAATAAAGATATAGTTAGTAAAAAACCTCTAAAGATACTATCTTTATAAAAGTTTTTTTCAAAGTATTTTATAAAATCACCCATAAAAATAACAGGATGTTTAATAAAATTAAACTCACCAAAGAGTCTATCTATAATATATGCGAAAAGTGTGATAGTAATATTCATAAGAAATTATAGCCAATTTAACACATATTTAACACTAAATGGGTAATATTAGAAAAAAATTAAAAGGTAGATTATGAAAATTATTTTTTCTATATTATTATTGTTAAGTGTATCAAATGCTTCTATGTTTCAAACTGTAAGCAAAGATGAGGTTAAGTTAGTTCAAGATGGTAAATCTAAAAACTACTGTCCAAATTGTGGTATGAATCTTACAAAATTTTATAAAACAAATCATATTCATAACAATCACCAATATTGTTCAATTCACTGTTTAGTTGAATCATCAAAAGGTAAATTACCAAAAGATGCAAAAGTAGTTGATGCTAAAAAATTAGTACATATCGATGCTTCAAGTGCATACTATGTAATTGGTTCAAAAATCAAAGGTACTATGACTATGAATAGTAAATATGCTTTTGCTTCAAAAAATGATGCTATGGATTTTGTAGCAAAAAATGGTGGAAAGATTTACGATTTTAAAGATGCTTTTGAAATAGCTACTAAAGACTTTAAAAAAGATATGAAAATGATCACAAATAAAAGGGTGAAAAAAGCATATAAAATGGGAAAAATGTTATATACTAAAAAGTGTGAACATAATAAAATCGATCTAAATAGTTTTTCTAATATTGCAAATCTAAAAGCTTATATCAAAGATAATAATATTTGTAAAGTAAAAAAAGATAAACAACTTCAAGTTATAAGTTTATATCTATGGGATATTAAAAAACTTCATAAACCAATGACAAAATCAAGTGCAATAGCAGTACCAAAAGATGCAAAATGTCCAGTTTGTGGAATGTTTGTTGCAAAATACCCAAAATGGGCAGCTCAGGTTAAAGCAGATGATCATAGTCACTATTTTGATGGTGTAAAAGATATGATGAAATGGTATTTTTCTAAAAATAAAGATCTAAAAAATATTTTTGTAACTGATTACTATACTACAAATAAGATAGATGCTAAAAAAGCATTTTATGTTATTGGTTCAAATGTATATGGACCTATGGGAAATGAATTAATACCATTTTCAACAAAACAGAAAGCTAATGAGTTTATGAAAAACCATGAAGCAAAAGAGATAATCAAATTTGACCAAATAACTAAAAAACTAGTTGAGTCTTTATAAGATTATTTAAAAATTATTTATGAAAATATTATTTGTTTTGTTAGTGGGATTAGTTTTATTTGTTGTGTATGATTATAAAATATATGATAAAAAACAAAAAATAGAACAACTAAAAAATATATCAAAACAGATAAATTTTCATACAATAAAATTTGATTTTAAATCAAAAAACTACAAAGAGTTCGTTTATGCTAAATAAAGAACTCTTTTTATTCTCTATAAAACTTCTAAAAAAAGATAGATCAGCTCATATTTTTTCTATGTTTATTTTTATATTTATAGTTTTTATTTTAGCTTCCGTTTTATTTATTAGTTCATCTATTAAGTTTGATCTAAAAGAGTCTATATCAGCACAAAATCAAATTATAATATTTAAACAAAAAGCTGGAATTAAAACTCAAATAGATGAGAGCTATATAGATGAGATTATCCAAATCACTGGTGTAGCTAATGTGCATGGAAAGATTGATGGGTATTATTATTTTAATACTGCTAAAAAATATTTACATATTGTAGGTGATGAAAATATAGATGAAAACAATATGATAGTTGGTGATTCTATTAAAAGTTTATTAGAACAATACTATTATAAAGACTATTTCAACTTCTACACAAATGGAAAAAAATATAAAATAAATATCAAAAATACTTTAAATCAAAATACAAATATAATATCAAACGATATTATGATTTTAAATAATATAACTGCCAGTGAGGTTTTAAATTTTACTGATGATGAATACTCATATTTAGAGGTACAAGTACCAAATGATAGTGAAGTAGATTATATAGCTCTAAATATAAAAGAGAAGTTTCCCCAACTATTAGTAAGTACAAAAGAGCAAAGATTGAGTGATTTAGAAAATCTATTTTATTATAAAGGTGGAATTTTTCTTATTGTTTATATAGTAGCTTTAATATCATTTTTTATATTATTATATAAACAAATATCATCTGTAAATAGTGTAGAGAAAAAACAAATAGCAATTTTAAGAAGCCTTGGTTTTAGTATTAATAATATAATAAAAATTAAGTTTATTCAAAACTTTTTAGTATCAATATTTTCATATATTTTTGCTGTTTGTTTAGCATATATTTATGTATTTATTTTAAATGCACCACTACTTAAAAATATATTTGTAGCTAATATTTCAAATATTAGTTTTACCCCTATTATTGATTTTAATATACTTATAGTTATATTTTTATTTACAGTTGTTCCATTTTTACTAGCTATTATTATCCCATCATGGAAAAGTGCAATTAGTGATATAAATGAGGCTTTAAAATGATAAAAATAAAAAATCTATACAAATCTTATGATAATTTTGAAGCACTAAAAGATATAAATCTTTATATAAAAAAAGGTGAAACTATAGTTTTAAAAGGTGTAAGTGGAAGTGGTAAATCTACACTACTAAGTATAATTGCTAGTTTTTCAAAGCCAAGTAGTGGAGATATAATAGTAAATAATATACCAATAGCGAAACTACCAGATATACACTCATGTAAATATAGAAATGAAAATATAGGTTTTATTTTTCAATCATTTAATCTAATTGAGGATCTAAGTGTAAAAGATAATATATATGCCCCTTTAGTAGTAAGTAGTATTGAAAATAAAGATGAAGCTTTAATAAAAGCTATGAAAAAAGCAAATATCTCTCACAAAAAAGATGAACTTGTTAAAAATTTAAGTGGGGGAGAGAAACAAAGATGTGCAATAGCAAGAGCAATTGTTTTAAATCCTAGTATAATAATAGCAGATGAACCAACAGCATCATTAGATAGAAAAAACTCTTTAGATTTTATAGATGTTATAAAAGAGTTTAAAAAAGATGGTAAAACTATTATCATATCTACACATGATACAATTTTTGATGAGCAAGATTATGTAAATAGATATATCAATATCCAAGATGGAAAAATTATAAACTAATATGAGTATATTTTTATCTTCAAATGTTATTGTGTTATTGTGTTTAGAGTTTGTATTATTTTTATTTGCAATATATAGTCTCCTTATTAGTTTAAATATAGTAAAAAATTGGGACTTTGCAAAAACTACATCTTCTCAGTATAACTTAGAAAAAAGAAGTTTTTTAGTATCTACGATTATATATTTTACTATTATTATTAAGATATTTTTATTTTTATTTTTTGCTTGGACACTTGATAGTTTAGCTTCTATTGTACCTGGAGCTATGTGTGCAGCTGGTATTATAAATGCAAACTCATATGGGGATATATTATTATTTTTAAAAATATTTATTATATTTATTTTTACACTTTGGATTATTATAAATAAATTAGACCTACAAGAGATAAATTATCCATATATAAAGAAAAAATATCTATTGTATATATTTACTTTTTTATTATTATGTGTTGAGATTGTTTTAGATTATTTATACTTTTCAAACATATCTACAAAAGAGCCAGTTTTATGTTGTAGTGTTGTTTTTGGTAGTTCTAGTGCTATTAGTTCACTACCTTTTAATTTGAGTATATCTATGATGCTTACTATTTTTTATATTTTATATATTTTGATTCTAGTATCAAATATTACTAAAAATTCATTTGTAAGTTTTATTAGTGGATTTTTATTTTTATTTGTAGCTTATTATAGTGTTACTTATTTCTTTGGAACATATATTTATGAATTACCAACACATAAGTGTCCATTTTGTATGCTTCAAAAAGAGTATCACTATATTGGATATATTGTATGGAGTAGTTTATTTTTAGGTATATTTTTCTCAATCTCTTCTTTTATATTAAATGTTATTATCAAAAAAGATTTTAAATTTACTTATAAATATGCCATTTTATTTAGTAGTATTTTTGTATTATTATGCTCATCTTATGTTTTGGTGTATTATATTAAAAATGGAGTTTTATTATGAAAAAAAATCTATCTACAATTGTTATTATAGCTCTTATTATATCTATTATTGTAATAGTATTTGTATCTATGTCAAAAGCTCAAAATATGACAGTATTATATAAAAACAATACAAGTAAACAACCAATAAATATCATAAAAGGGAAGTTCCAAGATAGTGATTGTGGTATGGTTATAAATGAGTTAGATTATGTAGCACAAGTAGTATCACCTTCTGGAAATACTTGGTTTTTTCATGATCATGGAGGTATGGCTCATTGGCTTTATAAAAAACCATTTAAAAATGAAGCTGTTGTATGGGTTTGGGCAAAAGATGTTATGCAGTATATAGATGGTAAAAAAGCTTGGTATAGTAGAACAGATGATACACCTATGCACTATGGATTTGGTGCTTATAAAAATAAAAAAGATGGATATATAGATTTTGATACTATGAGTTTGTATATGATGCGTGGTGAAAACCTTACAAACGCAAAAGTAAAAAAACAATTGTTAGGAAAATAGATGGAAGCAGTAAGTATAATATCGATTATCACTATAGCATTTTTAGGTTCATTTGGGCATTGTATTGGTATGTGTGGTGGAATAATTATTGCATATAGTAGTACTAAAATAGATGAACAATGGACAAAACAAAAACAAGCTACTGCACATATGTTTTATGCAGCTGGTAGGATATTAACATATACTATTTTAGGAGCTATGTTTGGTGCTATTGGTGGTGTTGCTATGTTTAGCAATAATGCAAATGGAGCATTGCTTATATTTGCAGGTGTTATTATGCTTCTTACTGGACTTAGTTTATCTGGTAAATTAAAATTCTTAACACTTATAGAACACTCTTTATCTTCAACACAATGGTATCAAAAAACATTTAAGTCATTGCTTCATACAAAATCATTTTCAAGTTTCTTTGTACTAGGTATGTTAAATGGATTGCTTCCATGTGGATTAGTTTATTTCTTTGCTATTACAGCAGCTAGTACAGGGAGTGCATTTTATGGGGCATTGGTTATGGCAATATTTGGTTTAAGTACTGTTCCTGCATTGTTTAGTTTAGGTTTTTTTGTGGGATTATTTAAAAATAGCACCTTTAGAACTACTATGATAAAACTAGCCTCTATTAGTATAATTTTATTTGGAATATACACTATGTATCAAGGTTATATTTATATAAAATATGATCAAAAAACTATATCACAATGTTGTGAATTTGATCCAAACAATCCAGATCTTCACGATCATAAATAACTATTAAGATATAGCTTTTAAAATCCTAGTTATATCTAATCTTTTTTCCATAGATGATACAAACTCATCTATGGTTTCTTTTTTGTATTTCTCAAACTTTTCATCTTCAAAAAGTCCATGTACAAAAGTACCTTTAATATTATCTTTTTCATAATATAGAGGATATTTTTTACTTATACCATGGTGTATTTCAAAACCTTTTATATCTTTACCAAAAATATTATAAACTTTTTTATCTAAAATTTTATCTTTTACAAATATTATATCATCAGGTATAAATCCTAATGCTTCTTCAATAGTAGGTGAATCAGTTTCTATTGCATTATTGTCTATTATATTTTCAAACATCATCTCATATCCACCACAAATACCTAAGATATTGTTTTTTAGTGTTTTTATTTGCTTAAATAATCCTGTATCTTTTAACCATTTTAGATCTTTGATTACTAGTTTGCTTCCAGGAAGAATTATTAAATCATAATTTCCTAAAGAGATATTAGAATTTATAAACTCTAAACATATATCTTTATCATTTATAAGTGGTTCAAAGTCATTGTAGTTACTCATAGTAGGGTAGCTTATTACTGCTACTTTTTGTTTTGCTTTACTACAATCTTGAGTTATATTTTTAATACTTAAACTATCTTCAAATCCAAGATTAAAAGGAGTATATGGTAACACACCAAGTACTGGTATTTTAAATTCATTTTCAATGATTTTTATACCCTCATCAAAAAGTGTCATATCCCCTTGAAATTTATTTATAATAACTCCCATAACATTATGTTTTAGTTTTTTAGGAAGTAGATTATAAACTCCCCAAATAGATGCAAACACTCCACCTTTTTGAATATCTGCTACAAGTATTATTTTTGTATCAAACTCATTAGCTATATATATATTAGATAGATCTTTATCCATAAGATTAAGCTCTACAGGACTACCTGCACCTTCACAAACTATACAGTCATATCTATCATCTAAATACTCAAAAGATCTTTTTACTGCAGGTTTAAGGGTATCTAGGTCTCTATAATAACTTCTTACATCAGATGTATGTACTACTTTACCTTCAACTATAAGTGTTGAGTTGTTTTTACTACCTGATTTTAGTAAAATTGGATTTAAATGATATGAAGTAGGGCAGTTTAAAACACTAGCTTGAAAGTGTTGAGCTATTGCAATTTCACTTTTATCATCACATATATTTGAGTTGTTTGATACATTTTGTGCTTTAAAAGGTGCTATACTATAGCCTAGATTTTGTAAAATCTTAGCTATAGTAAATGTAATAGTAGATTTACCAGCATCGCTACTTGTTCCAAAGATGCTAATATTTTTTAGTTTCATACTAAAATAATTATCGCTATATTTAAAAGTATAATCTCTATTAGTTCTATACTAAAACCTATTGTATCACCATTTAAAAAACCTAGTTGTTTTTGAAGTTTTTTTAGTATTAGTTTATTTAAAATTGCAAGTGGCAAAAATAATATTTTAAATACCAAAGATACAGATACTGAATTTTTTAGGGTATTTGGAAAATAACTTTTAGGATGAAACTCAAAAGATAAAGCAAATAACACACTAAGTCTTGATAAACTAAGTGCTATAATAACTGCTAAATAATGGCTATGAGATAATAAATATGTAAGTGCTAAAACTTTTAATAACACAAAACAAAAGCTTCCAATAGCACCAATTGATCCAACTTGAGGTTCATGCATAACCTCATAAACATCTTTTTTACTCAAACTTGCATACCAACCATCAATAGTATCTGCAACTGCTTCAAGATGTAAAAATCCATATAAAAAAAGATAAATAATACTAACAAAAATAGCTGCATACCAAGATGGAACAATGTAAGAAAATCCAATATGAAGTGCAGATATAAAAGCAGCTAAAAATAAACCTATAAATGGTAAAGCTATTAGTATACCTTTATAAAATTGTCTATTTGCATCAAATTTACCTTGATTTATTGGTAATATTGTAAAATATGATATTGCATATACTATTCCAGATATTATATTTTTCATTTTAATCTTACCCCCAAGCTAAATTTTACTTCATAAACTTCATTACAAAAAGAAGTTAACTTTGATCCTATAATTCCTGTAAGATCTACAAATCTTCTACTTTGTTTATCAAATGGAATTATACCACTATTTACATCATTTAACACAAATATAATATTAGATTTTATTTTAGATATTTTTTCTAAGTGATCTATAAAGTACTCGTTTGGTTTTTCTATATTATTTAATATCCACATAGAGATACAATCAATTAGATATGTTTGATTTTCATCTATAATATCTAGTAAATTATGACTTTGCTCTATACTTATAAATTTATCTTCTCTTTGAAGTTTATGCAAATCAATCTTCTCTTGCATAGAGTTATCACCATATGAGTTGTCATATGTTGCTATATAGTATGGTTTTTTATTTTGGCTTAGCATTAAAGTTTTAGCCTCAGCTAAAGCTGATTTCCCAGATTTTTGCCCACCAAAGTAAAGTATTTTCATCTAAGCTAAAAACTCTTCAACTTTTTTAGTAATTTGCTCTTTATTAAGACCATTTAAAAATCCATAAGCTAAACATCCACCAGCTCCAACTCCCTCTTTTGCTTCACCATCATCATATAGTTTAAGTGCAGGATGAGTAGAACTTGAAAAATCAAAATCACTATAATATGTATTTAGTTCAAAATCAAGCATATTTATTAAAGCTTTAATATCACTATTATTATCATTATATACCCATGAAGTTGTACATAAAGATAGATTTGAAGTTTCTATTTTACCATTCATTTGTCTCAAAATTGAGTTTACTACAAGTAGTACAGCGGCCATTTGTGTTCCACCTGCAAGTATTATAGGAATACGATTATTAAGTCCAAGTATAAATCCAGCAACAAATATAATCATATTATCACTTACTTTACTAAGAATAGAAAATACATCATCATTTGAAGTGATATTTTTTAGTGCATCGTATACTACTTCATCTCTTATACTATTTGGTACATCTTTAAAACTAGATGAGAATAATTTATCACACTCATATCCCAAGGCCATAGCAGTAGCTCTAGCACTAGTTGTTCCACTAGGAACTGATTCACCTAGTATAATATACTCATCTTTACATTCATAAGCTTGACCAAATGCAGTTGCTTTAGAAAATATATCAAGTGCATTTATATTAGCACCATTATTTATAGCATCACTTGGTTTTATATCAAAGTTATGTAGTTTAAAATAATCAATATGAGGTTTTACTTCAAGTCCTAAATCTAAAAGCTCAATATGATTAAAAGGATTTAAAGTATGAATAGCACGACTTATAAGTGCTGGTGTTGGTACACCTTTAGGAGTTTCTGCAATATTTGGCATACTTCTTACTTGACCTGTACATATAAACTCACTATCAAGTGTAGGAGTTAGATAGATACTACCAGGTATTCCAGCTTGTGTTATACCTTTGATACTTGAAGTTGCACTATTACTAAGAGCTAATATAAAAGTTGCACTTTTACCTCTTAAACTTTCAATAAAATCTACTCTTCCCGTAATATTTTTAATCATTCTTTTCCTTTATTTGTATTGGACAATATTTTTAAACTCTTTTTGTTTTGCCCATTTTAGTTTTTTTAGTTCAGGTTCATTGTAAAACTCTTTTACATATCCTACACATAAATAACCAACTAAAGTAAACTCTTTATTTATATCTAAAATTTTATCTATTTTTTTAGTATTTAAAATACTAACCCAACCTATACCAATATTTAATGTTCTTGCCATTAGCCACATATTTTGTATAGCACAAACTACAGAGTATTCACCCATCTTTTCTTGACTTGTTTGACCTAAAATCTTTTTGCTTGATTTTTTATAATAAACAGCAATATTTATTGGTGTCTCTTTAATACCTTCTAGTTTTAGTTTTGAATATAATTTAGAAGTTTTAAAGTACTTTTTACTTTTTTTATACTCTTTTTTGAAGTTTTTATATACTTTGTTTTTTATATCTTTATCTTTTATTACTACAAACTTCCATGGCTGAGAAAACCCAACTGAAGGAGCATGAAGTCCTGCTTGTAGTATTTGATTTAGATATTTATTTTTAATTTTTTTTTGTAAAAAGTTATTTCCACGAACATCTCTTCTACTTAAGATTATATTTTCAAGAGTTTTTATATCATCTTGAGTAAAGTTCATTAATCTACTTCGTTATATAAACTATCTCTTTGAACTGGTATAAATCTACTTGATTGTATTAGTTCTAAAAACTCTTTTTGTTGCATTCCATTTGCACTTGCTGCTCCTGCAGCGGAATTGATTGATTCTTTTTCTATTGTACCATCAAGATCATTTGCTCCAAACTCTTGAGCAATAAGAGCTAATTTAATAGTAGAAGTAACCCAGTAAGCTTTTAGATGAGGTATATTATCTAAGATTATTCTAGATATCGCAAATGTTTTTAGTATCTCGTTTGCAGTTGGAAAGTTTGTAACTTTTAAAAAGTTATTCTCTTTTTGATATACAAGTGGTATAAATGCATTAAATCCACCAGTAAGATCTTGTAGATCTCTAAGTCTTATCATATGATCTACTCTATTTGCACGACTTTCTATATGTCCAAATAACATTGTAGCATTTGATTGTCGCCCTTTTTCATGCCAAAGTTTATGAATATTAAGCCATTGTTGTGATGTAACTTTCCCTCCACATATTCTTTTTCTCACCTGCTCATCGAATATTTCAGCTCCACCACCTGGCATAGAATCAACACCATTTTTTATCATAAGATCTATAATCTCTTCATGTGATTTATTATATTGTTCACTTAAAAAATGGATCTCAGCAGCAGTAAGTGCTTTTACATGTAGTTGTGGATATTTGGCTTTTATTTTTGAAAATATCTCTAAGTACCAATCAAGTCCAGTATCAGGATTGTGTGCAGAAACTATATGAACCTCTTTTATACCATTTTTAACACTTTGATCAACAGTATTCATAATCTCTTCATGTTTTAGTGTATATGGTTTTGGGTTTTTTCTACTTGCACTATATGCACAAAAATGGCACACATCTTTACAAATATTTGTAGGGTTTATATGTCTATTTACATTATAGTAAGTTTTTCTTCCATGTTTTTCTTCTCTTATTTTAGAAGCATATTCGCCTAAAGTTATAAGGTCTAAATCATAAAGTGCAACACCATCTTCATAAGATAGTCTAGCACCAGATTCTAGTTTTTCAATTAGTGTCATGATTTAGCCTTAAATATGATCTAAGATTTTTGTTAAATCTTTTTCATCTATAATAATATTTGCAGCCTCTTTTAAAACATCTTTTGCACAAAAAGCAATTCTAGTATTTGCATAAGGGAACATTGAAAGGTCATTTGCTCCATCACCACAAACAAGAGTTGTTTCTTTTGTAGCACCTAGAAGTTCTTGGATTCTTTGAATCATATCCCCTTTGCTTGAAGAAAACATCATATCTCCACCAACAAGACCAGTTAATATACCATCTTTTTCATGTAATATATTCGAAAAATCTGCATCAATTCCTAGTATCTCTTTTGCTGGAGTTGTGCCAATTCTAAATCCACCAGAAAAACACACTACTTTGTAGCCTTTTTCTTTTAGTGCTTTTATAGTCTCTTTTGCTCCTGGTATTAAAGGTAAATCTTTACAAATCTCTACAGCTTTACTATACTCTAAACCTTTTAGAAGTTTTACTCTTGTTGTAAGTGATTCAAAAAAATCTAATCTTCCACTCATAGCTTCTTCAGTAATTTTTGAAACTTCCTCTTCCAAGCCTAATTCTTTAGCTAAAAAGTCAATAGTTTCTCCATCCATTAATGTGCTGTCAAAATCAAATACTGCTAATTTCATTATTTACCTTTATTATGTTATAATCGCGATTATAACACAAAAAAGGTTAAACAATATGTTTGATAACTTATTAGATAAACTAAAAAATGATACATATATCACTTTAGAAACAACACCATCACATGAACCAAGCTTTGATCCTATAATAAAAAAGATACAAGAGTTTGATTTAGCAAAAAAAGTTGATGGTTTTTCAACAACAGATAATCCTCTAGCAAAACTAAAATACAATGCACTTTTTGCTGCAGCAAAACTACAAATGCAATTTAATAAACCAGTAATTGCAACAATGAGTATGAGAGATAGAAATAAAATAGCACTACAAAGTGATCTACTTGGAGCTAATGATTTTGATGTAAGAGCGATACTTTGCTTAACAGGAGATCCAGCTTCTATGAGTGATCAACCAAGAGTAAAAGGTGTATTTGAAGCAAATTCATCAATGTTATTGGAAATTATAAATTCATTTAATCATGGTATGGATTATAGTGGGCGACCATTTAATACTGCACCTAAACAAATTTATCCATTTTCAGTTATAAACTCTTTTGCAAAATCATTTTTATCTTTAGAAAAAAAGATGCACAAAAAGATTAAAAATAATATCAAAGGGATTATCACTCAACCTGTATATGATATAGATAATGCAAAGATATTATTAGAACATTTTAATAAAGCAAAAGAGGGTTTTAGTGATGATAGAAGTGATGCACAATTAATACTTGGAATTTTTCCTATTACTGCATTTAGAACAGCTCAATTTTTATCTTCTCATGTACCTGGTATTCATGTACCTTCATCTTGGATAGATGCTCTTGGAGTTGCTAGTAAAATAAGTAAAGAGGAAGAGTATAAAGTAGGATTAAAATTAAGTATGGATCTATATAATGAGATTAAAGCTTTTCATCCAAAGATTCATCTTATGACTGCAAATAAATTTGATATTGCTGCGGAGATTTTGAACTAAAATCTTTATTCTTACTTTTTTAACAAAAAATATTTTATTTACTTATTTCCTAAAATTTAAAATTGCATCATCTTTGTTGTGATGCTACCTTCTCTTTTGATTTGTTATTCTCTAAAGTTAATTTATATTTCTTTTATTTTAAAAAAAAGAAAGGAAAGAGAGTAATATTAAAATTATGTGTGAATTTGAATAGAAAAAAGTTATTTAAAAGAGTATATTTATTATACCACCGCTGGAAGTTGATAGTTTGGTAAAGTTTCTTCACTATATTTAGTTATATCTATAGTTTGTGGAAGTTCAAAGTTATTTATAGTTTCATTTTTTTCTAAAACTCTCATAGTTATTTCACCATTATTATCTTGAACAAAATATTTTTTACCAAGTGCTTTAATAGGAGAGTTTCCATTTACATCAAATCCACTTGTGCATAAAAAGTTTATATCTTTTGTTATTGATATAGTTTTTAGAAAAATATATGCAACTTTTATAGCCATATATGATCCTGGTCCATTTACATATATGATATTATTTATAGAATATTTTTTTAAAATTTCACTAAATATCTCAGGTAAAGCTTCACTTGTTTTACCTTCAATACTTAGTGTATCTATTAAAGTATTATTTTCATAAATACCTATTAATATTGGACTAGCTAGTGAAATTACAAATATATCTATATTTTTAGACATTAAGCTTTTACCTTTGCATAAGCCATTTGAAGATTTTTAGCTTCTACTTTATTTTCAACCTCTTCAAGATCTACAATCTCATAATTAGCAGGATTTTCTAAAAGTTTTTTTGTAAGTAGATGATTTAGATGATGACTTCCAGCATGAGCTGTATATTGTCCTATCATTGTATATCCAAGTAAACTCATATCTCCAATAGCATCTAAGATTTTATGTCTTACAAACTCATCATCAAATCTAAGTCCTTCTGGATTTAAAATCTTTTGGTCATCAAGTCCTATTGCATTATCTAAACTAACCCCAAGTGCTAAGCCTTTACTTCTTAAGTATTGAACTTCATGTAAAAATCCAAAAGTTCTAGCTTTACTTATATTTTCTTTGTATTGAGCTATTGAGTAGTCAAATTTAAATTGTTGTTTTCCAATACTTGGATGATCAAAATCAATAGAAAAATCATATACAATATGGTTTGATGGAGATAAAGATACTTTTTTACCATCTACTTCTAAAGATACTTCCTCTTTTATAATCAGAGCTTTTTTTGTCTCTTCTTGTTCTTGTATTCCAACTTCATCTAAAAGTAAACAAAACCCACTAGAACTTCCATCTAAAATAGGAATCTCATCATTATCTAATACTACTCTTAAATTATCAATTCCATAAGCATAAATAGCAGATAAAAGATGCTCAATAGTTGATACTACTACACCATCTTTTCCAATTACTGTTGCCATTTGAGTATCTACTACATACTCAGGTTTAAGTGGTATTGATACATTTTTATCTTTTCTATAGAATACTATTCCACTATTATCATTTAAAGGTTCAAGTGTCATAGTAATAGGTACACCTTTATGTAATCCAATACCAACTATCTCTACACTCTTTTTTATAGTTCTTTGTTTCATTATTTAAACTTTATTTTTTATTTATTTCTTTTTTGGCTTGATTGATGATATTTGTGATTCTAGTTTTTATCCAGTTTCTATCCATCCATTCAATAGGATCAACTTCTATACCTTGTACTAAAATACCAAAGTGTAAATGATCCCCTAAAACAGCACCAGTAGTACCACTATTTCCTATTTTAGAATTTTTATATACATCTTGCCCAACAGATACATCAGTATTACTTAAGTGAGCATATAAACTTCCTAAACCTAAAGAGTGATCAACAATTACAACATTTCCATATATCCCTAAGTAAGAGTTAAATACAACTTTACCAGGGTTTGAAGCAACAATCTTTGCATGTTTAACTTTTGCCCAATCCATACCTAAATGCCACTCTTCATCTATTTTATTTTGTTCAAATATATATGATCTTCTTTCTGCAAAACCAGCAACTGTTCTTGATCCATTTAATCTTCTAAAATTTTTAATTTTAAATGAATCAATTTTTGAATAATCCATTTTTGTAAGACCAATTTTTCTTAAAAAATCTACATTCTCTTTTCTTACAATTTTATTTTGTGCTACAAAAATATCTTTTAAACTATCAGGGATCTCATGTCCACTTTGAGTTAATACATTTTTACTAACTTCATTTATAAACTTTCTATCTATTTTAATAGTATCTTTTTTTAATTTTGGTTTTTGTATATATAAAGGTACTTTTGATACTGTTTTATTTCCAGCTTGATCTATTGCAACTAGATTTACTATTAAAAAATCTTCTATATCAATAGGCCATGCAATTAATGATACATAATAGTTTTCTTTATAAAAAGGTGTTAATTTGAATTTAACTTTATCATTAAAAGTGATATAGGCTTCTTTTAGATTTTTATCAAATACTTTTACAACAGCAACAGCACTTCCACCTCTTTTTATATATCTTGAGTTATTAATTACACTTGCTATTGGTTTGATTTTATCAATTTTTATATCAAAAGTTTTATTTATACTATTTCCATTTAAGAAATTCCATTTACTATTATCAATAGCTTCAACTTTTATTTTTACTAAAGTATTTTTATAAAATGGACTTAATTTTGGAGGATTAACTTCAATTATTTGATCTTTATTAGTATTATTCACCATTGATTCTTCAGCTAAAACAATATTGTTTTTATCATCTATAAATGTAATTTTATAGTATTTTAAACCACTTTGATCAGTTATTTGTATTTTTAGTTTATCTTTTAGATTCCAAAATTTATTTGTATCTATTATTATTTTTGGTTTATCTTGTTCAAAAGTTGGAGATACATATATAAAACCAGCTCCTGCTATTAGTGCTATTAATAATACACTAAATATAAATGTACCAAAACTATTTTTTCTTCCACTTCTTCTCATTTATCTCTCCATACTTGTTATATAATCAAGTAATATTTTTTTAGATTCTTCAATATCTTGAGATTCTATTCTACATCCTGCTGCATTTTTATGTCCGCCACCATTAAAGTGTGCTGCAACTTTACTAATATCTATAGCCTCTTTACTTCTTAAAGATACTCTTGTTTTACCATCAGATATTCTTAAAAATATAGCTATATTTACAACTGCAAGATTTAACACTTGATTTATAACTTCATCACAATCTTTATATGATGCGCCAGTTTGCTCTAGCCATAAAGGAAGTACATAAATTATTGCGATATTACCTTCATCGTATAGTTCTAAAGATTGTACAACTTTTGCTTGTATTTGAAGCTTTGCTAAACTTTGTCTCTGAATAAGTTTTGAAGCTATATAGCTAGGATTTACCCCTGATTTTACTAAAAAATTAATTGCTCTAAATGTATTAGCATCTGTTCTTGGTGTTGTAAATGCTAAAGTGTCATCATAAATTCCAGTATATAAACACTCAGCAATATTTTTAGATATAGTTAGATCATTTTTAATAAAAAAATCAAATAATATCTCAGCAGTACTAGCTTTTGTATCATCAACAAAGTTTATAAATCCAAAATTATCGTTTGATTGGTGATGATCAAAATTTATTATTTTGCAATTTTCATCTATAGTAATTGCAGGTCTATTTATATCACCACAATCCATATAAACAGCCAAATCATAAGATTTTGGTAATTGATCTGTAATCTTATCATATCCATGAAGATAGTCTAAATTTTTTGGAAGATCTGATTGTTTGTTAAATACTTTATGTTTTATTTTTTGCTCACTTAAAAAATTACCCATTGCAAGTGCACAAGAAAGTGTATCTGCATCTGGATTTATATGTGAAATTACAACTATATAGTGGGCGTTTTTTATTAGTTCTAGAGCTTCTTTATGCAAAATAATATCCTAATCAAATTTCATCGAAAAATCAAGCCATGTTGCTTGATGAATTATACTTCCACTAGAGATTGCATCGATACCAGAATCTAAATAAGACTCTATCGTTTCTGTAGTAATATTTCCACTAGCTTCTAGTAATACATGAGGGTGTTCTTTATCTCTAAAGTTAGCAACTACTTTTATCTCTTCAGGGTTCATATTATCACACATAATAATATCAGCTCCAGCATCCATAGCAACTTTAACTTGATCAAATGTTTCACACTCAATCTCTATTTTAGTTACCCATGAGATTCTTTTTCTAGCAGATTTTACAAACTCTTTTAAATTAGAAATAGTTTTAAGGTGAGTATCTTTTAACATTAGACAATCATCAAGACCCAGTCTATGATTAATAGCTCCACCTATTCTAGAGGCATATTTTTCAAAATCTCTAAGTTGCGGTCTAGTTTTTCTAGTATCAAGTAAAACAACTTCACTACCCTCTAGTAGTTTTGCATATCTATTTGAATTAGTAGCAATTCCAGATGCATGTTGAAGAAGATTTAAAAATGTTCTTTCACTTGAAAGTAAAACAGAAGCTTTACCTTCTAGTTCAGCAATCACATCACCTTTTTTAACAACTTGTCCATCTTTTAATAAAAATTTACAATCAAATTTTTCTGTTTTACTTAAAGCTTTAGCATATTTAACACCAGCTAAAATACCATTGTCTTTTGCTATTACTCGAGCAGTAAATCTCCCTTTTGGTGCTATATCAAAAAATAGATCACCTCTACCATTATCTTCTATTATCGCATTCTTTACAAATTTCTTAATATTAATTGCCAATTTTTTTCCTTATACTGTGAACATTCGTTCAAGAGCTATTTTTGCATATTTTTGTACATCTTCATCAACTGTTATTTCATTATCATATGTTTTATTTTCTATTGATTTTAAAGTATTATAAAGATCTTCAAGTGTTGTCTCATTCATTGTTGGACATTCTGGTTTTGTAGAACTTAATACGTAAGTATTTTTTTCTCTTAATCTATTTACCATATTAAATTCTGTTCCTACAACAACTTTTTGTTCAGGATCTAGTTCATTTGTTATATAGTTTATAAGTTGAGATGTACTTCCTACAAAGTCTGCTCTTTTTACTATTTCAACATCACATTCAGGATGAACAGCAACAATTATATCTGGATATTTTTCTCTATAAAATTCTATATCTTCAACTGTAAATAGCTGATGAACTGAACAAAAACCATTAAAACAAATAATATCACTAGCCATTACATCTTCAATTGGATCTATTCCAACTACAGCTGATTTTAGACCTATTTGATTTGCAAAGTTTTGACCTAAACATCTATCAGGTACAAAGAATATTTTCTTTCCACTTTCTAGACCTTTATTTATTATTTTAAAGGCATTTGAACTTGTACAAACATATCCACCCATTTTTCCAACTTCTGCTTTTACTTCAGCAGATGAATTGATATATGTAATAGGAAGTATATCTTCATTTTTAAGTCCGGCATCATTTAGGATTTTAAGATTATCTTTAAAATACATAACATCTATCATTTTTGCCATAGCACAACATGCAATTTTAGGCATCATAACTCTTTTATGAGGTGCTAATACTTTAACACTTTGTCCCATAAATCCAACTCCACAAAAAAGGATATTTTCACTTTTTGTTTCCATCGCTTTTTTAGCTAATTCTAAAGAATCTCCTGTAATATCACCTAGTTCAAACACTTCATCTTTTTGGTAAAAGTGAGCAACTATAGTAACATCTAATTCTTTTTTTAATCTAATAATCTCTTTTTTAAAATCCATTAAATTATCCCTTATTTTATTATATTAATATATTAACAAATTTTTGGTTATAATTGCATAAAATAATGATCTTAGATCATAATACGTAGGAACAATATATGGATTTTTTAAATACAAATGTAGTATTTTTAGCAATAGCTTATTTAGTGGGTTCTATCCCTTTTGGATTGATTTTAGCAAAAAGATTTGCAGGGGTAAATGTACAAGAGAGTGGTAGTAAAAGTATAGGTGCTACAAATGTACTAAGAGTTGTAAAACAAACAAATCCAGCATTAGCAAAAAAACTAGGAGCTGCAACAGTAATCTTAGATGCTCTAAAAGGTGCAGTTGTTGTATTAATAGGTATGGCATATGGATTAGATGATGCTACATTATGGGGTATAGCAGTACTTAGTGTAATAGGGCATTGTTATAGTATATTTTTAGGTTTAGAAGGTGGAAAAGGTGTTGCTACTGGACTTGGAGTATTTTTAACTCTTATTCCTATTCCAGCTTTAATTGGAGCTGCTGTTTGGGCATTTAGTGCTAAGGTTCTTAAGATATCTTCTATCTCTTCACTTATTGGTTTAAGTGCAGTTGTTGTTGCAGTTATTTTTATGCAAAATGGACTTACTGTTAACTCAAATGCACCTGTATATATAATAACTTTTGTGATATTTTATAAACATATTCCAAATATTATAAGACTTTTCAAAGGTCAAGAGCAAAAAGTATAAGGTAATTGATGTTAAAAGTAAATATAAACGATTTAACATTTGATTGTATTATAGGTATACTTGATTTTGAAAGAGTAAAAAAACAAAAAGTTATACTTGATATATCTTTTGAGTATTTTTATAACGATGATGGAAGCAACTTTATAGATTATTCTCATGTTGCTTCTTTTGCACAAACTTCTATGGAAAATGAAAAATTCAAACTAATAGAAGATGCAATTTTATACATAAGAAAAGGTTTAAAATCTAAATATGATATAAAAAACTTAAAAGTAAAAATAACTAAACCAGATATCCTTCCAAATTGTGTAGTAAGTGTAGAGGAATAATTAGAAAAAATTATTAAGCTATTTTTTTACTCAATAAGTTAATATACCAAACAGGGATCTAGAATATTTAAGATCCTTATTAAAAGGTATAAATATGACACAAAACTCTCAAACAATCAAAACTATTCAAGACTTAGCAAATAATTCAGATTATTCATTTATAAACTATTTAAATATTGATCCACAATCAAATAAAGATGGAATTGATCATGATCCTAGAGAGGTGTTTAGTGGTCATTATGTATTGGTAAAACCAACACCTATTAAAAATTCACAATATATTATCCATAGTAAAATATTATTTAAAGAGTTAGGAATAAATGATAGCTTAGCAAAAAGTGAAGATTTTATAAAAATATTTTCAGGTGATAGTTCAGAATTACCAGAGCTTATGAAAAATAGATCTTGGGCATGTGGATATGCTCTTTCAATATTTGGAACTGAATATTATGCACAATGTCCTTTTAAAACTGGAAACGGATATGGAGATGGTAGAGCTATTTCAATATTTGAAGGTGTATTTAACAATAAAAGATGGGAAATGCAACTAAAAGGTGGTGGTAGAACCCCTTATTGTAGAGGAGCAGATGGTAGGGCAGTTTTAAGATCTAGTGTAAGAGAATTTTTAGCTCAAGAGCATATGCATGGACTAAATATCGCTACATCTAGATCTTTAAGTTTAATTGTATCAACTGATGAACAAGTACAAAGACCATGGTTTTCAAAAGGTTCATATTCAAAAGATCCAGATAAAATGATATGGGAAAAAGTAGCTATTACTACTAGGGTTGCATCATCATTTATTAGAGTTGGACAGCTAGAACTTTTTGCAAGACGAACTAGAAAAAATGAACATAAAAATGCAAAAGATGAATTAGAAAAAATAGTATTGCATCTAATTGATCGTGAATATAGTGAAAAAATAGATAGTAGTTTAAATATTGAAGATAAGGTAGTGTTACTAGCAAGTGAGTTTTCAAATGCACTTAGTTTACTTGTTGCAAATTGGATTAGAGTTGGATATACTCAAGGTAATTTCAATAGTGATAATTGTGCAGTCGGTGGATTTACTTTGGATTATGGTCCATTTGGATTTTGTGAATTATTTGATCCCCATTATCAACCATGGACAAGTGGAGGTGAGCATTTTTCTTTTTTAAATCAGCCAATAGCTGCTCAAAAGAACTTTGATATGTTTTGTAAAAGTTTAATGCCACTACTTGAACTAAATAGTACTCACTATAAAAAACTTGAACTTATAAGAGATAATTTCAAATATAATATGAATGATAAGATGGAAAATATGTGGGCTTCTAAACTAGGGCTTAAGAGTTTTGATTTTGAATTATTTAATGAACTAGTAAATCTAATGTTAGAAACTTTTGTTGATTATACTATTTTCTTTAGAGAATTAAGTAGTATACCAAATAATATTGAAGGTCTTAAAAAAAGTTTTTATAAAGATATAGATCATAATACAAAGCTTCAAAGATCTTGGTTAAATTGGTTTACAAAATGGAATAATAGTATTGATATAAATACACAAGATAAAAAAGATAAATTATCATCTAAAATGAAAAGTGTAAATCCTAAATATATATTAAGAGAGTGGTTCTTAGTAGATGCTTATGAAGTAGCTAATAAAGGTGATTATTCTTTAATATACGAACTTCAAGAAGTTATGAATAATCCATATTTAGAACGAAGTAAAGAGCTTGAAAATAAATATTATAGATTAAAACCACTAGAATTTTTCGATCTAGCAGGAACATCTCATGTGAGTTGTTCATCATAGATTATTTAGTTAAAAATTAAATAATCTATTTGCATTAGAAGTAGTTAAATCTTCTATTTGCTCTTTTGACATATTTAGAAGTTCTGCCATCTTAATAGCAACTTCATTTGTGTATTTTGGTTCGTTTCTTGTTCCTCTATATGGATGAGGAGTAAGATATGGACCATCAGTTTCTATTATTAGTTTCTCTTGTGGAATTTTAGGAAGTACATTTACAAGTTTTCTTGCATTTTTAAATGTAAGAACTCCACCAATACCAAAATAAAATCTATGATCTGCTAAGCTTAAAAGTTGTTCATCTGCATTATAACAATGTAATACTCCACCAACTTCTTTTACATCATTTTCTATCATTAAAGTTTTACTATCATTTGAAGCGTCTCTTATATGTATAATTAATGGTTTTTTATATTTTTTAGCTAAATTGATTTGAGATACAAATACCTCTTTTTGAAGTTTTATATTTGCTATTTTTTCATCTTCATCTTCAGGAAGTCTAAAATAGTCTAATCCACACTCACCAATAGCAACACATTTTTTATGATTAATATATTGTTCTAGATATTTTTCATCATATTGATCTATATCATAAGGGTGGATACCAACTGCAAAAAATACTTCATCATATTTTTCACTTAACTCAACAGCTCTTTTTAGGTCATTTTTATCTGCACCTGGTATTATGAATTTTTTAACACCTAGATCTATTGCACTATTAATAACATCATCTATGTCATCATAATACGCTTTGTTATCAAGGTGTATATGTGTATCTATTAAAATATGAGTACCTTTTTATAGACCCATTCTTTTTTGAATATCACTTAATAAGTTTGGTAGTTCATTTAGATTTTCTCTTTTTATCCATGCAGTAATACCGAAGTTTTTAAATGCATCAAAATCTGTTGGATCATCTATTATTGAAATTGAAGTGAAATTTTCTTTACAAAGTTCTAATTTCTTCTCTTCATAATCAAATATTGTATTAATATCAATAATTGCAACATCTGCATCTCCAGCACATCCACTATGTACAAAACAAGCTTCATGACCTTTCATTAAATTTTCATCGATATCTTCAAAAGTTACTATTTTCATTTATTAATCCTTTATTTGATTATTATATATTATTTTTGCTTAATTATTTTCTAAAGACTTTAATTTTTCTTCAAAATATTTTTTAATCTTAGTATAATCTGTAGTTTCTTTAAAATCTCTAAAACTTCCACCACTTGCATTTGGATGTCCACCACCACCATTTAGTTTAGAAGCAAGTTGCGCAACATCAATGTTACCTGTCGCTCTAAAGCCTGTACTTCCGCGTCTTCCGATGTTTACAAAGAAATCAAAGTCTGGATTTGCTTTTAAAAATGTGTTTGCAGGTATTGAGATATTGTTTAAAGAAAAAGTTAAAATACCTTTATGACCTTTATAATAAACTGCAAATTCTTCTTTTTTATTTTCAAGTAAATATACTAAATATTTAGACATAAGATTATCAATTGTATCATTTTTGTCATCTAGTCTTAGATATTGTTTCTTTAGATTTTGAATATGATCATCTAATACAATATGAGCATCTTTCATATGTATAAAATCCATAGATCTATTTAATAAGTAGTATCTGTAATCTCTATTTTCATCTGGAAATAAGGTAGGATTTATCTCTTGAGAATGAGATATTAATCTCATTAATACTTTTCCAAATTCAAAATATTCATCATTTTCATGCCAAATATCTATATCATCTACAGCTTCAATTAGTTTTTTAAACTCATCACTACACATAGATTCAAACTTTGGATAATTTTTTATAAAATAGTCATATACTATTTTAGTAGCACTTCTACTTATATCTAAAAAATACCAATCATATTTAATTGATGATGGTTTACCAGTTGCATGGTGATCTAGAAGTTGAAGTTTTATATTAAAACCTTCATTGTTAAGTTTATTTATATTTCTATTTAAACTTTTTGATTCATCTAGATTAAGGTTAAGATCACTTATTAAGAAAAATATCTCCTCATCTTTAAAGTTTAAAATCTCTTCTAGAACTTTCTCTATAGATATTTTAACTTCTAAGCCATAGTTTGCATTATAAAATTTACCATCAGGAAATATCTTTGAAGATATTAATTGACAAGTATATCCATCTAGATCAGTATGTGAAATATGAAAAAATTTCATTGCATAATATCCTTAAGTGTTAATGATTTTAAAAAATCATCTATTTTATTTTGTAGATTATTTAATACACTCCATAGGCTACATGATGATGCTTGTAAACTTGGACAATCATCTTGACTACTAGAACATTCAAATACTACTGGAAGTTTCTCTTCTGAAATAGTGGCAATTTGTAAAATACTTATATCTCTTGGATGTAAGGCTAATTCAAATCCACCATTTATACCTTTAAAAGATTTCAAAATATTTTGTTTTGAAAAGTTTTGTAAAATTTTTGCTAAATATGGCTTAGGTATATTTAATTCTTTAGATAAAACATCTACATTCTTAGGTGTAGTACTTTTAGCAATTGATATTAGTGATAATAAAGCATATTCGGTTTTCTTTGTTAATAACATACAATTAGTATATCTAAAAAGTTATGAAATACTAATAAAAATAAGATTTTAATAAATACTTTAACAAATAGTTTTATAATATTTGGTATAATAAAAATAAAAAGGTTTAATTTGCCAAGAGAATTAGAATTTGATATCCAAGAAGAGATAGAATTAGAAGAACCAAAGAAGTATAAAGTATTATTGTTAAATGATGATTATTCAACAATGGATTTTGTAATAGAAATACTAATGGGTATATTTAAAAAAACTCAAGAGGAATCTACAGCAATTATGTTAAAAGTACATAAAAATGGAAAAGCTGTATGTGGTGTTTATACTTATGAAATAGCAGCTACAAAAGTTGCACAAGTAAAGCAAAGTGCTAGAAAAGCACAATTTCCCCTAAAAGCAATACTAGAAGAAGAATAATAATATGATACATGAAAACCTACAAGAAGTCTTTGGAGCTGCTATTACTTATGCAAGAGCAAATAAACATGAATATATAACAGTTGATCATGTTTTTATATATTTATTAGAAGATAGTATAGTTAAAAATATATTTGAAAACTTACAAATAGATATTGAAGATATACAAGAAACTATAAAAGAGTATATAAATAAAAATATACCAAAATTTAGTGAAAGTGATGTAAACCAAGATCCAATAGAAACAGTAACTTTAACATCAACAATAGAACAAATAATAACTCATGCACAACTTAGTGGTAAACCAAAAGCAACAGTAGTTGATATGTTTGTTACTATACTAAAAGATGATAAAAACTATAGTGCATATTTATTAAAACAATTAGGTTTACAAAAAGTAGATATCTTAGAAGAGATAAGTCATGGTTCAAATGATGAGTTTGATGAAGATGAACTTGAAGATGTAATAGAATTAGATATAAATGGTAGTAAAAAAGAGAAAAAATCAGCTTTAAAAGAGAACTCAGAAGAGCTTGTGCAAAAAGCACTTGATGGGAAAATAGATCCTGTAATTGGAAGAAGCAAAGAGGTACAAAGAGTAATAGAAGTATTAGGAAGAAGAAAGAAAAACAATCCAATACTTTTAGGTGAAACTGGAGTTGGTAAAACTGCAATTGCTCAAGGACTTGCTTTAAAAATTGCATCAAATGATGTTCCTGATATTTTAAGTGATGCAAAAATATTTTCACTTGATATGGGCTCAATGGTAGCTGGTACTAAATATCGTGGAGATTTTGAAAAGAAATTAAAAGCTGTAATTAAAGATGTAAAAAAAGAGAAAAATGCAATTTTATTTATAGATGAGATCCATCAACTAATAGGAGCAGGAAGTGTAGGTGGATCATCTATGGATGCTTCAAATATTCTAAAACCTATGCTTAGTGATGGAACTTTAAGAGTTGTGGGTGCTACAACTTATGAAGAGTATAGAAATGATTTTACAAAAGATAAAGCATTTGCTAGAAGATTTGCAAAAATAGATGTAAAAGAACCTACCATTAGTGATGCTGTTAAAATATTAGAAGGTATAAAAGACAAATATGAAGATTTTCATGGAGTAAAATATACTTCTAATGCTGTAAAACTTTGTGTTGAACTTTCTAAAAAATTTATATCAGACAGATTTTTACCTGATAGTGCAATTGATGTACTAGATGAAGTTGCAGTTACAAAAAAGTTTAAATCAAATAAAACTAAAAAAAATATAAAAATAACTCAAAGTGATGTAGAAGCTACAATATCAAAAATGGTACAAATACCTACAAAAACAGCTACAAAATCTGATTTAAGTTTACTACAAAATATTGATACAAACCTATCAAAAAGAGTATTTGGTCAAGATGAAGCTATAAAGAAAATCACAAAAGCTATTAAAATAAATCGTGCAGGTTTAGGTGAAGATAATAAGCCAGTTGGAAGTTTCCTTTTTACAGGAGCAACAGGTGTTGGTAAAACTGAAGTAGCAAAAGAGTTAGCTGCTGTTATGGGTATACATTTTGAAAGATTTGATATGAGTGAATATAGTGAAGCTCATACGGTAAGTAGACTAATAGGAGCACCTGCAGGTTATGTAGGAAGTGATAAAGGTGGACTTTTAACAGAAGCTATAAGAAAACACCCTTATTGTGTACTTTTACTAGATGAGATAGAAAAAGCACATCCTGAATTGATGAATATATTACTTCAAGTGATGGATAATGCAACTTTAACAGATAACAATGGAGTAAAAGCAGATTTCCAAAATGTCGTATTAATCTTAACATCAAATTTAGGTACAAAAGAGGCAAATGTAATGGGATTTGCAAAAGATGAAAGTAGTCCAACAAGCAAAGCTATAAAGGCATTTTTCTCACCTGAATTTATAAATAGATTAGATGAGGTAGTATCATTTAATAAACTAAATGAAGATGTTATTGTAAAAATTGTAAATAAATTTATCTCAAATATAAATGATTCTTTAAAAGATAAAAATATAAAATTGTCTCTTAGTTTAAAAGCAAAAAAACAACTAGCAACTCTTGGATATGATAAAGAGATGGGAGCTAGACCATTACTTAGAGTAATAAGAGATAAAATAAAAGAACCAATTACAAATGAGATATTATTTGGCTGTTTAAGTGATGGTGGAGATGTTAAAATCGATTTTAAAAATGATGAATTTAAGTTTACATATAATAAATAGGTTTTAAAAAATGATACCAGAAATCAGTAGATACTCAATGACATTTCCAAATCCAAGATTTGCTTGTGTAGATGGGATTGTAGCTCATGGTGGAGATCTAAGTGCAAATCGTGTGATGGCTGCTTATGTTAAAGGTATTTTCCCTTGGTATAATGAAGATGATCCAATTCTTTGGTGGAGTCCAGATCCTAGATTTGTATTAAATATTAATGATTTACATATTAGTAAAAATCTAAAAAAACTTATAAGAAAAAATATCTTTGAGATTAGATTTGATGAAAATTTTGTTCAAGTTATGATTGAGTGTGCAAATGCACCAAGAAAAGATCAAGATGGATCTTGGATACATCCTGATATGATCGAAACATATAGTGAACTTCATGCTCAAAAATTTGCACATAGTTTTGAAGCTTATATAGATGGTGAACTTGTAGGTGGTGGTTATGGTGTTATTGTTGGAGATATATTTTGTGGAGAATCTATGTTTTCTAAAGTAAGTGGAGCTAGTAAAGTAGCTTTTGTAGCTTTAGTAGAGCGATTAAAACAAAATGGATTTACACTAATTGATTCACAAATACACACACCTTATTTAGAAAGCTTTGGAGCTAAACATATAAGTAGAGATGAATATTTAGAAAAAGTAAAAGTAGCACTTACAAAACCAAGAGACTTTTAGTTATAATATTTTATTATAATTAAAAGGATTAAAGATGAAAAAATTACTATTACTAGTTTTTATTAGTATCACACTATACGGTAAAACAATCACAAAAGAACAATGTCAAACACAAGAGAATATGATATTTGTACAAAATGAGTGTATAAACTATTTTGTAGAAGAGGGTGAAGCTCAAGGGAAACTAAATATAATAGTACATGGAGCTTGGAAAGATGGTACTAACACACTAGCTAGATATACTCCATTTGCTTCAACTATTGCTATGAATACAGATATTACAACTATAGCTTTTGCTATGCCTGGGTATTCAAAATCATCTACAAATAACCTTGAAGGTTTACTACACGATAAAAAAGTAACAAGATTTGGTAAAAAAGAATATATAGAATTTTTACACCAAGTTTTTGTTACTTTTAAACATAAGTATAAAGCACAAGAGTTAAATGTAATAGCACATAGTGCAGGGGCAGCTTTAAGTGCAACAGTTAGTGCAAAATATCCAAAACTTATTAAAAATCTATTTTTAGCAGGTGGTAGATATGATCTATCAAATTATAAAAATCAAAAAGATCTTATAAGTGTAAATGATTATATATCTAATATTGGAAAATATACAAATTATTTTATAATCTATGGTACAAAAGATACTACATCAAAACCAGAAGTTAGTATAGAGTTTTATAATAAACTAAAAGCATTAAATAAAAATGTAAAACTACTAGAAGTAAAAGATCATCCTCATTTAGATCTTGATATGAGTGATGAAGCAGTTGAATTAATAAGTTCAACTTTAGAAGAGGAGTAAAACTACTCTTCTATATTATAGTTACAAGTAAATAATTTTGCTCTATATTTAAATGTTTTTTTATTATCTTTTTCATTTGTAATCTCTTGAAGATCTCCAAATGGAAGATTTTTTTCTCCCATTTTTCCATAAAAAGAGTATTCTCTTTGATCTTTTAAAGATTTTTTTGCATATGGATCATCTAATGGATTAAATCTATAAAGTACAGATTTATTATCATAATATGGCCAAAATATTTGAGTATTTGAATCTAAAATCTCGTTGTATCTTGGTAGATCATGCCCATTTAGAAGTGAAAATTGTCTATATTCATTAAATAGATATTCTTGAATATTGTATCTATAGCCTATAAATATCCCACCATCACTTCCTATTATATTTCTATTATCACTATTCATTTCACTATTTAAACCATAATCTTTTGGAAATAATCTTAGTTTTGAATTATCAAATAATATATCAAATAGAGTTGAGTCATTATTATATCCTAATCTTTTGTACCCTTTTATGACACTTTTTAAGGCATACTTATCATCTACTTTTGATTTCTTGTATACTTGATTTATATTAAATCTTTGTGAAAATTCTAAAACTTGCCATAATAAACTCATAGATAAACCATTTGGTATATCTTTTTGAGATGAGTATCTAATCTCTTTATCTTCACTAATATAGATTGAGTTCTTTTCACTATTTTTTGCAAGTGGTAAAATCAATATTGCATTTTTATTTATATTATTAATATCTGATGTTGATTGAACTGTAAATAGTTTATCATTTGTTATTTGCTCAAATAATTCCTCATTCTCATCACTACACAACCATAAAAATTTAGTAATATTTGTATTTATATTATTTATAAACTCTTTATGAGTATAAGATATAGGATTTAGAGTACCTTTTATAATTGAGTAAGTTTTTTCAGCTTTTTTTCTATGTTGTTTATATTTTATATACATATTTGAAGCTAATCTATTTGAATATAATCCAACACCATCTAAACTATCTTGTGATAAATAAGATGATATATTAAAAGCACCACATCCAGGTCTTGAATGTTTATTTACTAAAAGGTGTAAAGTTTGTAGTAATAAACTTGTTTGTAAAGAGTTTGTTGATCTATTAAATATTTTTGATGTAAGTGATATTATTTTTGTTTTATCATCTAAAAAGATATTTTTAATTTTTAGTAAATTTTCTTTAAATATATTTATATCTTCTTTTGAATCCTGTTTTAATCTACTACTTACATAATCAAGTGTATATTTTTCAAAAGCGATTTTATAATTGTTTTGTGAAATCTCCCATTGAGTATTATCTTTAAAATTAGCAAAGACAAAATGTTTTTTTATATATATTTGATCTTTTTCATCTATTTGTTTAATATACTCATTTATTATATAAGATAATAATAAATGATAAGTATTTTTATTTATTTTTAGATTTATAAAAGCTTCTTTACTTAGATGATTATTTGTTGTGATATTTATAAATTTTAGATTTTTATTTATTTGAGTATTTGTATTTATTGTATCAAACTGTAGTATATAATTTGAATTTAATAGATCATTAAAACTACCAGAAACACCATCTATTCCATATACTATTGTTCTAGCTTTTAGATGAATCTCTTCATTGTTATATGAGTTTGTAGATATATTATTTGATCTAAAACCAGCTTTAAACAGTTTATTTAAAGCATAAGCTTCTTCTACACTAATGTTTGCATTTGTAAATAGTGCTACCCCATTTACTCCTGAATTTTTAAGTGCAGATGATGCCTTTTCATCCATAAGATCATAGGCTTCTTTCCATGTGATTTTTTTATATTTTCCATTTTCTTTTAATAATGGAGATGTTATAGAATCATCATCTATCCTCTTTGCACTTAATGAAATTGTACTAAGCATTGTTAATAAGGCTGTGTTTGTTATAAATTTTCTTCTTGTAATCATACTTTGAGTATATCAAAATAAAACCAAAGTATCTATTAATATGCAATAAAGTTAACATAAGATATAATAAGCCACTAAAAATTATAACAAGGGTAGGCAAGTGTCGATGAAAAAATTAGAAGATTATGAATTAGGTGAAGATGAAAACTTCGCAGCAATGTTTGAGGAGAGTGAAAAAAGTACACAAACAAATACAGTAACAACAGGTGAAATAGTAGCAATTAACGATGATAACTTTATAGTTAGTATTGGTGGTAAAGAGGGAAGAATTAATCTTTCAGAAATTACTATTGATGGTGAAGTTAAATATAAAGTTGGTGATACTATTGAAGTAATGGTACTTGGAACTAGAGGTGAAAACTTATCTTTATCATACAAAAAAGTTTTACAAAAAGCTAAATTTGATGAATTCTTTAACAAATATGGTGAAGAGCCAGAAAATGTAATTGTTGAAGGTACGGTAGTTTCTGTTAAGCCAAGAGCTGGATTTATTGTAGAAGATAAAGATGGTATGGAATACTTTATGCCAATGGCACAAGGTTACTTAAAAGCAATTGGAGCAGTTGGTAAAAAAATCAAAGCTGTTGTATTAAAAGCAAAACCAGAAACATCAAGTATTGTAATTTCAAGAAAAAAATTAATTGAAGATTACCAAAAAAATAAAGATGAGCAAATTGCTAAATTAATGGAAACAAACGAAGTTAAGTCAGGGATTATCAAAAAAATCACATCTTACGGTATGTTTGTAGATATGGGTGGAGTTGACGGTTTAGTTAACTACAACGAAATATCTTACAGAGGTCCAGTTAATCCATCTCAATACTTTGAAGAGGGTGAAGAAGTAGCTGTAGTTATTAAATCTTACAACAAAGAAAAAGGTCATTTATCATTAAGTATTAAAGATGCAATGCCAAATCCATGGGATGAAATTAAAGAAGAATTAGAAGTAGGTGATACAATCACAGTTACTGTTTCTAACTTTGAATCTTACGGTGCATTTGTTGATTTAGGAAATGATATTGAAGGTTTATTACATATTTCTGAAATTTCATGGTCTAAAAATGTTAAAAATCCAAAAGATTTCTTAACAATTGGTGAAGAGATCAATGTTGAAGTTATCGATTTAGATTGTGATAAAAGAAAATTAAGAGTTTCTTTAAAATCATTACAACCTAAACCATTCAAAAAATTTGTTGAAACAACAAAAGTTGGAGATGTAGTTAAAGGTACAGTTGCAACATTAACTGACTTTGGTGCGTTTGTTACTATTGGTGAAGTTGATGGTCTATTACATAATGAAGAAGCATCTTGGGAATCAAATGCTAAATGTAAAGATATGTTCAAAAAAGGTGACGAGATTGAAGTAAAAATCATCAAGATTGACACTGAAAAAGAAAATATCTCTTTATCTATTAAAGCACTTGACGAATCACCAGCAGATAAATTTGCAGCTGAGTACTCAAATGGAGATATAATCAAAGCTGAAATCAAAGATATTAAAGACTTTGGTGTATTTGTTAAATTAGTAGATAACTTAGATGGTTTAATCAGAACAGAAGATTTACTTCCAACTGAAGAAGGTGAAGAAGAGCTTAAAATTGGTGATGAAATTGAAGCTGTTGTTGTAAATATTGATAAACAAAGAAATAGAGTTAGATTATCAGTTAAAAGATTAGAGTCTCAAAAAAATAGAGAAGTAATGGAATCAGTAAGTGATAATTCATCTATGACTTTAGGTGATGCTTTAGCTGGACAACTTAAAAAATAAATTTTAATTTATTGGAGATACAATGAATAAACCTACGATAGTAGTATGTGATCATATCCACGAAAGTGGACTTGACATATTAAAAAATACTGATGATATTAACTATGTATATGCAGCAGACATTGATAAAGTTGCCCTTTTAGATGTTATAAAAGATGCTTCTGTTGCTATTACTAGATCATCAACTGATGTTGACCAAAAATTTGTTGATGCAGCAGTAAACCTAAAAGCTATTATAAGAGCTGGCGTTGGTTATGATAATGTTGATATGGATGCATGTAGTGCAAAAGGTATAATCGCAATGAATGTACCTACTGCAAATACAATAGCAGCTACTGAACTTACTATGACGCATATGCTTTCTTGTATGAGAAAAATGCCATATGCTCACGCTCAACTTAAAAACGATAGAGTTTGGAAAAGAGAAGACTGGTATGGTCAAGAGTTATATGGTAAAAAATTAGGTGTAATAGGATTTGGAAATATTGGACACAGAGTAGCATTAAGAGCTAAAGGTTTTGAGATGGATGTTGTAACATACGACCCATATATCTCTCCTTCTAAAGCTACTGATCTAGGTGTTGAGTATACTACTAATTTTGATGATATCTTAGCTTGTGATATTATTACAATTCACACACCAAAAAATAGTGAAACAATCGATATGATTGGTGAAAAAGAGATAGCTAAAATGAAAGATGGTGTGATTATTATAAATTGTGCTAGAGGTGGTTTATATAATGAAGATGCATTATATAATAACCTTAAATCTGGAAAAATTGCTATGGCTGGTATTGATGTATTTACAAAAGAACCAGCAACAGATAATAAACTATTAGATCTACCAAATATAATTGTAACTGCACATTTAGGTGCTAATACAGTAGAATCACAATATAAAATTGCTACACAAGCTGCAAATAATGCAATTGAAGCTGCAAGAGGTATTGGATATCCACATGCATTAAACCTTCCAATAGATGAGAGTAAAATCCCATCATTTGTAAAACCATATTTAGAGCTTACTCAAAAAATGGCATTTACAATTGCACAAATGGAAAAATGTGAAATTAAATCTATCAAAATAGAAGCAGCTGGTGAAATAGCTGACTATTTAGATTCATTAATCACTTTTGCAGCAGTTGGGGCATTAACTCACTCTGTAGGAAACGATAAAATCAACTATGTAAATGCATCTTTTGTAGCAAATGAAAAAGGTATTAAACTTGATTCATCAAACAATACAAATGATAGTGTTTATAAAAATAAAGTTACAGTAAAAATTACTACAGCAAATGGTGTTAATACTATTTCTGGAACAATTTTTGATGAAGATGTTCAAAGAATTATTGAGATAAATAACTTTATAGTTGATGTTGAGCCTCATGGTAAAATGATTTTATTTAGAAACTCTGATGTACCTGGTGTTATTGGTGAAGTTGGTAAAACTTTAGGTGATAATGGAATTAATATATCTGACTTTAGACTTGGAAGAAATGATAAAGGTGCTTTAGCAGTTATTATTGTTGATGATAATATAAATGATGATATATTAGATAAATTAAGAAACTTAAGTGCAGCAAAAGCTGTCTCTTTTGTTCAAATATAAGGAGAGATCATGGCATTAGGTATGAGTGATTTAAAAAAAGGTTTAAAGATACAAGTTGATGGTATTCCATATAAAATTATGGATTACGCACATGTTAAACCTGGTAAAGGTGCTGCATTTGTAAGATGTAAGATTAAAAACTATTTAAATGGTAAAACAATCGAAAAAACTTTTCATGCTGGTGATAAATTTGAAACTCCAGATTTAGAACAAAAAACTATGCAATATCTATATGATGATGGTGAAATGCTTCAATTTATGGATACTGCTACTTATGATCAAATCGGACTTACATACGATCAAGTTGGTGAAACTGAAAAATGGATCATCGATGGTATGAATGTTGATATGATGTTTTTTAATGGAAAAGCAATTACTGTTGAACCACCAATCTCTGTAAATATGAAAGTTATTGAAACTCCACCTAACTTTAAAGGTGATTCTCAAGGTGGTAAAAAACCTGCAACTTTAGAATGTGGTGCCGTTGTTCAAGTACCTTTCCATATCGTAGAAGGTGATATGGTTAAATGTGATACTAGAACAGGTGAATATACTGAGAAGGTAAAATCTTAAGAAAAGCGAAGCGTTTTATAAGATAAATAAAATTAACACAATAGCTTTATATTAATTAAAGTTATTTTGATATATAATCCTAGCACTCATATTATATGAGTGCTATTTTTATTTATAGACAATCATAAAAGGAGAAATAATGAGTTTTATACCATTAGGAAATAGAGTATTAGTACAAATACCAGAAGAGAAAACACAAACAGATACAGGTATCTTTTTACCAGATAATGCTTCAAAAGAGAAACCAACACAAGCGGTTGTTGTGGCAATTAGTGATGAAGTAAAAACAATCAAATTAAATGATACAGTTATTTATAGTAAATATGCTGGAACAGAATTAGCTATTGATGGTGTTGAGTACTTAGTACTTGAAGATAAAGATATCTTAGGAATACTAAAATAATTATTTAAATAAATAATTTAGATAATCAACAAAGGAGAAATAAATGGCAAAAGAAATATTTTTTAGTGATAATGCAAGAAATAAATTATATAGTGGTGTTAAAAAATTAGCAGATGCTGTAAGAGTAACAATGGGTCCAAGAGGAAGAAATGTTTTAATTCAAAAAGCATATGGAGCACCAACAATCACAAAAGATGGTGTTAGTGTTGCAAGAGAGATTGAACTTAAAGATCCTTTAGAAAATATGGGAGCTCAACTTGTAAAAGAGGTTGCTTCAAATACAAATGATGAAGCAGGAGATGGTACAACAACTGCTACAGTATTAGCACACGCTATATACCAAGAGGGACTAAGAAACGTAACAGCTGGAGCAAATCCAGTTCAACTTAAAAGAGGTATGGATAAAGCTGGTGAGTTAATTTTAGAAAACTTAAAAGCTATATCTAAAGTAGTTGATACAAAAGAACAAATTGCTCAAGTTGCAACAATTTCAGCAAATAGTGATACACAAATCGGTGATATGATTGCAGAAGCTATGGATAAAGTTGGAAAAGATGGTGTTATCACTGTTGAAGAAGCAAAAGGTATCAATGATGAATTAACAGTTGTTGAAGGTATGCAATTTGATAGAGGTTACTTATCTCCATATTTTGTAACAAATACTGAAAAAATGGTTGCAGAATTTGAAAATCCATATATATTAATAGCAGATAAAAAAATCTCAAACTTAAAAGAGATTTTACCAATACTAGAAGCTGTAAACCAAACTCAAAGAGGTTTAGTTTTAATAGCAGAAGATATTGAAGGTGAAGCACTTTCTACATTAGTTATGAATAGAATTAGGGGAGCTTTAAATGTTATTGCGGTAAAAGCTCCAGGATTTGGTGATAGAAGAAAAGCTATGCTTGAAGATATTGCAATTTTAACAGCTGGAACATTAGTATCTGAAGAGATGGGAATGAGTTTAGAAAATTGTGGAATTGAGATCTTAGGAACTTGTGAAAAAATAGTAGTTGATAAAGATAATACAACTATAGTTAATGGTGCAGGTGATAAAGATAAAGTTGCTTCTAGAATTGCTAAAATCAAAAATGAACTTGAAATTGTAACAAGTGATTATGATAGAGAAAAACTTCAAGAAAGACTAGCAAAATTAGCTGGTGGTGTTGCAGTTATTAAAGTTGGAGCTCCAACTGAAACTGAAATGAAAGAGAAAAAAGATAGAGTTGATGATGCACTTAGTGCAACAAGAGCTGCTGTTGAAGAGGGTATTGTTATTGGTGGTGGAGCTGCGCTTATCAAAGCTAGTGCAAATGTAAATATTGATTTTGTAAATGAAGATGAAAAAATTGGTGCTGAGATTATTTTAAGAGCAGTTGCTGCACCACTTAAACAAATCGCTTCAAATGCTGGTTATGATGCAGGTGTTGTTGCAAATGAAGTTAAAAATTCAAGTGATACACATTATGGATTTGATGCTGCAACTGGAGAATATGTAAATATGTTTGAAGTTGGTATTGTAGATCCAACTAAAGTTGAAAGAGTAGCTATGCAAAATGCTGTATCTGTTGCTTCTTTACTTCTTACAACTGAAGCTACGGTTACAGATCTTCCTGAAGATGTTGTAAAAGCACAAGTTGCACCTGATATGGGTGGAATGGGTGGAATGGGAGCTATGGGACTGTAAGTCTTATAAGTTTTAAATTACATCAAATAAAAAGGGCTAGATTTTTATCTAGCCCTTTTTTTATAACAATTTAGTTTAAAAGGAGGTAACTGTCATTATGATTATTTTCACTTAGATTTTATTCAAGTGAAGCTTAATAGTTCAAGCTTCGTAAGTGTAATCTTGTTTCTTCTATGATTTATTGTTTTAATAAGTTAATTGATATTTTTGTTCCTCTTTTGGATCTAATAAAATTAATATATTTTCTGGAAAATCTACATTGATTTTTTTTATTTTTGTTTAGCTTGAAAATCTTTTAATTTTACAGATTTTTAAAATCTAAATAATTACTAATATTTTCATTGTTATCAAATTCTTTAGTTGTTATTGTTTGCATAATTTTCCTATATCTTCTAACTCTTAATAATCTATATTTATTATCTCTAATGATAAATATAGCAACATAACATTTTGAATCAAGA